>CAIWXW010000028.1 GCA_903916755.1 uncultured Opitutaceae bacterium | reverse complement strand
TTGGAGCACTCAGCCCACTCGCCGGGCATGCCAATTTACGGGGGCTCCGCCCTTCCCTTTCCGGGAATGCCGCTCAGCGCCCGCGCTTGGGCCCCGTGACCGCCGCGATGTAGCCGAGGCCGACCAGCCCGGTCACGCTCGCCGGGATCGCGAGCGTCGCCAGGCCCAGCCGGAGGTAACCGAAACTGCCCGCGATTCCGCCGCCGACAAAGCCGGCCACGAGGAGCGCGTAGAGCCCCGCGCGTCGCCGGTCCACGTGGGCGCCCCGCAGGGTCTGGCCCAGCGCGATGCCCAGGTCGGTGACCATCCCCGTCATGTGCGTCGTGCGGACGACAGCCCCGCTGTAATTGGACACCATCGCGTTCTGCAGCCCGCAGGCCAGGGCGGCCGCGCATTCGCCCGCGCACCGGTCCTGGCGGAGAAGCCACCAGGCGGCCCATAGACAGGCGGATTCCACGATCAGGACGGCGCCATAGCGCCGCCCGAGCCGCAGGGCCTCCTGCCGGATCACCATGGCGCTGATGACACAGCCGGTAAAAAAGGAGGCGATCACGGCGAGGGCGTTTACGGCGAGGGACCAATGGGAACCCGCGAGCTCATTGCTGAGCACCGTCAGGGGTCCGGACATGTGCGAGAGCGCCTGATGGCGGGCGCCGAGGAGGCCAACCGCGTTGACCGATCCCGCGGTCGCGGCCAGGAGGAATCCCGCGATCAGGACCCAGCGCGGAATCGGCTTGGAGAGCATGCTGGCTCGATAACAGGCCGGCCGTCCCGTTTCGAGGTTGAATCTCCCCGCGGCCGGCCGGTCAGGACGGCACCACCCGGAGGTGCCGCTGGACGGCCGCGAGCAGGGTCGCCCGCTCGTAGGGCTTGTTGAGGACGTCGACGATTATCCCCTCGGCCAGCTCGCCGGATTTATGCGTCTGGTCCAGCCCGCTGGAGGCGATCACGCGAATTCCGGGATCCCGCGCGCGCAGCCCGCGGGCGAGCTTCAATCCGTCCATCCCCGGCATCATGACGTCGGTCACGACGAGCTTCAACCGCCCCGCCTGCGCGGCGAACACCTCCAGCGCCTCGCGCCCCTCCCGGGCGGTGACCACCCGATAGCCCGCGCTCTCGAGGCAATGCCGGACCGCGACGAGGATCGCCAATTCGTCGTCCACCACGAGGATCGTTTCCCCCGCGCCGGGCTGGGCGGGCGCCCCGGGCGGGGCCGCGGACACGACCGCCGCGGCCGGCACCGCGGGCAGATAGACCCGGAAGGTCGAGCCACGGCCGGGTTCGCTCTCCACCGCAATGAAGCCCTGATGGCTCCGCACGATCCCGAGCACCGTCGAAAGTCCGAGTCCCGTGCCCTCGCCCACGCCCTTGGTGGTGAAGAACGGCTCGAAGATCCGGTCCATCAGCACCCGCGGGATCCCGCGGCCGCTGTCGCCCACCGTGACCAGGACATAGGGCCCCGGCGACGGTTGGTCGGCGGGCCGGGGCGGCTGCGCCACGGTCGCGACGTTTTCCGCCGTGATCCTCAGCTCGCCCCCCTCCGGCATCGCGTCCCGCGCGTTGACGCACAGGTTCATCAGGACCTGGTGGATCTGGGTCGTGTCGGCCAGGACCGGCCAGAGGTCCGCGGCGGCACCCTCGGTCAGCTGGATGTTGCGCGGAAAGGTCTCGAGCGCGATCCCGGCCATTTCCCGGATGAGCGGCCGCAGCTGCAGGGGGACCCGCTCGCCCTCGATGCCGCGGCTAAAGGTCAGGAGCTGCCGGATGATCGCGGCCCCGCGCTGGGCCGAGTGCTCGATCAGCTTCATCAGTTCCAGGTCTTCCGGGTGGGTGAGGCTGTCCTGGAGCAGCCCCGAGGCCATGAGCATCGGGGCCAGAATGTTATTCAGGTCGTGCGCGATGCCGCTCGAAAGCGTCCCGATCGCCTCGAGGCGCTGGGCGCGGAGCGCCTGGGACTCCAGCGCCTTCTTGGCGGTGATGTCGGTGTTGATCACGAGGAGCGAGACCGCCTCGCGCTGGGCGCCGCGCATCACCGTGCAGCGGCTGAACAGGGTCGCCATCCGCCCCGCCTTGGTCACGACCGTGATCTCGCCGCTCCACTCGCCGTGCCGGCGCAATGCCGCCCGGATCGCCGCCTGGACCGCCGGGGCCACCTGCAGGCGCTCGTCGACATTCCGCCCGAGCACCTCTTCGGCGGACCAGCCGAGCATCCGCGCGCTGCCCTCGTTCCAGTACCGGACGCACCCCGTGAGATCGCGGACCATGATCGCGTCCGACGCGAGATCCAGCAGATGGGCCTGCTCGCGGATATGCGCCTCGGCCCGGTTGCGCTCAGTGATGTCGCGGATGCTGGCCAGGATGTATTCCCGGTCGAGGGCGACAAGGGACAGGCTGACCTCGACGGGATAGGTCGTCGCGTCCTTGCGCCGATGGCGCGCCTCCAGGGTCACGTGGCCCGTCGCCCGCAACCGGCCGGCGACGGCCGCGAATACCGCGGGGGCGATGACCACGATGTCAAAAATAGTCAGGGCCAGCAGTTCCTCGCGGGCATACCCCAGCGCGACCCAGGCGGTCTCGTTGGCGTCGAGAAAACGCCCGGTCTTCGGCTGCAGCACATAGATTTGGTCGCTCGAGCGCTCCATCAGCGTTCGGAAAAGCTTCAGCGCGGTCTCGCTCTCGCGCAGCGCCTCCTCCCCCCGGCGCCTTTCGGTGATGTCCTCGATCATGGCCATCGTCGACTGCTGGTCGCCTTCGGCTTCGCGGACGACCGTGACGTTCACGCTGACCCAAGCGATGGCCCCGTCCTTGCGCACGTAGCGCTTCTCGACCCGGTACTCGTTGATTTCGCCCCGGACCAGCCGCTGGAAGCACTCCCAGTCAGTCGAACGATCGTCGGGGTGGGTGAATTCCGCGAAGCGCAGCTCCAGCAGCTCGGCCGCGGAGTAACCGGTGATATCGCACATTTTCAGGTTCACCTGGAGCAGCCGGCCGTCCCGGGCATCGGCCCGCGCCATCCCGATCGAGGCCATTTCGAACATCGTGCGAAACTTCTCCTCTCCCAGCCGCCTCGCCCGCTCCGCGCGCTTGCGCTCGGTGATGTCCGCCGCGAACACCAGCCCGACCGGCTGCCCGTCGACTTCCGTCACTTCGATCGAGCCGAGAATGTCCCGGATTTCTCCATTCCGGCGCCGCACCTGGGTGTCCTGGTTGCGGACCACCTTGCCCTCGCGCAACAGCCGCAGGCGCTCCGCGCGAGAGGCCTGGTCGGGGAACAGCCCCAATTCGTCCGCGGTGCGGCCGATGAACTCAGCGCGGGCGTAGCCGACGATTTCCAGGAAGGCGTCGTTCGCCTCGATGGATTTGCCGTCGCTCAGCCGAAAGATGTTGATCCCCACGGGGCTGGAATGGAACACCTTGGCGAGGCGCGCCTCGGAGGCCCGCAAGGTCTGCTCCGCCTTCCGGCGGGCGGTGATGTCCGTATGCGACACGACAAGGAAATTCCCCGGGTTCTCTAGCGGCGTCGCGTCCAGGACGAACCACCGCGGCTCCGTCGGGGAATCGCAGCGGTACTCGAGCGTGAAGGAGGAGACCCGGCGCTCAATGACCGACCGGATGCCGTCATGGGCCGCGATCGCGTCCGCCGCCGAGGCGCCGAGGTCCGCCCGGCAGATGGTCAGATAGTTGACCCCCAAGCCGACGTGGGCGGGCGGAACGCCAGCCTCGGCGGCATTATCGAGCGCAAACTGCATCCAGGGCCGGTTGACTGCCACAATGACCCCATTTTGGTCCAGGACCGCGATGTGGGCGGTCACCGAGTCGAGGATCGCCTGCGCAAAGGCCTCGCTCTCCTGGCGCGCCCCAAAGAGCTGCCGGAGTATGAGGACCATGGCCCCCAGCAGCCCGCTGGCCAGCGCGAGGACCCGGATCCAGACCGTGGCCACCGTGTAGTCCTGGTAGGTCCGCATGACCTCCGCTCCGCCCGGCTGCGCGGGCAGCCAGCCGACGACCCAGGCCCAGGCAATCAACCCATGGGCCACCATGAGGCCCGCGATCGTCAGAAGGCCGGCGCGGGTCCCCAGAAAGATCGTCGTCAGCGTGACCAGCAGCATGACGAGAATCGCCCAGTTGGGCGACAGACCCACCCAGGCCGACATCCCCGCCGTGACGACCAGCAATTCCACCGCCAGGATCGCAAAGCGCAGGAGAAAGGGCCAGCCGCGGAATACCGCGGCCAACAACACCCCGATGTTCAAACCGGCGGGGAGCAGGATCCATGCGCCGTGCCGCAGGCCGGGTGCCCGGAACGAGATCATGCCCAGAGCCAGCGCCAGCAGCGTGCCAGCCAGCCAGAGCACGGTGTCGAGGATCCGGTAGCAGGTCGCGACCGGCAGCAATGCGCGCGGTCCTCTCCAGCCCCATTCGGGGCGCAGGCCGGCCCACCACGACCGCGTGAACGCCGGCCGCATCAACGAGGTCCTCCCCCGCCGCCGGGCTCAATCGCCCGCCGGTAAGGATCACCTGGCCACGCCGCCGTCGCGGGCAGCCGCTCCGCCCGACCAGCCTTGCGACCAGCCATCAGCTGAAAGCGCCGAGCAGAAGAGGGGGCATTCATCAGGCGGCCTGAACGGGGCGACGGTGGAAGATCAGCCGCCCGGAAGCGACGCAATAGTGGGCTGGGCGAAACGCCCCCGCGTCTCCTAGAACCAGCGGGCCAAATAGAAGCAGAGCACCAGGCCGCCCACGGCCAGAACCAGCAGCGTGGTCGCGAGATTCCGGCCGTGCCAGCGCCGCGCCATCCAGCGCCAAGCCTCGTCGGTCAGCAGGTCGTAGTTGCCGCCCGTGGCCAGCAGCTTCGCCCGATAGGCCTGGGACTGGGAGGCCATGACGGGAAACGACTCCCCGGCAATCACGTCATAGCCCACGATGTCATCATCGTCCTGCGGCCGCGGTTCGGTCCGGGCATAAACCACGGCGGCGGCCGCCAGCCCAACGATGAGGATAGCCACGCCGCCTAACCGCAGGATCCGCGGCATCCGCGACCGGTTCGTTGGTCCGGGACCCTCGTCGTCGCGCCAGGCAAACGCGAAATACACCACGCGCACGACGAAGAGCGCCAGCAGCGGCAGGCAGATGATTGCCAGCATCAGGGGCTGCCGGCCTCCGCCGGCCGATGGGTGTTCGCGGCCATTTAGGGCCCAGCGTGAACTGCAATCCTGGCCAGTGCGATCAGATCCTGTCCAGGACCTCCCGGATCGTCTTGAGCAGCGTGCTCGCCGTGTACGGCTTCGCCAGGAAATGCTTCACGCCCGAGCCGGCGGCCCGGGCTGTGCCGGCGTTGGCGTTCAGCCCGCTCGCGGCAACGATCTTCAGCGCCGGATCGATCCGCAGCAGGGCGTGGATCAAGGCCGAGCCGTCCATGATCGGCATCATCATGTCCGTCAGCACGATGGCGATCGTGCCGCGGTGCTGGACGAAGACCGCGAGGGCGTCGGCCCCGTCCGTCGCCGTCAGGACCACGTAGCCGAAGGTCTTCAGTGTCTGGCGGGTGATGGTCAGGATCGAGACCTCGTCGTCCACGACCAGGATCGTCTCGCCCTTGCCGGAGGGCATGCTCGCCTGGTACGCCTGTTCCTGCTGGGCTCCCTCCGACGCGTCCATCGCCGGGAGGTAAATCTTGAACGTCGTGCCGACCCCCGGCTCGCTATAGACATTGATGAGGCCTCCATGGCTCTTTACAATCGCCATGACGGTCGAAAGTCCGAGTCCCGTGCCCTTGTTCAGCTCCTTGGTGGTGAAGAACGGCTCGAAGATCTTGTCGAGGATCCCGGGCGGGATGCCCGTCCCGGAGTCGGTCACCCTGATCTGCACATAGCGGCCCGGTTTGGCGTCGAGATGCGCGGCGGCGTACTGCTCGTCGAGGACGCAGTTCTCGAGGCCGACCGTGAGGGTGCCCCCATGCGGCATGGCGTCACGCGCGTTGACGAAGAGGTTGAGCAGCACCTGGTGGACCTGGGTCGGGTCGCCCACGATCGTCCAGGTCCGAGGCGGGATCTCGAAGTTCAACCGAATATCCTTGGGGAAGGTGTCCTTGATGATCTTCCTCAGCTCTTCGATCAGGTGCTTCGGCTGGACCTCGATGCGCTGGCCCTCGATCCCGCGGGCAAAGGACAGCACCTGGCGGACGATATCCGCCCCGCGCCGGGAGCTGGCCTCGATCGTGTTCAGCATCTCCTGCGCCAGCGGCTGGGGGGCGAGGTCCCTCAGCATCGCGATCGAGAGCATGATGGGTGACAGGATATTGTTGAGGTCGTGCGCGATGCCGCCCGCCAGGGTGCCGATGCTCTCCATGCGCTGGGCGCGCAGGAACTGGGCCTCGATCTTCTTCCTTTCCGTGATGTCGGTGTTGATCACGAGGATCGACTTCGGGACGCCGGCGCCGTCGCGGATGAGCGTCCAGCGCGCTTCCACCGTCAGCTCGCGGCCGTCCCTGGCCCGGTGCCGAAACTCGCCCGAGCACTCGCCGCCGGCGATGGTCGCCTCATGGAACTGGCGGGAACTTTCCGGATCGGAATGGAGCAGCTCGCCCGCGTTGCGCCCCGTGACCTCCGCGCGGGTCCAGCCGTACATGCGTTCGGCCCCCTGGTTCCAAAAGAGGATGTGGCCCGTCAGGTCGCGCACGAGGATCGCGTCGCGCGCCTTGTCGAGCAGCGCCGCCTGCTCGGCGATCTGCTCCTGGGCGCGCTTGCCCTCGGTGATGTCCCGAAAAGACCAGATCCGCCCGTAATACCTGCCGTCCTGGCCCCGCACCGGGGCCGAATAGCGGTCCAGAATCCGGCCATCCACCAGTTCAAACTCATCCCGACTGATCTCGTCCGGGTGGGCGTAGAGGTAGGCCACGCGCTCGGCGAACTGCGGGGCGCCCTTGATCTGGCCCGCCACCCAGTCCAGCCGCGCCTGGTCATCCGGCGATTCCGACACCGCGCGGGGCATCTGCCACAGGTCGATCATCCGTTGGTTCTGCAGGATGGTCTTGCCGGTGCGATCAACGATCAGAATGCCGTCGGGCGCGGAGTTCACCTGGGCCTCGAAGAACGCCGTCTTCCAGAGCAACTGCTCCTCGACCCGCCGCCGCTCGGTGACGTCGCGCGCCAGGCCCACCACAATCTCCTGGCCGTCCGCGCTTAAGCTGCCCAGTCGCACTTCGACCGGGAAGCGGGTCCCATCCTTGCGGCGGTGATGGTCGCTCACCGTGAGCGTGGCGCCCGCCTGCAGCCGGGCCCAGATCGCCCGCGCTTCGTCGGCGCCCACGCTTGAGATGTCGGCTACCGTCAGCGCGAGCAGCTCGGCCCGGGTGTAGCCCAGGCTTTCGCACGCCTGCCGGTTGACCTCGATGAACCGGCCCGCGGCATCGTGAAGAAAGAAGGCGTCCAGCGCCTGCTCCACCAGCATCCGGAACTTTTCCTCGCTCTTCTTCAGGGCCACCTGCCCTTCCCGTTGCTCCGTGATATCGCGGACAATCTTTGAAACTCCCACAATTGCGCCCCCGGCGTCCTTGATCGGTGAAATCGTCACCGAGACTGAAAGGTGGCGGCCGTCCTTGCGCACGCGCACGGTCTCGAAGTGCCGGACCCGCCGGCCCTGGACAATCTCCGCGAGGATCAGGTTCTCCTCCTCGAGCCGGTCGGGCGGAAACAGCCGGGTGACGGGCTGTCCGATGATCTCGTCGGCCGTATAGCCAAACATCGCTTCCGCCGCCGGGTTCCAGCTCGTGATGACGCTTCCGAGCGTCTTGCTCAGGATGGCATCGTCGCTTGACTCAACAATGGCGGGAAACTGCTTGATGATGGCCTCGGCCCGCTGGCGCTCCGCCACCTCCCGCCGCAGGCTCGCATTGGTCAGCTCGATTTGCGCGGTGCGCCGGGCGACCAGGGCCTCGGTTTCGGTCTGCAGCACCCTCAGCGCCTGGGAAACTTGCGTCTGCGAGAAGATCTCGGCCCGGGTCTCCCACCAACGCCGGCACGAAAATATCACCATCGCCAGCACCAAGCATGCGAGGGTGGCCGCGACCTCGTCCGCATCGGCCTTCAGTCCATCCCGGCTGAAGACGAGCCGGCGGAAACTGGGCAGGAAGAGGTTGAAGCGGTGCCCGATCGCAAAGACCGCGGCGCAGACCAGCGCGATGATCCCCAATTCCCAGGCCACCGCCTTCTTCCTCCGCAGGGTGTCGCGAACAGACAGGCCGGCCAGCACCTCTTCCGCCCGCCGGCGGTCCGTGATGTCGCGCTGGAGCGCGAGATAATGGGTGATGACGCCGCGCTCATCCCGGATCGGCGACACCTGCCATTCCAAGACAAATTCCGAACCGTCCCTGCGGTAGTTGACCGCTTCGCCCGCGAACGTCTCGCCCCGCTCCAGGTTGCGGCGGAGCCGGGCCAGGACATCCCGATCGGTGCGGGGCCCCTGCAGGATCCGCGGCGTCTGGCCGACGATCTCGGCCTCGGCATATCCAGTCATCGCCGTGAACGCGTGATTGACGAAGACGATGCGAGGGCCGGGCCGGTCGAGCTGCGCGTCGGTGATCAGGACCGGCTCCTTCGATTGCATCACCGCGGAGCGAGCAGCCGCAGTCTGTCATCGGCGGGCCTGAATCCGGCCTGGGCTTCGCTCCTGGGGTTGGCGGAGGGACGATTCATAATCCTGCGAGCTTCCTTGATCGAGAAGCATCACCACGGCATGAGCATGAATCGCATCGAGCCAAAATGCGCTCTCTATTGATTTAAAACCGTCATATATTTCTCAGCCGAAGCCGGTGTATAGTATATTGGCTTATATGATTAGACCCATCACCCGGAATGTCTCTCATGGTCTACATTTGCTCCGGCGCCGGTCGAGGCATGCTCGTCCCCTCGACCCTGCCGGGCTCGCGCACCGTGGCCGCCGCCCTCAGGCGAGCAGACCGCGCAGAAAGGCGGCGACCTCTTCGCCGCGCCCGCGCCGCGTCGCCACCGCGACATAGCCGTCGGGCCGGACCAGCCAGATGCCGCCGGAGCCGAACGGGGCGCGGACCGTCGGCTCGATCAATCCGGCAAATTCCACCGCCAGGCTCCCGCTTTCCGCTCCCGGGTCGGCAAACAGGGCAAAGCGCGGCTCGCCTCCCGCCCCGACCGGGGATTCGCCGGCGCGAATCGGCGCGCGTTCTCCCGGCGCGGGTCCCGTCCGAGGCTGATCCCCGCCTCGGTTCAACGGCCCATCGGGATAGCCCATGGCGACCTCGGTGATCGTGTCGGCGACCCTGGCTCGCACGGATTTCAAGCCCAGCAGCACACCCGCGACGCGGTTGCGGAGGTCCTGCTTGATCCCGCCGCGCAGGACCGCCAGCCGGGTCAGGCGACCCGTCGCCTTCAGGACCTGCCGGCCGATCTCGCTGCGCTCCGCGCTGAAACTGGCGAGGAGCGGTTCAGGTGCGCATTCGCCCCGGCAGACGAGCGCCAGCTTCCAGGCGAGATTGCAGGCGTCCTGCATCCCCATGTTCATCCCCTGGCCGCCCGCCGGGCTGTGGACATGGGCCGCGTCGCCGGCCAGGAACACCCGCCCCGCCCGATAGTCAGCGACCTTGCGCTCGTTGATGTGAAAGGCCGCGAGCCAGATGGCCGTGGTCGCCTGTAAACCCGCCGGGCCGCGCTGGGCGATGAGGGCCTGGATATCCGCCAGCGTCGGCTCCGCCCGCGGCTGCAGGACGTTCGTGTCGCCCACATCGGCTATGATCCGAATCCGGCCGGCCGTGATGGGGAAGATCGCGAGGATGCCCGAAGCATGCCAGTGGATCTCGATCTCGTTGCGGGCCTGCTCCGCCGGCACCTCGAGGTCGGCCAGCACCCAGTCGGTCATGAGCGTGTCGCCGACAAAGTCCATGCCCAGCTGGTGCCGCACCGTGCTGTGCGCGCCGTCGCAGCCGACCAGCCATTGGGTCGCAACGGTCTCCTCCCTGCCGCCGGGGAGGCGGAGCTGCGCCACCACCCGCGCGGGATCGGCGGTGAAGCCGGCCAGCTCCACACCCCGCTCCACCGATCCGCCGAGCCGGCCGAGATGCTCGGCCATAAGCCGCTCGGTCTCGCTCTGCGGCAGCATGAGCGCGAATGGGTGCGGCGAAGCCACGCCCTCCAAGCCGATGTGCCCCCACTCCCGGCCATCGAAGAAGATGCGGGCCACCGTGGCCTTCAGGCCGGTGGCGAGGAACGCCGGCGCGCACCCCATCCGGTCCATCAGCTCCATCGTCCGGCTCCAGACGACCACGGCCTTGGACTTGTCGCTCCGCTCCGGCGCCTTCTCGATCAGCCGCGTCGCCACCCCGTACCGCCGAAGCTCGGCCGCGAGGGTCAGGCCCACGGGGCCTGCGCCAACCACGAGTACATCACAGGGCATGAACAAAGGGAGAGCTGGCCCCAGCTCTGCCCGATACCCGCTGCTAGGGCAAGACGAAGGCCTCGTAGACCCCGCCGGTCGCGCCCTTGAACTGGCTGCCGTCGCCTTCTCCGCCGGTGGCGATGATGACATACTGCTTTCCGTCCACCATATAGGTCGCGGGGGTGGCCAGGCCGGGCATCGGCAGGTCGGTCGACCACAGCAGCTGGCCGGTGCGGCTGTCGAACGCCCGGAATTTCCGGTCAAAGGCGGTGGCGGCGATGAAGACAATCCCGCCGCCGGTGACCAGGGGGCCGCCGTAGTTCAGGGTCCCGGTGTCGGGCAGGCCTTTCGCGGCCAGCTCCGGGTAGAAGCCGAGCGGGATCTTCCAAAGGTATTGACCCGTGTTCATGTCGATCGCGCTGAGCGTGCCCCAAGGCGGCACGATCGCAGGGTAGCCCTCGGGATCCGCGAACCAGCCCTTGCTGGACTTGTAGATCGAGGCCCCCTTGGCATTCGGGTCGCTGTCCAGAGGTTCGCTGGAAGTCGCCGCCATCCGCGTGGCGGGCCCGGGCTTCTTGTCCGTCGGGGAAGTCTTCAGGTAGCGGATCAGGGTCTTCAACTGGTCTTCACGGATATCGGTGAAGGGCGGCATCCGGCGCTTGCCCTGGTGGACGAGGTCCTCGATCTGCTGGTCCGTCAGCCGGCGGCCGACGCCGACCAGGCTCGGGAGGTCCGGCGGGAACCCCGCCCGGTTCAGCCCATGGCAGGCGCTGCACCGCTGCTGATAGACCTTTTCGCCGGGACTGCCGGGCGGAGGCGGGAGCGTGAGGCCCGTGAGCCGCGGCGTCTCGTTCGCATTTACGTACAGGATTCCCGTGGTGGGATCGACCGCCGGGCCGCCCCATTCCCCGCCGCCATTGGCGCCGGGGAGATTGACCAGCAGCTTGCCCAGCTGCGGGGGCACGAATTGCCCGCCGTCGCCGCCGGCATAACTCCGGAACTTTTGCACCGCCCATGCGTGGGCCTCGGGCGTTCGCGTGGTCAGGATGTCCTCCGTCACGCCCTGGCGCGTGAACGGCAGCGGCAGGGTCGGCAACGGCTGCGTGGGCGAGGCCACCTCGCCCGGGACCGTGCTGGCCGGATAGCGGGCCTCCACGATCGGAAAGAGCGGCTTCCCGCTCGCGCGGTCGAAGAGAAAGACATAGCCCGACTTGGTGGTCTGGGCGACCGCGTCGACGCGCCGGCCCCCGCTCGTCACCGTGAACAGGACGGGCGGCGCGGGAAAGTCACGGTCCCAAAGGTCGTGGTGCACGCCCTGGAAGTGCCAGATGCGCTCCCCCGTCTCCGCGTTCAGGGCCAGCAGCGTGTCGGAAAAGAGGTCGTCCCCCACCCGGTCCGCCCCGTACCAGTCGGTCACCGCCGAACCGGTCGGCGCGTACACGATGCCCCGCTCCGCATCGAGCGCCATGCCCGCCCAGTTGTTGGCCGCGCCCGCCGTCATCCAGGCGCCGGCCGGCCAGGTGTCGTAGCCGAATTCCCCCGGGTGCGGGATCGTGTGGAAGGTCCAGCGCAGCGCCCCGGTCCGCACGTCGTAGGCGCGGATGTCGCCGGGCGGCGCCGGATGGTCTTCCGGCTCGCGGGCTCCCACGATGATGAGGTCCTTGTAGATGACACCCGGGCTGGTCATCGTGATCGACTGCTGCTGGTAGTCGCGGCCCAGGTCGCGGCGCAGGTCGACGCGCCCGCCCTCGCCGAAACCCGCGATCGGCTTGCCGTCCGCCGCATCGAGTGCGAACAGGACGTTGTTGGCCGAAGAGAAAATCCGGCGGTCATGGCCGTCGGTCCAGTAGGCCACGCTGCGCACCGGACCTTCGCCGGGCACGCCGGGATCAAATTTCCAGAGGAGCTTGCCGGTGACCGCATCGAGGGCCACGACCTTGCGGGTGGGCGTGTTGGCGTAGACCACGCCGCCGATGATCAGCGGGTTCGTCTCCAGCCCGCCCTCCTCGCCGGTGTCGAACTTCCAGGCGAGCTTGAGGGCGCTGACATTCTGCCGGTTGATCTGGGCTAGCGGTGAAAAGTGATCGCCGGCGGCATCGCCATTCCAGACCGCCCAGTCGCGCGCAGGGCCAGCGGGCGCGGGCGAAGCCGCACCGAGGTGGAGGGTCATGGCGGCTGCGCATACGAGGAGGGCTGGAATCGTCCGCTGCATACACCAATAAACGAAACCACCGCCAAAAGGTTGCGGGATGGCCGTGACTTCGGCCCATTTCGGCGGCAAATCACGGCAACAACCAAACCAAATTCATGCGCAACTAATTGCCGGGCAGCCATATGACTGCGCCATCATATCCGGGGAGCCATTCCCTTTCCATTCGACGCAACCAGCCACAACTGCCCCCGCGCGCCATCGCCTGCCGCCGCTAACCATGGCCCATGGCAAAACGGCGGCCCCCGCCCCGCCTCAGGAAGGCGGGCGGTACCAGTAGGTGTTGGGATCGTGGATGAAGATCTTCTTCGGAATCATGCCGTGGATCCCGAGGGTCACATCCACCACCTGGGTCACGTGGTATTTCACGGCGATGCTGGAAAGCGCATAGGCCTGGAAGAGGTCGTAGCCCTGCTTCTCCTTCAGGAACTGCAGGGTTTCGGTGATGGACTGGCGCATCGCCTTGTTGAGATCGGTGTCCAGTCCGAAGACGATATAGTCGGTCGGGGTCTCGGCGCGTGGCATGGCCAGTGACGTGATCCCGCCGATTCGAGCCACTTGAAGAGTTGGTCTGGTCCAATAGAAAGGACCCAGACCATGAAAGGTAAACGCTACAGCACAGAGGAGAAAGTCCGCATCCTGCGGGACGCGGACGGAGGCAAGAGCATCGT
>CAIWXW010000027.1 GCA_903916755.1 uncultured Opitutaceae bacterium | reverse complement strand
GCGCTCGCCGAGAAGATCGCGCTCACGATCGCGAAGGCGATGAAGCCGACAAAGACGAAGACGCCGAGCAGGAACACGCTGGCCATGATGCCGGTGAAGAAATCCAGCTGGGCGGTGATCACCTTCTGCTGGGTCCGGGCGATGTCCTTCAGGCTGGGCACAACGTTGCCGGTGTTCTCCCCGACGGCCAGGCGATCGAGCACTAGGTCCGGGAGGCAGTTGGTCCGGGCCAGGGCGGCCGAAAGCGCCTCGCCCTCCATCACCCGGTCAATCGCCGAATCGAAGGCCCGGCGGTGCACCCGGTTCTGAATCTGCTTCTCGGTCATCCGCAGCGCCTCGGCGGCCGTGATGCCGTTCTCCAGCAGGACCGAGAGGGTCTGGCTGAAGGAGAACACCGTGCGTGACACCAGGAAGGGCCCGACGATCGGCAGCTTGAGCAGCCAGCCGTCGGAGACCTCCCGGCCGGCCTCCGTCGCCCGCCAGCGCCAGAAGGAAACGGCGCCGAAGATCAGCGCGGCCAGGACGAACACGCCGTAATGCAGCACGAAATCCGACAGCGCGATCAGGAGCTGGGTCGAGGCCGGCATCTTGCCGTGCAGCGAGAGGAACAGCGACTGCAGCCGCGGCAGCAGGAAAAACAGGAAGAAGAGGATGACGCCGGTCGCGATCACGCCGATCAGGATCGGATAGGCCATGGCCGCGGCCAGCTTGCGGCGGATTTCGCGCTGCTCGGTCAGGTGCGCGATGATGCGCCCGAGGGTGTCGTTGACCGAGCCCGTGGCCTCGCCGGCGTGGACCAGGTTGACGGTGCCGCTGTCGAAGACCGTGCCGAACTCGGCCATCGCCCGGGAAAGCGGGGCGCCCTCGCTGATCTTTTCCCACAGGCCGACGCTGAGGCCGCGGAGCTTGGGCTCCTTCAGGCGCACGGAGAGCAGCCGCACCGCCTCGCCGGCGGACAGGCCGCTGGTCGTCAGGTCATGCAGCGCCTCGAGGAAGGGCAGCCGCTGGGCCCGGGTGGGGACGACCTCGCGGTGGCCGAGGCTCAGATGGAAACCCTTGGCGGGAGCCTGGGCCGCGCCTTTGGCGGCCCCCGGCTTGGCGCCGCCGCTTTCGGTCACGCTGCCGGCCTGGAGTCCGCGCGCGGCCAGCATCCGCAGCGCGTCGCGCCGGGTGGGCGCCTCGAGATCGGCGGAAACCGACTTCCCGTTGCGATCCCGGGCGGTATAGGCAAAGCGCGGCATGGGCGGGCCTACGTGACCGTGATCACGCGCAGCACTTCCTCGAGCGAAGTGAAGCCCCCCTTGACCTTGTCCCAGCCGCTCTGGCCGAGGGTCCGCATGCCGTGGCGGCGGGCGGCCGCGGTCAGCGTGCGGGTGCTCTCGCGCTTCAGGATGAGCTCATGCAGCTCGTCATTGAGGCGGAAGATCTCGAATAGGCCGATCCGGCCGCGGTAGCCCGTGCCCCGGCAGCGGTCGCAGCCGACCGGCTCCTTGAGGGCCTGGATGCCGTCTGCTTCCGTTTCCTCCACGCCGAAGATGGCCAGCGATTCCTTGAGCTTGGTCTTGGAGATCGGCGTGTCCTTGGTGCAATCCGGGCAGAGCCGTCGGACCAGCCGCTGCGCGATCACGAGCTCGATGGCCGAGGCGACCAGGAAGGGTTCGATGCCCATGTCGACCAGCCGGGTGATGGCACCCGGGGCGTCGTTGGTGTGGAGGGTCGAGAAGACCAAGTGGCCGGTGAGGGAGGCCCGGATCGCGATGTCGGCGGTCTCGCGGTCGCGAATTTCGCCGACCATGATGACGTCGGGATCCTGCCGGAGCACGTGGCGGAGGGCGCTGGCGAAGGTGAGGCCGATCTCGGAGCGCACCTGCATCTGGTTGGCGCCGGGCACCTCGTATTCGATCGGGTCCTCGATCGTGATGATCCGCAGGTCGGTCGAGTTGATCTTGTGGAGGAAGGCGTTGAGCGAGGTGCTCTTGCCCGAGCCGGTCGGGCCGGTCACCAGGATGATCCCGTGCGGATAGTCGAGGACCTGGCCGATCTGCGCCTGCTCGTCCGGGCTCATGCCCAGGCGGTCCATGTTGTAGGCGTCCTTCTTCTTGTTGAGGAGGCGAAGCGAGATCGATTCGGCGTAGATCGTGGGGAAGGTCGAGACGCGGATGTCCAGGGTGTTGCCGCCGGCCTTGAAATTGATGCGGCCGTCCTGCGGCAGGCGGCGCTCCGAGATGTTCAGCCGCGCCATGATCTTCACGCGCGAAATGATCGCATCCTGGAAGCGCAGGAGGTTCTCGGGCACCGGCACGGGCACCAGCAGGCCGTCGACCCGGTAGCGGATCCGCAGCTGGTTCTCCTGCGGCTCGAAATGGATGTCCGTCGCCTGGTCCTCGACCGCCTGGGAGATCACGTCGGTCACGAAGCGGACCACGGCGGCGTCCTCGTCCACGACCTCGTCGTTCTGGTGCTGGGCCTCGGGCGCGACATAGGCGTCGTCGGTATCCTCGAGGGTGCCGGAGCCGACGCCGAAATTCTCGATGATCAGCTGGTGCACGCGCTCGGGCACGGCGAGATGCCAGACCAGGGGGCGCGGGGTGAAGGAGCGGATCCAGTCGCCCATCGGGCCCTCGGGCGGCCAGGAGGTGGCGAGGTGCAGGGGCAGGAGGGCGGCGGCCGCCTCGTCGCCGTTCTTGTCCGAACCCCGGCCATGCTTGATCGGGATCAGCTGATAGTCGTGGACCAGGCGGGCCGGCAGCAGGCCGCGCGCGGCCGGATCGGTCTCCAGGTTGCTGGCGATGTCATAGCCGGAGGCCTCCGCCAGCGTGGCCAGGGCCGCCGCGTCGTTCAGGCCGAGCGCCTGGCCCAGGACCGTCAGCCGCTGCGCCCGGGGCGCATCCACGACGGCCTGGCGCTGCTCCTCCGACAGCCGCGCGGCCAACGAGGAGGGCAGGATTTCTTCGACGAGCGCGGACATGGCGGCGGGCGGCTTCCCTCAGAAGCGGTCGAGGAAGTCTTTGGCCTTGTCGTTGTGGTCGGGCTGCTTCGAGGGATCGGTCAGGTATTCGTTCACCTGGTTCTTGTTCGACATGACCTTGATGCTGTCATGCGTGTCCGCCGTGGTGCCGTCGATCGGGATGATGTGCGGGCGGACGAAGAGGAGCAGTTCGGTGCGGTCCAGCTCATTGGTGTGCCCGCCGAAGATCTGGCTCAGGATCGGAATCTCGAAGAGCAGGCCGAGCTTCTGGTGGGTCGAGGACTTCTGGGTCCGCTGCAGTCCGCCCAGGACGACCATCTGGCCGTCCTTGACGTTGATCGAGGAGGTGGCCTCGCGATGGCCGATGACCGGCGTCGGCTCGCCGCTGATCTGCTCGATGCTCAGGACGTCGTCGACCGTCTGGTCGATGGTGAGCTGGACGGTGCCGTCGTCGCCGATGAAGGGGGTCACCTTCAGGTCGAGCGAAATGGTCTGGTAGGAGACGCTCTCGTTGGTGGAGAAACCGGAGCTGCTGGTCGTCCCGGAGACGGGCGTGCTCTGGATGGCACTGACCACCGGGTCCTTTTCACCGACGGTGATCTCACCCTGCTTGGCATGGGTGGTCATGATCGTGGGCGCCTGGAGGATGTGGACCACGTTGCGGCCGCCGGCGGTCGTGCTGTTGAGGGCCGCCTGGAAGGCGAGGGGATTGACGACGCCCGAGCTGATGTCCCAGCCGGCGGTCGAGCCGGAGAAGTTGGTGATGTGGGTGCCGCGCACGTTGTCCGTGCCGACCGTCAGGCCGAGGGCGGTGACGCCGCTCGTGTCCGTGTCGGTCAGGGTGACTTCGGCGATGATCACGTCGATCCGGACCTGGGCCAGGACCACGTCGATCTTGTCGATCAGGTCCCGGATCAGGCGGATGTCGTCGACCGTGCCGGAGACGATGATCGAATTGCTGCGCTCATCGGCCTGGATGATCGCAAGGGTGCTGAATTCATTGTTCGGGTTCTCGCCCGAGCGGGCCGCGCCGCCGGCCGCCGCCGCCGGGGCCCCGGGAATCAGCGTTCCGCCCGGCGCCACGGCCGGGGCGGCGCCGATCAGGCCATTGGGTCCGATTGAGCCGACCGGGCCGCCGGCGGAGGTGACCTCGCCCGGCCGCAGCGATTGGGCCGACGTCGCCTTTTGGGCGGCGGCCACCTGGCCGGAGACGAGATTCTGAAGGATGGGGGCGACCGTCTGCGCATCCGCGTGCTTGAGATAGATCACCTCATTGCGGGTGTTGGGGTCCGATTTCACATCCAGCTTGTCGATCAGCTGGTCGAACAGCACCTGCTGGTGGGAATCGCCGATCAGGATGACCTGGTTGGTCCGGTCATCCGCCGTGAAGGTGGTCGCGCTGCCGAGCTCGTTCTGCAGCGGCCCGGAAAGGATCGTCTTCAGGCGGGTGACCACATCGCTGGCCTTGGCGCCATTGTGCAGGGTGTAAAACTTGGGCGTGAGCCCGGCGACCAGGGGCCGGTCGACCTGGTTGATCAGGCGCTCGGTGCGCTGGAGGTTGGCCACCGTGTCAGTCACGAAGGCCGCATTGGCCTTTTCAACCACGACCACGCTGCCCGCCAGATTGGGCGAGAACATGTTCTGGATCAGAGGCGCGCTGAAGAACTCCGCCACGCGCAGGAACTGGAGCTGAAACAGCTTGGTCGCGATCCGGCCGCTCGGCTGCAGGCCGAGGGTCGAGCCCTCGATGAACTCAGGCGCCTCCGTCCGGGCCAGCTGGAGGGGCACGACCTCCAGGAACTTCGTCCCCATCGGGATGACGGCGACCATGTTCTTCTCCAGCAGTGTTTCCAGGGCGGTGATCAGGTCCGCCTGGGTGACCTGGGTCATCTTGAGGGTGTAGGTCGCCGGCGGCAGGGCCTGCGGCCGGATGATCGTCCGCCCCGTGAGGTCTTCGAGCGTTCCGAGCACCGAATCCACATCGGCACCCTGGATGTTGTAATCGATCAACTCGTTGCTGGCCCGGTTGTAACGCGGAGCAGCCGAGGTGCGCGGCCGGGGAGTCTGAGCGGAAAGGGAGGAGGCGAGGGCAAGGAGGCTGGCGGCCAGGCTCAGGCGGGCGAAGCGCGAAGTCATACAGGGGAAAGGAAAGGGCGAGGGGCGGACGCCCGGGAAGGCATCGAGGGTTCGAGAAGAGAAGAAACGGGCGAAATTGTAAACGGCGTTGTGTTATGACGGCATGGGAGCCGGGAAAGTTGCCTGTTTTTCGCTTTCCGCCTCCCCCCGCCCAAGATTACCCTCTGCCATGCCCAATAGCTTCGGCAAACTCTTCACTGTCACCACTTGGGGCGAAAGCCACGGCCCGGCCGTGGGCGTCGTGGTGGATGGCTGCCCGCCGCGCTTGCCGCTGGCGGCGGAGGAGATCCAGGTGGAGCTGGACCGGCGCCGGCCGGGCCAGAGCGATATCGTTACCCCCCGCCAGGAAGCGGACAAGGTGGAGGTCCTGTCCGGGGTATTTGAGGGCAAGACCACGGGGGCCCCGATCTCGCTCCTGGTCCGCAGTGGGGACGCGCGATCCTCGGCCTACGACGAAATGCGGGATAAATTCCGGCCTTCCCACGCGGACTACACCTACGAGGCCAAATACGGCTTCCGCGACCACCGCGGCGGCGGCCGCAGCTCGGCGCGCGAGACCATCGGCCGGGTGGCGGCCGGGGCCATCGCCAAGAAGGTCCTCGCCCTGGCGGGCGCCGTCGAAATCCGCGCCTACCTGACCCAGGTGCACGATATTGTCGTGCCCCCCGGCGCCCTGAGCCCGTTTCCGACCCTCGCGGAGGTCGAGGCCACCCCCGTGCGCTGCCCGCATCCGGCGACGGCCGCTGCCATGATCGCCCGGATCAAGGAGGTGCGCAGCGCGGGCGACTCCGTCGGCGGGGTCATCCGCTGCCAGATCCGGGGCGTCCCCCCCGGCCTCGGCGAGCCCGTGTTCGACCGGCTGGAGGCGGACCTGGCCAAGGCGATGCTGTCGCTGCCGGCCACCAAGGGCTTCGAGATCGGCAGCGGCTTTGCCGGCACCCGGCTCAAGGGCTCGGAGCACAATGATCCCTTCCGGATGGTCGAGGGGCGCGTCCATACGATCTCCAACCGGTCCGGCGGCATCCAGGGCGGCATCAGCAACGGCGAGGAGATCTATTTCAACGTCGGCTTCAAGCCGACGGCCACCCTCCTGCGGACCCAGCAGACGGTGGACACCTCCGGCGCCGACACCGAGCTGATGGGCCGCGGGCGCCACGATCCCTGTGTGGTGCCCCGGGCGGTGCCGATCGTGGAGGCGATGGCCGCCCTCGTGCTGCTCGACCACTGGATGCGCCACGCGGCGCAGAACCAGATCTTTGAATTTTAGCGCTGCGTTCCGCGCCCGGCGCTGTCTCAGGTGAGCGCCTGTTCCCATGACTCCCTTAAAGCCGTTGGTGTATTTTATTCTGGGCCCGGTCGACTCCGGCCGGCGCGAGGTCGTCGCGGACTTGATCGAGGGCGGCCTCGGCGAGGGTGACCGCGCGGCGGTGCTGCTGGCCGACGGCGAGCCCCCGGCGGAGTTCGACGCCAGGCTGCCCAATGTCGGGCGCTGGATCGGGACCGACACGGTGATGATCGCCCAGCCGCCGGAGGGCGCAACCCACCTGTTCATCATTGCCGATGGGCGGCGCAATCCGATGGATCAGGTCGAGGCGTTCAAGCTCTGGCTCGAGACGAGCGGGGCCGAGCTCGCCCGCATCCTCTGCGTCGTCCATTGCCGCCTGGCTGCCCAGCATCCGGCGCTTTCCGCCTGGTTCGACGCCTGCATCCATTTCTCGGACGTCGCCTTGCTCAACCGCCGCGAGGGCGTGGAGAACAAGTGGCTCAGCGACTTCCGCGAGCGCTGCGAGAAGCTCTTCCACCCCTGCCTCTTCGAACTGGTCAAGGCCGGGAAGGTCAAGAACCCCGCCCTCGTCCTCGAGCCCCAGGCCCGCCGGCTCTCCCACGCTTTTGATGCGGAGAAGGACTGGCTGATCACCGACGCCGAGGGCGAGGAGATCGACGAGCAGGAGGAGGTGGACGACGAGGAGGAGGTCGAGATCACGGAGGTGATGGACATCTACCTCGAGCGCGACGCCAGCGGCCGCCACGTGAAGCGGATCCCCGACATCGCGAAGTACCTCGACCAGCCGCCGCCGGCCCTCAACTAGATTCCCGTCGGGAAGAGGGCGACCGCGATGACCGCGGCGACGACCAGCGAGACGATGCCGCCGAGCCGGCAGACGCCCGGCCGCTCCTCGGAGGGAATGCCCAGGATTTCGAGGCCGGCCGCCGGGGCCAACAGGCAGATCACGCCCAGGAGCACTTCCAGCCAGCCGGAGACCGTCAGGACGACCAGCAGCCCGTGCCAGACGCGGTGGAAGGAGACGATCAGCGAGCCGAACGAAAGGCAGATGAAGCCGTAGGCGAGGGCGCCGGCCGTGCCCTCGCGGCGGAGCCAGCCGAAGAACTTGGCCCACTGTCCGGGCTGGAAGAGGAGGGAAAGGCCGATAACCGTGAAGTTAAGCAGGCCGAAGAGTTCGATCGCGTGTTGGGAAGGCATGGAGGGAGGGGGTTGCTGGAGCAATGACCTCCCCCCATAGACCGAGAACCGGGCCCCCGGTTCGCGGTCGCGGACCGAAATCGCCGGCGGGCTACTTCGCGGCCGCGACGGCCTTGGCGAACGCCTGGGCCTTGGCCGTGATGGCCGCCCAGTTCTTTTCCTTGAGCGACTTGGCGTCGACCAGCGAACTGCCCGCGGCAGTCGCCGTGGCCCCGGCCTTGAGGAATTCGCCCACATTTTCCGGGGTTACGCCGCCCGTCGGGACAAAATCGATGTGGGGCAGGGGGGCCTTGAGCGACTTGATGTACGACGGGCCGAAGAACTCGGCCGGGAAGATCTTCACCGCGTCGGCGCCGGCCTCCCAGGCATTGAGGGCCTCGGTCGGGGTCAGGGCGCCGCAGAAGATCGGAATGCTGTAGCGGCGGCACATCGTGATCACTTCCGGCCGCAGGGCCGGCGTCACGACGAACTGGGCGCCGGCCAGGATGCCCAGGCGGGCCGTCTCGGCATCGAGCACCGTGCCCAGGCCGAAGATAAAGTCCGGCAGCTCGACCGTGGCCTTCTCGAGCATGCGGATTGCCCCGGGGGTGGTCATCGTCAGTTCGATGCTGGTCAGGCCGCCCGCCGCCATCGCCCGGGCGCAATCGAGGAGCCCGTCGGGATTGTCGGCGCGGATCAGGGCCACGACTTTCTCAGCTTTGATCTTGGCGAGCACGGCGTCTTTTTTCATGGGGAGAGCCAGCGTAGGAATCGTTTTATCGGTGGCGAGGAAAAGGTGGGCGGAAGGCCCCGGATCGGGGCGTGTCATACGGCGGGCGGGTCGTTTGCAAAACCCACCGACTGGGAGAGTGTTTATATGCCATGCAACCCGCTTCGATCCACTCTCCGGCGGACGTCGGGATCGACTCCGTGAGGAGCCGTTCGGGCGACCTGCCCCCCTCCGATTTGAACCTGCTCGACGCCTATTCGGCGGCGGTGACCGGCGCGGTCGAAAAGGCCCGGTCGGCGGTCGTCCACATCGAGGTCAAGACGGCGGCCAAGGAGGGCGAGCCCTCCGGTGGCTCCGGCTCAGGCTTCTTCATCTCTCCTGACGGCTACCTCCTGACCAACAGCCATGTCGTGCACGGCGCCACCGCCCTGCGCGTCTTCCTGGCCGACGGCCGGAAGCTGGTCGCCGACCTGATCGGCGAGGATCCGCACACCGATCTGGCGGTGCTACGGGTGAGCGCGGATGAGATCAGCCATCTCACGCTGGCGGACTCGGCCGGAATCAAGCTGGGGCAGATCGCCATCGCGATCGGCAGCCCCATGGGTTTCCAGCAGACGGTGACGGCCGGCATCATCAGCGGGCTGGGGCGCTCGCTGCGGGCGGCCTCCGGGCGGCTGATCGACAACATCATCCAGACGGATGCGGCCCTGAATCCCGGCAACTCGGGCGGTCCCCTCGTGGATGCCCACGGCGACGTGATCGGCGTTAACACGGCCATCATCCGGCCGGCGCAGGGCATCTGCTTTGCGATCGCCGGCAACACCGCCCGGTGGGTCGCGGGCCTCCTGATCAAGGACGGCCGGATCCGGCGGAGCATCATTGGTGTGTCGGGCCAGACGGTGCCACTCCTGCGGAAACTGATCTGGCACTACCGGCTGCCGATCGAAACGGGCGTCCTGGTCGCCGGAATCGAGGAGAAGAGCCCGGGGGTGGCGGCCAAGCTGGAGACCGGGGACATCATCGTGGCCCTGGACGGCAGTCCGACGCCCTCCGTGGACATCCTGCAGGGGCTGCTGACGGCGGACCGGATCGACGCGCCGGTGAGCGTCTCGGTCCTGAGAAATTTCCAGCAAATCACGCTCTCCATCGTCCCACGCGAACTCGGCTCCGAACCCGCGGCGGTGCGATAGGGGTCGCGGAGTGAAGCGTGGAGCTGGTCTTAACTTCGCCGCTCTTGACTCCTTCGACCCAAACTTCAGCCACTCCAGTGTTTCCCTCCGGATGGATATGGGGTTCACTGCGGTCGATGATTCCCCCGGTCGGCAGAGCGGAAAAGTGGCTCTCACTTTTGATGGTCTCAGTACTCGTAGCGGGTTGTGCCAGTCCGGGCACCGTGGTCGAAAATCCAGTCAATAATCCGACCCCGGCCCTGAAGCCGGGAGTTTACACCGTCAAGACGGTCGATACCCCGCCCATTTCCACCCACGAAGTTTATCCCGACTTTCCTTCCGAGCTCGGATCGATCCCGGAGGGGAAAGCCGTCGTGCTCTTCACCGTCCGCGCCGACGGCAAGGTTGGGGATGCCTCGGTGGCGCAGGCGGATGACGTTTTGTTCGGGGAAGAGGCGGTCCGCGCCGTCCTCAAGTGGCGGTTTCAGCCCGCTCAGCTGGCCGGCAAGCCCGTCGACTGCCGGATGACGCTTCCCTTCATTTTTGACTCACCCTATGGCATAAACGAGGGCGGAGTGATGGGCGATCCCTTGCCCAGCCGGTCGCCCAGCGCAACCCAGGGGACGATCGAAGCTCATTGAGGCGGGCGAAGAGCCCAAGGGGCGACACCTCGTAAGGGGCCGATTCACCGTTGCGGAGGCCGCAGGCTAATTTTCTTGCCCCTAATCCTGGGAATGTTTCCCTCTTCCTTCCCTCCCTGCCCGGGTGGTGGAATTGGTAGACACGCAGGTCTCAGAAGCCTGTGCTTAATTGCATGGGGGTTCGAGTCCCCCCTCGGGCACCACTTTAGCCGTGAGCCAAGCGCTCCTCGGCCAATTCTGACAGAGTCTGGTGCTTAAGTTCAGCTTCCTTGCGGAGCGCTGCGATCAGCTTAGGGCTGAGTCGCAAGAGAACTGCTTTGCGACCCGATGGCTTGCGACCGGCCCCTGTTCGCGAACCGCCATGTTTAAAGGGGCGGAAGGCCAGCTTGGCGGGATTTGGCAGCGGCTCGCCGTTCAGATCCTTCATATTGATCTGATAGCCCGCGCGGTTGAACTGCGGCTTCTCAATGAGATTGATTTTTTTCTTCATAGATTTTCGCTCCTATCTCCCAATATCCCGCACGGATGATGCGGATGGTTCCATTCGGACGATGGGTGTAGCGAACCAGCATCACCCGGTGCCCAATTTTACCGAGGAGCCACCACCGAAGTTCGCTTTTGCCGCGGGGACTGTGCGCTTCGTCGAAAGCCACAATGGCTCGCGGATCGGCGAACGCCTGCTGGGCCTCAGAAAATGGCACTCCATGTTTTGCTCGATTGGCGGCTTCCTTCCTGGGATCCCAGGTGAACTTCAGCGGCTGAACCTAGCCGCGTTCACTTGAAAAGCAATATCATTAATCAAAAGGGTATCACGCGAGTATCTAAGTCATTTTTCGAGGATATCCTGAAATTTGCCTCCCTTCGCCGGCCGAGTATCAGTCGTCCACTTGTCCCGACTGCCGAATGACGCCTGCTCCTCTCCGATCCCTCTTTCTCTTCCTCCGGAGATCTCGCTCCGGAAGGGGCGTGGCGATAGCGGCGGCGGCCCTCCTGGGCGCGCGTTCGCTCGCCGCCAATCCGACGCTTCCGAACATCCCCGCGGCCGTCCTCCTCGTCACCGCCTATGGCGCCGTCGGCGACGGAGTGACGGTCAACACCAGCGCGATTCAGGCGGCAATCAATGCGGTTGAGGCCGCCGGCGGCGGCACGGTGGAGATTCCCGCCGCCGCGGCACCCTACCTGTCCGGCCCCATCGCCATCACCGGCAATGTGAATCTTCGGATCGATGCCGGCGCCACCCTGCAGGCGCTGCCCTATGGCGGGGGCAGCGGGGCGCCGGGAACCTATCCCCCTGATCCCCGCGCCTACGCGGGCACGGGCTTCGTCGCGCTGAGCGGCAACAATGTCGAAATCAGCGGCTCGGGCACGATTGACGGGCAGGGCGCCGCGTGGTGGGCGGCGTTCAACGCCAATCCCAACATCCCGCGGCCCTTTTTGGTCTACGCGGCCCAAGCCAGCAATGTCCTGGTCCAGGGCATCACGCTGCTCAACGCGCCCTACCATAGTTGCTTTCTCGGCCCTTGCGCCAATGTGACCGTCGACGGGATCACCGTCATCGCGCCCGCCACTTCGCCAAATACCGACGGCGTGAATGTCTGGGGCACGCATTACCGGGTTGAGAACTGCAACCTGAGCGAGGGTGACGACAACGTTGCCGTCGGCACGGGCGCGGGCTCGTCCGCCTCGACCTCGGATGTGACGATTCAGAACTGCACGATCGGCACCGGCCACGGCATCTCGATCGGGAGCGCGACCAACGCCGGCGTCGACGGCATGACCGTGACGAACTGCACCTTCAATGGCACCCTCTACGGCCTGCGGATGAAATCCGATCCCCTCGTCGCCGGCCTGGTGCAGAACATCTCCTACTCCAACATCACGATGACGAACGTGCAGTACCCGATCGTCATCTACAGCTACTACGACCAGGATTCCACGCCGGGGCAGACCTCGGGCTCGAATCAGGCCACGCCGGCCTTGGTGCAGGGCTGGAATGCGGCTCCCCCGTCGGCCGCCTACGCCAATTACAACACCGCCTCGATGCCGACCTGGCAGAATATCACGATTTCAAATCTGACCTCGACGAACCCGTCCGGCGCTTCCGGCTACAGCGTCATTTGGGGGCTGCCGAACCGCTATGTCGCCGGCGTCACCTTGAACCAGGTGAACATCTCCGGTTCGAGCGGGATCGAGATTTATAACGCCCAAAACGTCCAGTTCACGGGCGGAACCCAAATCTCGGGCTCCTTCGTTGTCTACAACGCCCAGGTTCTGACGACGCAGCCGCAAAGCCGGGCCATTGCCTCCGGCGGGTCCGCCGCCTTCAGCGTCGGCGTCGCCCCGGCATCCGGCGCCAGCGGCCCCATATTCCCGTCCTATCGCTGGTCCCGCAACGGCCAGCCGCTCGCCGATGGCAGCCTGGCCGACGGCGCGAGTATCAGCGGAGCCGCCACCTCGGCGTTGACCCTGGGCAACGTGCAACCGGGAGAGGCCGGGAGCTACGCCGTCACCGTCACGCAAGGCCTGGATACTTACGCCGGCGCGCTGGTGCCGGGGGGCGCCCCGGTGCCGGCCACGAGCAATGCGGCCACCCTCTCCGTCGCTCTCGTCCCAGTAGCCCCGTCGATCACCGCGCAGCCGCAAAGTCAGACGTTGGCGGTGGGTGCGAGCGCCACCTTTTCGGTGGCCGCGACCGGAGTGCCCGCGCCCAGCTATCAGTGGAACTTCAACGGGTCGGCCATTGCCGGCGCGTCGGCTTCGACCTATGTCGTGGCGAGCGCGCAGGTTTCCAATGCCGGTTCGTACACCGTGACGGTCGCCAACGCCGCGGGCAGCGTGACGAGCGCTCCCGCTGTGCTGACCGTCGCCAGCCCCGCTGGCGCCACCGGGCCCTCGGGGGGCGGCGGCGGGGCGCCCGGCCTGTGGTTTTACGGCGCTCTGGTCGCTTTGACGGCTGTCCGGCTGTCCACGCGGCCGCGCCCGTGTCCCCGCCTAGATTAGGGACGGCCGCGATCGGCTGACCTGCCCCCAAGTTTTGTCCGGTTGCTGATGAGAGTCCTGCTGGGTCCTGGCCAACGGATGCAACCTTCGGGACCCATCGAACGGAGCGACGCCGTGATCCCGGATTTCGCGCGGAACCGTCGGTTATTTGGTCAGACTATTGAGCCATGGAACCAATGAAACCGATGAAGCCCATGTCTGGAATGAAGCCGATGGCCCCTATGGCGCCCATGAGGGCGCCCGAACGCTGGTGGCCAGCCGGACTGGGCGATAGCCCCAACTCAGCCGGGGGGCAGAACGAAGCGCGGTATGCCTTTTTTGGGGACCAGAAGCGGCTGGCCTTGGATCTCGGGCAGGGAAAGGTCCAGGTGTATGACACGGGCGACCACCATATCTCGGGGGTGCAGCAGCACCAAAGCGGAAGCGGAAGGAAAGTCACCTTTACGAGTCAGAAGGGTGAAGTCGATTTGGAAGCGTTGAAACGCGTCTGACCCGCTCGCGACTCCGCGCTCCTCCCGAGCCGTTAACGAAATGTGTTCCCGGGATGGGGAGGGGAGGCCGTCCGCGATTACGCGGGAGCAGGGCGACGGATCGTTTCGTCCCGCTACCCTTGGGGCGCGCTTCGCCGCTTCCAGGCGGCGATGAACATGCCGTTGGCGTGGATCGATTGCGGCCAGAGGAGCACGCGCGAAGGAGATGGTCCGCCAGAGTCGGCTGAAACGATTCCCGTCAGCGGCTCAGGTATGAATTCAGGATGGGCCGCCAGGAAGCCCGCGGCGATTTTCTCCGTCTCTCGGCGGGTCAAGGTGCAGACGGCATAGATCAGCCGGCCCCCGGTCTTGACCGACCCCGCGACCGCGTCGAGCAGCGCGGCTTGGATCGCCGCCAGCTCCGTGATGTCGCCCGGAGTTGTGGTCCAGCGGGCGTGGGGATTTCGCTGCCAGGTTCCTATCGCGCTGCACGGGGCGTCGACCAGGATGCCGTCGAACTTGCCCTTGGTCGGCAGGGTGGGCCGAACGCCGGCGACGATCCCGGGCCACACCGCCGTCCGGTAGTTGAAGATTTTGGCCCGCGCCGCCCGACGCTTCAACACTTCGAGCCGGCGGGGGGAGCGGTCGCTCGCCCAGATGAGGCCCTGGTTGGCCATCAGATCGGCCAGGTGCAGGGTTTTCCCGCCTTCCCCCGCGCAGACATCCCACCATGTTTCGCCCGGACGGGGCGTCGCGGCCAGCCCCACCAGTTGGGAAGCAAGATCCTGGATTTCGAATTCGCCGGCTTGAAAAGGCGGGCTGCGAAACAAGTCCTGGTGGCCGGTGAACCGCAGGGCCTCCGCCGACTGCGGCGCCGGGGTGCAATGGCCCAGGGTGGCGGCCAGCCGTTCCCCGGTCCCCGGCCGGGCGCGGAGCCACAGGGCCGGCTCCCGCTGCAGGTGCTGCAAAAATTCCACGGGGAGTTCCATTTCGGCCCGGAGCCAGTCTGGCACCGCCCGGGCCGCCAGCGTCTCCGGTTTGACCGAGCGCGGATCGCGCTCGAACCTTTCCTGCAGGTCGCTGGCTTCCTCCAGCTGTTTCCGGACGGGCGCGCGCGGCTCCAGCCATTGCCGCCAGCGGAAATAGGAGAAGACCGCTCGGCTGACCGCCCGTCGTTCCCGCTGCGGCAGGCGCGGCAAGCTGGCCAAATAATCCCGCAGGACGGCATCCGCCGGGGCATCGGAACGAGCGGCCAGAATGCGCGCCGCGTGGTTAAGCGTCGTGGAATCGAGCATGAACGGTAAAGCGGCCGAATTCCCTAGGCTGGCTGGGACCGCGAGTCGAGACGGTCGTTTTACCGTGTCCGCACGATCAGCCTCGCCCCGGCGGGAGGTCCGCCCGGTCCGGGCAGCACGGTGTCATCCTGGGGATGACACCACGGCCGCCTATTGACCGACGAATTCGCGCAGCACGGTCGCGAGGGATGTTCCGCCTTTGCGGGCGCCGGCCGGGCCGGCCGCGCTGAACGGTTCCATTCCAACCCGGCTCCCGGGAATTGTCCGCACCGGAGCCAGTCTAGCCATAGAAGGGCACCACATAGGGTCCCTCGGGAATAATGCCCACGGCCTCATCCCCGCTGCGCCGCACGCTTTCCTGAATCGCCTGAGTGATCGAAGCGATGGACTCCACGCCCGTGAGCATGCGTTCGTCCAGGCTCAGGCCGGTCGTGTAAAGCTGCACCCGTCCGACCCGCATGGGCTTGAGCTGCATCTGGGTCTGCCACTCGTCGATGTCAGCGAGGGCCTTACCCTGCAGCCCGAGGAGAAAGGCCGCCGGCCCCAGCCGGACGAGCCGCGCCTGGGCCGCCCGGTACTCGTCCGACCCAAAGCCGCCGGAGCATTCGGACCCGATGATGAGGGTCCCGCCGGGCTCCAGGATATCCAGCGGCGTCACCATGCCCTTCACCGTCTGGTAATAGGTCTCGTCGAGGGGATAGCCGCCGGCGGAGGTGACGACGGTGTGGAACCTGCGCGGCACCTTCACCTCGACCATCGCTCGGACATAGGCGACGGCGGAGGCGTGGCTGGCGGTGATTTCGCCAAAGTTCACGTACGCCAGGTTGCGATCCTCATCGATCACCGTGTTCAGCCCGTAGACCTCCCCGATCTTGCCCAGGATCTGGAGCTGCTCCTCATGCAGGGGATTGCCGACGAGATTGCATTCCCGGGCGCAGGGATCCCCCATGAACCGCGCGCTGTGAAAGGTCCGGATGGTGTCGGCGTGGGCGATTCCGGGCGCGACCACTTTCCGCCCGCCCGAAAATCCCGCCATGAAGTGCGGCTCGACCAGCCCGGTCGCGATGCGGAGGTCCGCCTCCACGAAACGGCGGTCGATCTTGACCGGCGTGCCCCGGGTCGCGGTCGCGCCCAGGTCGACATGGGCCGCGTCATCGCGGGCGAAATGATTTTCCACGCGCACCGCGGCGAGGACGCGGCGGTCGCCGATCAGCTCCTCCAATTCCGCGCCCTCGTTCGGACGATGGAGGCCGGTTGCGACCAGAATGACGATGCGGTCGCGGGGCACGCCCGCCCCGGTGAGGGCTTCGATCATCGGCCACAGGAAGAGCCGGTTGGGGACCGGCCGCGTCTTGTCGCAAATGAGGATGCAGGCGCTCTTCCGGCCCCGCGCCAATTCACGCAGGGACGGGACCCCGACCGGCCGCTCGAGGGCCTCGCGCACCGCCACGGCCGGATCGGCGACCAGCGGCAGGGTGTTCTTCCTGATCACGCTGGGTCGCACGCCCGGCGGGAGCGTGAGGGGGAGATGCCCCTTGCCGAAGGCCAGGGTGGGGCCTACCTCGGAGCGTCCGCGTCCATTCCCATTCGCGTGGCCGGAGGTCGCATTCACGGCCTAGTCTCAATGGGCAGGCGCACGGCGCGTCAATTTGCAATTTGGACCCTCGGACGCCGATGACCCGGATCGGTCCCGGCTAGGGCGTGGCCGCCTTGGCCACCTCGACAGCAAAGGCGTAAGTCGGCCCAAACATGTCCGAACGGAAGACAACGTACTTTTGGTCCGGCGTGAAGCTGGGATTGGGCTCGAGCAGGTAATTGTGGGCCCCGTGGATCGCCGTCTTCGACATGTTGACCAGTTTCTCGGACTTGATGTAGCCGCCCTTGATCAGACCCGTGCCCTTGGTGTGGTCGTCGGGATTCTTCACCGGACGGCAGAGGACGATCCAGGGATTGCCCTTGTTGCCGTCGCCGCAGAAGAGCGTCCCGTCGGGCGAAACATTGTGGTGGATGGAGGCGCCCTCGGGGTCCTGATGATACCAGATCCGTTCGCCCGTCCCGAGGTTGAGGCCGGCGATGAAGGCCGAGTTGGCCACCCCCCGGGGAAGGTTCAGCTGGTACCAGATCATCTTGCCGTCGGCGCCCCACCATTCGTGACCCGCGATTTCCATCTCCATGGTCCGCTGGTGCATCAGCTTGTTCTGGGTGCCGTCCGTGCGGATGGACCAGATGCGGTCCACCTGGTGCCAGGCCCCCTCATGGGCGTAGATGAAGAAGGTGGGATCGGTGGGCGAGAACTGGAGGTGGTTCATCCAATCCGTGGAGCTGACGAGGGTCTTGGTCGCCCCCGTGCGGAGATCGATGGAATAGATCACCTCGGGATAGCGCGCCGCCAGGCGGCGGGTCATCATCTGGCCCTTGGTGACGGCTTGATAGAGGGACTGCGCCTGAGCGGTCCCCGGCCGGGCCGCCTGGCCGGTGTTCAGCCCCGCGTCGCCTTCAAGGTAGGTGCCCGCGGCGATCGTCTCATCCGCATTGATCGAGGAAATATCCCCGCGGCGGGGAAGATCGACCAGCTTGTGGGTTTCGCCCGTGTCCACATTGGCCTCCCACAGTTCGGAGTAGAACGGCCGGTCCGTCTTCTTGGAATAGAAGATCGTCTGGGTCTTGCGGCCGGCGACGATCGCCCGCACCGGTCCTGGCACGACCGAATGGGCCTTGAAGGTGGTCAGATCCAGCACCGAGATGCCGGCCGGCGTGGTGTAGACCATTTCCTTGCCGTTGGCCGTGTAGCCGTTGTCGTTGAAATAGAAGCTCGCGGAATTGGGCTCGCTCGTCAGGCGGATGACGCGATGGCCGGTGTCGGGATCGATCCACGACGTGGGCGGTTCCTGGGCCGCGGGAGTCTGGGCGCGGGCCAAGACGGAAAAGTGAGCCGAAAGGGCCAGCGCAATGGCAATCGGGAGCAGGCGCGCGGGGTGCGACAGAGGGGTGATCATGGGAACGTTTGGGGAGGGTAGGGGTATCTAGCCAGACGCACCCTAATCCGATAGGTTGCCCTCGATCGGCCTCACCGCCACCGCGCCAGCCGGCGGACACAGTCTCGTCGGCTGGGTCTGGCCCCGTGACCCGCTAACTTCCCGGCCCGGCAGGGCCGGCGGATACACCGGCGTCGATGAGCAGGCTCTTGACCATGCCGGTGGAGATTGACCACCGCCACCCGTCTGGTGAGTGACTGAGCGAAAAGGCCTGTTCACCCACCCCTCCGGCGGACCCCTGCATGAGGGTGTGAATGGTGACGTTTTCGGGGGTCTCCTCGTCGACGCCGGTGACCTCGACGGCTGTGATCGGCTTGCCGCCGCTGACCAAGAGCGAGGCGAAGAACTTCTCCGGCGTGCCGAATTCCTCGCGCACAGGCCCCGGCAGGGCGTCAAACGATTCCTGTAGCCGGGCCCGGCCGGCGGCGCCGAACTGCAGGGCCTGGGCCAGCGCGTCCGTATCCCCCTGATTCAGCGCCCAAATGGTGGTGTGCAGGGCCGCGGTCGACGTCGACCGGCCCTCGTTAGACGGAACGGTGGCAGATTTGGTCAGCGTTCGTACCGGGGGGACGGCGACGGCCGGCGCGGGCGCGCCGGCCAGCTTGGCCTGGAGGTTGCTTACCTGCCGTTCGAGTTGGGCGGACTCGGCCCTGGCAACCCGCAACGATTCGAGCGCAGCGGATTGCTCCGCGCGGAGCCGAACTCCCGCCTGTGCGGCGGCCTGTTGGCTAACGATTTCAGCCCGCAGCCTCACGACGGCCTGGTGTTGGACCGCCAGGCCGGCGAGGGCTCCGGCGACTATGACCGAAGCGGCGATTTTCATCGTGGTTGAGCTCATGAGGAAGAGACCAGGCGCCGCGGTCGTGGCGCCCAGGGCGGCGCGGGCGGTCGAGGCCAGCAGGACGGCGGGCGCCGCTTCCACGGATTCACTGGTGAGGACGATGCCAAGGGCGGCCGACGTCGCCGAGATGCCATATTTTGCGAGCGCGCTGTGCAGCGCATCGAGGGCGCGCTCAACCCGCATGCGCGCGGCGTTCTCGGTGAGCCCGAGGCGGCGGCCGATCTCGGCAAATGGCCGGTTTTCAAAGAAGCGGAGCAGCACGGCGATGCGATCGCGCTCTGACAGCGTGAGCATTGCTTGGTCGAGAATGGGCCGAATCCTTTCCCACTCGAAACTGCCGGTGGATTCCGTGGCGTCCCCGTGCATGGCCGAAGCCTCGTGTTCGCGCAGCCATCGTCGCCGATCGGCGCGGCATGCCTTTGCGGCCGTGTGATGGGTGGTGGTATAAAGCCAGCCTCCGATCGCTGGATGCCGGCATAGACTCGCCGCCTTGCGCTCCAGGAGAGTGAAGACAGATTGGGTGATGTCGCCGGCCCGGTGAAAATTCCCGCCGGTCTGGCGCAGCGCCGCCGAATGGACCAGGGGGAGGTACCGTTGGACCAGGAGCGTAAAAGCGTCATTGGCGCGATGAGTGACGTAGCGGCGCAGCAGTTCGGTGTCCTCTTCCATGACGGGTACAATGTAATCCCCGCCCGATGCGAAATCACACGAATTATCCCATCCCCCGCCGACCGACTAGTTCTTGCCGCCGAAGAGCCCCTTGAGGCCGTCCACGGCCTTCTTGGCGTTGTTGCCCACGGCGGCGCCCATCGTCGCACCCACCTGGCCCATGGCCCGGGTCGTGGTCGCGACGATCCCGGTCGTGACGCTGCGCATGACGGCGAAGGAGAGCTGGTTCGCGGTGATGCCGCCTTCTGACGTGCCCAGATTGTCGAGTTCCAGCGGAGGCATGGGCAGCACGAGCGCGGTCGGGCCGAGGCCGAGGCGGACCCGGCCCCCCTTCAGCATGAAGCGCTTCACCTCGAACTTGATCGGCCGGCCGTTCTTCGTCGCCGGTTCTCCCCCGGCCCCGGTGCCCGCGGCGTTGCCTTCGAGGCGCTGCAACAGCTCCCCGATGTTGCTGGAGACCACCTTGGTCTCGTAGTTGAACTCAGGGTCGTCGACCTCGACGTCCTCCAGCACGATGTGATCGCCAAAAAGGGAGGAGGGCACGAGCTGCACGTGGATCTTGCCGAAGGAAAGCGCGGGGTTGTCGCTCCAGCCTTCCGGGTTGCCCACGACCAGGCCGCTGAGCGTCCCGCCGCCGGTCAGGGGGGAGAAATGCGCGCCGGCCAGGACGACCTTGGTCTGCGTCAGCCGGGGAGCAAAACGATTAACGCCTGTTTTGACGACCGAGCCGAGAAACAGATCGCAGGCGACGTAGGCCAGCAGGAGAGCGGCGAGAAGGGCGCCAATGCCCCAAATCAGTTTTCGTTTCATGGCTATTGGGTGCTCTGGATTCGTCTTTTCTGGGCGAGGTTGAGGCTCGGGGCAAGTCGGGCCCGCGCTGGGCGTCCGTTGCCCGCCGCGCCTAGCGCGAAAGCCCAGGCCGAGTCCCAGGCGCTGCAGAAACGGTCAGCGCGGCCGCCATGCTCACGGCCGCGCCGGAGGCATTGGTCGCGACACAGGCGTAATTCCCGGCGTCGGCGGAGGTGGCGGCAGCGATCACCAGCACGGGATCGGTCGCGCCGGCCAGGGGGCTACCGTTCCGGAGCCATTGGTAGTTCGGCGCGGGAGCGCCGCCCGCCAGCGCGGTGAACGTCGCCCGTCCGCCGCCAGCGACCTGCTGCGGGACCGGGGCCTCCACGAAGCGAGGCGCGTCCGCCAGGGGGCCATAGACCATGACCGCGTTGGAAAAGGACGCCGCGTACACCTTGCCATTGGCCACGGTGGGAGGGTTGAATTTGGCGAACGTGAGCAGGTCATCCCGCGCCCGGTTCTGCAGGCTGTCCCAAAGCTCCGTTGCCGGATTGGAGGCATCATAGGCCCGCAGCACGCCCGGGACGACTCCCGTGCCCGCGCTCTGGCTGACCGGCATCGAGGCCCAAAGGATGCCGGTGCCCGTCAGGCTGCCGTTAGCCGACAGGGCCAGGACGGCTCCCGGGTTTGGTTCGGTCAGACCGCCCAGCGCGACCGGGATCGGGTCGATTGTCGCGCCATTGAAGTGGTAGACGCGTAGAACGTCGTTCTGGCCCCAGACATAGATGAGGGGGCCTAGGGCGGGATCGCTCCAAAAGACAGGACCAGGACGGATCTCGCTGACCGAGGCCTGCAGGACCTGGCTGATCTGGGTGTTGCCCGGCTGCTGGTGTCCGAGGCTGCGGGTATCGATCAGGTAGAAATACCCGGCCTTGCTCGCGCCGAGCATCAGGCTCGTGCCGGGAATCAGCATCGGCCCCGCCGAGCCGAGGTCGAAGTCGTCCGTATTGAGGGCAGCCTGGTTGTCGGGCGTGAACCAGTCGAGGAGGGCCAGGGAGCCGCCAGTGCTGAGCTTGAGATAGCTGTCGCCAAAATTGGCGGAGCCATCCCAGTCGCCGTTGCCGGTGCCGACATAGACATTGCCGGCGGCGTCGACCGCCGGGGCGGTGCCCGCCTGCCAGATGCCTCCGCCCAGCCCATTCGGGGTGGTGTTGTAGATCGCGGCCGGCTGCAGGGTGGCGGCATTGTAGGCCATCAGCCAGCCGTGGAAGGGCTCGATGTCGTTGTGCGACGCCCAGGCCACCACGACCCAGCCGTTGGCGAGGGCCAGCCCGGCGCGCTGATGCGGCATCTTGGGCGTGAAAGCGACCTTTCCGGCGGCGCCGTCGGTGGCAAAGCCCGGCACGGCTCCGCCCAGCGCGACCGGGCCCCCGAACTTTTCGGCGCCGGTCGTCATGTCCAGCGCATGGAGCCGCTGGACATAGACCGGGCCCGGTTCCTTGGTGCGGGCGACCAGGTAGAGGGTCTGGGAAGCCGGGTCGATGACCGGCGTGCCTTCGATTCCGACATTACCGACGATGTTGCCCGTGTTGCTGCCGGTGATGTCGGCGATCGGCACGGGAGTCACGCCCGCGGTTGCCGGGGCCACGCTGACAGACCAGAGGAGGAGGTTCGCATCGGCGTCGAACGCATAGACCGTGTCGTTCATGGTCGCGACATAGACCACGTTGTGGATGCCGAGGCCCGGCAGGGAGACGCCGCTGGCATAGAGGGGCTGCGCGAAGACGAGGCCGTCGACCGCGTAGCTCCAGCGTTTGCCGAACTGGCCCACGTTGACGTTGGCCGGGACCAGCCGGGTTTCGGCCAGATTCGCCCCGGTTCGCGCCGGATTGTAACGGCTGGTCAGGACGTTGACCTGGGCCGCCGCGGGCACGGAAAGGAGCAGAGCCATCCCGAGGGCCCAGCCGGGGTGCCGGGGCAAGCAAGGCGAGGAGGGGCCGAACCCGCGCATGGATTTCAAGCTAACCGATGCCCGGGAATTGTAAATGCAGAGCTGGGCGGCCCCCCTCCGTCGCACGATAGCATTCGCTATCCAGCCGATGCGGCACTAAGATGAGGCTTCCCGCCGTCCATCAAGTCCAGCCGCCCGCCGCAGACTCCCGTGTGACGAGACCGCATTCCCTTCCCCTGATGAATCACTTTGGTCAACCGCTCTAACCTTGTGACGTGATCCCGCCGATTCGAGCCACTTGAAGAGTTGGTCTGGTCCAATAGAAAGGACCCAGACCATGAAAGGTAAACGCTACAGCACAGAGGAGAAAGTCCGCATCCTGCGGGACGCGGACGGAGGCAAGAGCATCGT
>CAIWXW010000026.1 GCA_903916755.1 uncultured Opitutaceae bacterium | reverse complement strand
TGCAGACCCGCGGCGAGGGCAAGTGGGCCATGTCCACGGGCGAAAACGCCAAGTTCGGCCTCAACACCGCCGAAATCCTCTTTGCCTGCGAGAAGCTGAAGGAGGTCAAATTCACCCAGTGCCTGAAGCTGGTGCACTTCCACATTGGCTCCCAGGTGCCCAACATCATCACGATCAAGAACGCCGTGATCGAGGCCACCCGGGTCTACTGCCAGCTCTCCGACATGGGCTTCCCCATGGGCTACCTCGACGTCGGCGGCGGCCACGGGATCGACTACGACGGGTCCCGCACGAATTTCGAGAGCTCGATGAACTACTCGATGGAGGAGTACGCCCGCGACGTGGTCTTCAATATCCGCGAGATCTGCGACGCCTCCCACGTGCCGGTGCCGGACATCGTCAGCGAGTCGGGCCGCGCAGTGGTCGCCCCGCATTCGATGCTGGTCGTCGAGGTCTTCGAGCGGATCAACAAGCACGAGTCCCTGGGCCAGCAGCACCAGCCCAAGGTTAAGCACAAGGTCGTCCAGGACCTGGCGGTCATGCTGAAGAATAAGACCAAGCTCGGGCGCCTCGAGCGGTTTCACGACGCGCTCCAGAAGAAGGAGGAGGCGTTCTCGCTCTTCAATCTTGGCTACCTCGACCTGGAAAACCGGGCCGCGGCCGAGTCGATCTTCTGGCAGATCTGCGAGCAGATCGCCAAGGAAGGCCGGAAGACGGGCTACCAGCCCGAGGAGCTCCACGACCTTTCCAAGCTGCTGGCCGACCAATACGTGTGCAATTTCTCGGTCTTCCAGTCGCTCCTCGACCACTGGGCCCTGAAGCAGCTCTTCCCGGTGGCTCCCCTCCACCGCCTGAAGGAAAAGCCGACGGTCAACGCCATCCTGGTCGACATCACCTGCGATTCCGACGGCAAGATCGACAGCTTCATCGACCTGCAGGATGTGAAGGACTACATCACCCTCCACCCCCTGAACAACAAGCCCTACTACCTGGGGATCTTCCTCACCGGGGCCTACCAGGACATCATGGGCGACCTGCACAATCTCTTCGGCCGGGTGAACGAGGTGCACGTCTTCCTCGAGGACGACGAGCCCAACGGCTTCTACATCGAGGAGGCGCTGAGCGGCAGCCGGATCGCCGACGTGATCGAGGGTGTGCAGTACCAGCTGGAGGACCTGTGCCGGCGGATGAAGGCGCAGATCGACGCCGCGACCCGCCGCGACCAGGTGAAGCCCCGCGAGGGCGTGCGGCTCCTCGAGCTTTACGAGAGCCAGATGCTGGCCAAGACCTACCTCAATATCGACCGCGGCAACGGGAAGCGAAAGAAGCCGCTGTAGCCGTCCAGACCTCTGCGCCCGGGCGCATCGCCCGGGGCTGCTGGTTCAAATAGATGCGATCGCCGCCGCCGACGAGCCGGGTTGCACTCGCTCTTCCGCTCGGCGGCTGGGTTGGCAAAAACGACGGCGGAGGCGACAGCGGCCTGCCTGGATTCCCTTCCCACGGCACGGAGAGCGCCGCGAACCGACTACGCCAGCCTCCTGGCGCGGAATGCGGCCCAGAGCCGTTGGCGACAAGGCCACGCAATGAGCAGCAGGCCCCAGGCGCTGAGGCTCAACCAGAACGACCGGCGAAGCCAGGGAGTGCCGGCGTAGTCCAGCTCGATCTCGGATTCTCCGGCCGGGACGCGGATCATGACGAGTCCATCCGGCGAGCGCTCGGGCGCAAGGGCGGCGCCCGCGACAAGGGCGCGATAGCCCGGTATGAAAATGCGGGGAGTTTCGACCCAGGCGGGGCGGGGCGAGTGTACCTTCAATCGCAGGGGGATTTCGCTGTCCAGCCTCAGGGGGAGATCGTCAGAGCGGTAGAAAATCACCGTCAGATCCGCGGCCACCGGCCGGGGGGCGCCTCCCGCGGCTGCCACAAATCGCATCGCGACTGAATCGGGGGCGGCGGTTTCCGGAACATGGAGCCCCACCAGCGTATCATGATTCAGGCCAGCTCCGCCATCGCGCCAGACGGACGACTCGGGGAGGGGATATTCACGCCATAGGTGCTGCCCGCTGACGACCAAGGTGCCCGGTATCGCGGGGCCCTTGAAATCAAAGACCAAGAGGGCGGTTCCTCCCGGGCCGAGCCGCACGTCTGATTCCAGGATCGCGCCCCCGGGGACCGGCAAGAAATGCAGCTTTCGCCGCTCCTGTGGAACTGTCCCGGAAAGCAGCGCTTCTTGGTTGGTGCCCACGATATCCAGCGACTCCAGATCAAGTAAGTGCAGCTGCAGTTCCAGCCTGGCCGGCCCATAGGAAAAATTACGGGGGAGCGATCCCAGCATGGCGTAGGAATAAACCGAGAGCACCGTGCTCTGGCCGCCGGTCAGTTGCTGGGAATGGGCCACCAGGGCTGCCACGCGGAATCCGCGGCGCAGGAATTTGAGGGCCTCCAGGCTGCTCCAGGCGGCGCCGACCAGGAGAAATGCCGCGATCCACGCATTCAGCCTTGGCCGTCGCGGCCACGCGCGCGCGCAGGCCAGCAGGGCCGCGAAAGGGGCGAGCGCGGACAGGATGGGGAAGAATCGCTGCATCGGCCATTGGTCGGTGATTCTCCCGACCCAGGCCGGCATCGCATGCCAGGCAAAGCCCGCCACGACGGGCAGCGGGAGGAGCAAAACCAAGAGGCAGCAGGCCGCCAGGAGAAGCACCCGCAGACTTCCCCCTCCTTTCCGGCATGCGATCAGGCCGAGCGCGAGGCAAAGCCACAGCGCCGGGCTGAGCTGGAGATCGGTCAGCAGGCTGGAAGCATGGGGGCTGACCGGCCGTAGAAACCCTTTCCAGCCCTCGTCGAGCACTTCCCGGACGGAACTTAAGGTGTAGGTTGCAAAATGGGGCGGAATGCCTGGAAGCCTCAGCGCCAGCACGGAAACAAACTCGTACCCCGCCAAGGCGGCGAAGAGACCCATGGCCGAAAGCGCCATCAGCAGGCAGCGCCGCCAGGATTTGCGCGCGAGGACAGCCAATTGGACCACGATGACGGGAATCGCCAGAAACGTGAGCCACATCGCGATGGGCGCATGGATCGTCCAGAGCGCAGCCATGACCGCGGCCAGCGCGCCGAGCCGCCGCGCGCTGACACCTTCGTCGGCGAGGCGGACGATGAGGTAGGCGAATGCGGGCAGATAGGGGAGGGTCAGCCAAGAAGGGATCATGTCGCCGCTGTAGGTGAGCGCCAGGACCCCGGGGCTGGAGATGTAGAGGAAGGCCAGCAGGAGGCAGAACCATCCCCGGGAAGGCGCCAAGCGGAGCAGGCAGAGGTAGGCGCCGAAGGCTCCGCCCACCAGGCTGAGTATGATTTCTAGATTCTGGAGCGCGAAGGCCTCCAGCGCACCAAAAGTCAGTGCCGACAGCGCTCCCCCGACATACTGAAAATAGGGAGCCGTGCGGAGCGGGTTAAAGGCGCCATTGAAGGCGTAACGGCTCTGGCCCACGAGCACGGGGAACACTCCCTGACGCACTTGGGCGATGAAATCGGCGAGATGTTCGGCGTAATCCTGCGCGTCGCCGGCGCCGACCCTTTCGGGCCGGGCATAGGGCAGCGTCAGGATCAGGCTTGCGACCGCCAGGGCGGTCCAGCGGCAGGCTTCCGCGCGCCGGCTTGGACCGAGACTGCCGGCTGACCGAAAAGGGTGGCTGAGCATCCATCCGAGGATAGCCGCCTCCAGGGACAGGCCCGCGATGCGCTCCCAGCCCAAGGAGGGCAATGACAGGCGGAAGGCGCAAAAAAGGAAGGCTCCGCCCAGGGACACAAGGGCATAGGGAAACCACCCAAGGGATGGTTCGACTTTCTTTTCAGGCAGCAGGGGCAAGGGGTAGGCTGACCAACCAGCGCAACATGCCGGATGGGCACGGCAAGAAATTTCGCGGGCCGGGGCAGGCCGCGATCCGCGTGTCTGGCCGGTTTCCTCATCTCCCCGCTGAGCTAGCCCAAATCACCGCCACTCATGGCGCGGATAGCGCCGGGAAAGCTCGGCTTTGACCTTCGGGTACATGTCCCGCCAGAAAGAGGTCAGGTCGTCGGTCACTTGCAGCGGGCGATGGTTGGGGGCCAGGACCTCGATTTTCACCGGCACCCGCCCGTGCCCCAGCGTGAACCGTCCCTCGACGCCGTACAGTTCCTGGATCCGGGCACTCAGGACTGGCGGCCCCTCCTTGGCGTAAGTGATCTTCGAGCGACGGCCGTTGGCCATGGTCAGCCGCTCCGGCAGGTAGGTGTCGAGCACAGCCAATTGCTCTGCCGTCAGCCACTCACGCAAGGTGGGCATGACTTCCTTGCCCTTGACCCCGCGCACCGAGGTCTCCCCGTAGCAGATCTGCTCGATCAGGATCGCCCGGTCAGCCTCAGTCAAAGGACTGATCTCCAGCTCGGGAAACCATTCCGCCAGCCGGTTCACCCGGACAATCCACTGCTCCACCGTCTCATCCCAGGCGTCGATCGTGATGCGGCCGGCGAGCACCTCCTGCGTGAGCAGCGCCGCCGCCTCGTTGAGCGGAACCTCCTCGCTGCCCTTGGCCTCGAGCACCAGGTCCCGAAACCGCCGCTCGCGCCGGGCCACGACCCGCTTGGCCGCCGCGTCGAAAACCACCCCCTGCACCGAGCGGTAGTCGTCGGGAAAAAGCTCCGCCAGCCAGGCCTCCTCCACCGCGGTCGCCAGGCTGAGGAGCACGCTCACCTCCCCGCCCCGTCCACCGATCTCGCTGATTTCGGCGGCGACCAGGAGCCTCGCCTGCTGGATGGCGCTCTCGCGCGCCAGAACCCCGCGGCGCCCATGGACCAGCTCGCAGCGCAGGGTGCCGGCATCGAGCCGGTGGGCGAGCTGGTCGGAGAACCCGGCCAGGACGCATTTCCGGGTTTCCGTGCCGTCGTCGCGGTCGTCCGCCGTGTCGAGGCCCTCGGCCCGGGCGATCTCCAGAAATTGCTCAAAGAGCGGCCCGACCTGCCGGGCCGACTGGGCGTGAATCCCGAGCCGGCGGCAGGCGTCGAGCGAATAGCCGTGCTGGTCAGCGTAGCGCCAGGCCCGCATGAGGAGGAAGAAGTCGCTCTCGTCCTCCTCCCCCAGCAGCTGCTCGCGCGCCTGCTCCACTTCCTTGGCGGCCCCGCGCATCAGAAACCCCCGCCCCTGCGTCAGCGCGGCCATCAGGGCGACCGATCGCACGCAGCCGCGCTCCTGGGCCGCGAGAAACATCCGCGCGTAGCGGGGATGCACGGGAAAGCGCAGCATCTTTCGCCCCGTTGCCGTGATCGCGCGGTTCGCGCCGCCGAGCGCCCCGAGGTCGGCCAGGAGGGTCTCGGCGCGCCCGAGCGATTTCGGCTCCGGCCGCTCCAGCCAGGGGAATAGCCCCACGTCGGTGATGCCGCTCGCCTTCAGCGTCAGGACCACCTCGGAAAGGTCGAGCCGCTTCACCTCCGGCAGTTCGTGCCGGGCGCGCTTCTCGTGCTCCTTTTCGGTCCAGAGCCGAATCGCAATGCCCGGCGCCGTGCGGCCCGCCCGTCCGGCCCGCTGGTCGGCGCTGGCCGCCGAGATCTTCTCGACCAGGAGGGTGTTGATGCCGCGATGCGGGTCGAAGCGGGCGATCCGGGCCAGCCCGCAGTCGACCACCGCCGTCACGCCGTCGATGGTGAGCGAGGTCTCCGCGACATTGGTCGCCACGATGATCTTCCTCCCCTCCCCGCGCGCCACCGCCCGATCCTGCGCCTCGGGCGACAATTCGCCGTGGAGGGGAAAGACGGCGAAGCCGCGGAGGCCGCGCGCATTCTGCAGGGCCTGCAGGGTCCGGTTGATCTCGTACGCCCCGGGCATGAAGACGAGGAGGTCGCCGCCGGCCGCGGCCGCGACCCGCTCGCATTCCCGGGCCGCGACCTCCCAGACCGGTTCGGCGTCGAAATCGACCGGCTTGGTCAGGTATTCGATCCGCACCGGAAACCCCCGGCCCTGGGAGACGAGGACCTCGCAGGGCGCCAGATAGGCCCGGAGGGCGCCGGCATCCAGGGTCGCTGACATGACGATGATCTTCAGGTCCGGCCGGGTGGTCTGCTGGATCTGGAGCGCGCGGGCCAGTGAGATATCCCCGTAGAGATGCCGTTCGTGGAATTCGTCGAAGACGACGGCGGCTATGCCGCGCAGCGTGGCATCGAAGGACATCTGCCGCAGGAGAATGCCCTCGGTGACAAAACGGAGGCGGGTCGCCTCGCTGACCCGCGACTCAAGGCGGATCTGGTAGCCGACGGTCTGGCCGAGCGGCGACCCCACCTCCTCCGCCACGCGCTTCGCCAGCATCCGAGCCGCCAGCCGGCGGGGCTGCAGGATGACCGCCTGGCCCCGCTCACCGAGGAGGCCATGGCGCAGCAGCATCTGAGGGATCTGGGTCGTCTTGCCCGAGCCCGTCGGCGCCTGGACGATCAGCCGGCCCTGGGCGCGAATCGCGCCCACGATGGCGGATTCGAGCTCATAGATCGGGAGGTCACGGGACGGCACCTGACCACGAAAGCCGTTCTAGCGTCGAATGGCAGCGCTTTTTTGTCCGGTTTCTGAGCCGGGCGGGTGGTATAGGAAGGATAGGCTATGACCAATGATTCCGATCTCCTCCGGCAATACGTTGAAAGCGCATCGGAAGCGGCCTTCGCCGAACTCGTGCGCCGCCATGTCGATTTTGTCTACGGCGTCGCCCTTCGCCATGCGGGAGGCACGCATCGGGCGGAAGATGTCGTGCAGTTGGTATTTGTGGATCTCGCCCGCAAGGCGGGGGCCCTATCGCGCCGGCCCGACGTGGTTGGCTGGCTCTATACCAGCACCCGCTACGCGTCCGCCAAGCTGGTCCGCGCCGAGGTTCGCCGAGAGCTGCGTGAAAGGGCGGCGCATATCACCAGTTCCTCTGGCCGGTGTCATGACCGGACAGCGACATGAATCAGGAACTGAGAGGTGAGGGACGATTAGAAACCGTTTCCGAACCAAGTTAGGCCCGTGGAAAGTTTCGATCCACGCGCTAACGCAGTTACCCAGAGGGTTATGGCTGCTACTGCGCAGACCAGAACGCAGCTGCGCCTTCCGGCGGGACGACCCCGCCAAAAGGCCCGCTCCCGCAAAGGAGAGGGCGCGCAAGGAAGGCGTGGCGGCGGGGAGCGAGCGGACCAGGCAAAGTCCGTGAAACCTCCTCAAATGGGGCGGGGCCGCAAAACGGCGTCACCCCACTGCAAAGCGAACGCAGCCTGAGAGATAAGAGGCCAGACCCGTAACACGGGGCCAACGGCCGGTCAAAAGCCGGCGCCGTCCCCGTGGCAACGGTGCCGACGCGAAGAATAGACTAGCAGGCGTGTCTGCACCACGTCCGGCGCGCCGCTCCCGGCAGGGGGCGACCGAACCGGGCGAAGAGGCCTCACTCGATAAACTCCAGCCGGCAACGGTCGGAGCGATCCCGCCATGAGATCGAGAACTTCGCATGCCGCGAAGAGTGGCGTCGGGGAGCACAGGGCCCGCGAAAGCGAGAGCGCCCAACACTGTGCGCAGGGAAAGAGTGCGTGGCGAGCACCCACCCCCAGATTTGGCCCCGGGACCGCAAGGTCCCGGGGCCTTATTGTTTTACGGTGCAGTGATCGTCGTGAAGAAGGATCAAGCCGCGCTTCTGCGACGCCAACTTCCGAAGCCACGCGTAGCCTTTGAGGTGACCCCTATTTCTTTTTGGACTTGGGCAGAGCCGGCATGATTCTTTTCATGAATTCGTCGAAGAGCGGGACCGTAAAGGCTGTGTCCCCGTGTTGCGGACTGTAAATCATTCCCTTCCAGATTAGGCCGCCCCGAAGCGGGGCAACGCTCTCGGATTTAACTCCCAGCATCTGTGCAATGTCCCCCGAGCGCTGAGGATTGTTACCGAGTTCGGCCAGGGCCCGCAGATAGTCTTTCTCCCGAGGGGTCAGTCGGTCGAATCGCACCCGAAAAAAACTTTGATCGAGATTCGCGATCGCTCGCGAACTCGCCTCGCGCACCGCGTCTATCCCAATTGGGCTGTTTTCCGCCACGTTCCACGCCTGAGAGCCCCATTCCTGCAGGAAATAGGGATACCCCTTCGTCTGGAAGTTAATCTCATCCAAGGCTTCTTCTGTAAAAGTCACTTTTTGGGTCCGCACCGGCTCTTGGAGCGCAATTTTAGCATCAGCGGGTTTCAACGGTCCAACCGGTGGAAATACGAAGAGTCGTTCGGCGTATGATTTCGCGCGCCCCGTATTGCCGGCCAGCTGGGGCAGTCCCGCGCCGATGAGAATGAGTGGCAACCCCTCCTGTGAGATTTTGTGCACCGCCATGACCAACGCACTGAGATCTGACTCTTCCAGATATTGGAGCTCGTCGATGATGATGGCAACGGCCGTGCCGCATTCATCGGCAGCCTCGCCAATTGCGACGAACAGATCAGCGAGGTCGGAATCCAATTGCCCGCTGTCTGCGGTGCCTCGCTCGGGCGCCGCATCCAAGGTAAATTCAGCGTCGCCCACAGTGACTTTTACGACCTGCAAGAAGCTCTTGAGCACCCTAAGGCTTCTCTTCACTTTTTCTCCCAAGGCCTTGGTCGAATCCAACCCCAATAGAAGCTTGCGGAGTCCCGGCAACAGAAGGCGGGGAAGGGCCATGTCTTCTTGAGCCTCGACCATCATGGTCCGGTATCCGGCCTCCTCGGCTTTCTTCCGGATCTCCACCAAAAGGACCGTTTTTCCCACCCCCCGCAGTCCAATCATGAGAGGACTGCGCTCGCTTTTTCCGGCCTTGATGCGGGCTAAGGCCAGAAGCGCCTGGTTGAGAATTTCTTCTCTGCCCGCCAACTCGGGAGGCCGATTGCCAGCGCCCGGCGAAAATGGATTGTGAATCGGATTCATTTTTAAATATCTTACTAAGAGTTATCAAACTTATCATTTTTTCAAGTAAGATTGATAAGACGTAGTAAGATATCTTGATTTGCGAGCGAGAAGAGCCGAAGGGTCGGTTCGCTCCTGACAGGAATAAAGTAACAAGCTTCAGGCTTCGTTCTGCTTGCCTTCGCCCCCGGGAGGAGCGTACGTTGGGACTCTTTTTCCCGACACGACCCGCACCATGAACCAGGACATCCGCAACATCGCCATCATCGCCCACGTCGACCACGGCAAGACCACGCTCGTCGACAAACTGCTCAAGGAAGGTGGCGTCTATCGCGCCAACCAGCATGTGGAGGAGCGGGCCATGGACTCGATGGACCTGGAAAAGGAGAAGGGCATCACGATCAAGGCCAAGAACACGGCCGTCCATTGGAAGGGCAAGACGGTCAACATCGTCGACACCCCCGGCCACGCCGACTTTGGCGGCGAGGTCGAGCGCGCCCTCCGGATGGTCGATGGCGTCCTGCTGGTGGTCGACGCCTATGACGGCCCCCAGGCCCAGACTCGGTTCGTGCTGCGCAAGGCCCTGGCCCACGGCCTCAAGGTCATCATTGTCATCAACAAGATCGACCGCGAGAACGCCGAACCCAAAAAGATGTACGACAAGGTGTTGGAGCTCCTGCTGGAACTCAACGCCACCGAGGAGCAGTTCGACGCCCCCGTGGTCTACGGTTCGGGCCGCGATGGCTACATGATGTTCAACCTGGGCGAACCGAAGACCGACATGGGTCCCCTCTTCCAGACCATCCTCGACCACATCCCGCCGCCCTTCGCCAAGCCGACCGAGCCCTTCCACATGCTCGTCTCCAACATCGACTGGAGCGACTACGTGGGTCGAATCGCGATCGGCAAGGTTCTCGGCGGCGCCGCCAAGGTCGGCGACCCGATCTTCATCCTCCGCCACTCCGACGGGAAGAAGCTCCGGACCAAGATCACCAAGATCTTCGAGTTCACGGGCCTCGGGACCGCCGAGACCGAGACCGCGGTCGCCGGCAACATCGTCGGCTTCGCCGGCTTCGAGGACGTCGACATCGGCGACACGCTGACCGCCGACGAGGCCGGCCACGCCCTCCCCTTCACCCAGATCGATCCCCCGACCCTCGAGATGGAGTTCTGCGTCAATGACGGCCCCCTGGTCGGCCGCGAGGGCAAGCTCGTGACCTCCCGGCAGCTGCGCGAGCGCCTGTTCCGCGAGCTGAAGACCAACGTCTCGATCTACGTGGACGACTCCGACAAGGCCGGCGTGTTCAAGGTCAAGGCCCGCGGCGCCATGCAGGTGGCCGTGCTGGTCGAGACCATGCGGCGCGAGGGCTTCGAGCTCCTCGTCTCCCGCCCGACCGTCATCGAGAAGGAAGTCGACGGCCAGCGCCAGGAACCCTACGAGACCCTCTGGATCGAGGTGCCGGACGAGTGCGTCGGCTCGATCATGCAGAACCTGGCCATCCGCAAGGGCCTGCTCACGAACTTGGAGAAGCACCCGCTTTCGACCATGATCGAGGCG
>CAIWXW010000025.1 GCA_903916755.1 uncultured Opitutaceae bacterium | reverse complement strand
GCCGTGACGGCGTTGGCGGCCAGGCCCGCCGCCAGGGCGGCGGCCGAGGACTTCACGCCGCGGCGGGCGAGCCGGCCGCGCAGCTTCTCGAGCGCGCGCTCGACCCGCATCCGCGCGCCGTTCTCGCCGGCGCCCAGTTGCGCGCCCACCTGGGCATACGAGGCCTGCTCGAAAAATCGCAGCAGGAGCGCGAGCCGATCCGCCGCGCCGAGGGCGTGCATTTCCTCCTCCAGATACGGGCGCAGCGCCTCCCACGGGGCTTCGTCGCCGGCGGCGTCGAGGCTGGACACAAGGCCGGCGCCGGCTTCGCGGGCGGCGCGCCGGACTTCGCCCCGGATCAGCTTGCCGGCGGCGAAGTGCGTGCTCGAATACAGCCAGCCAATCACCGCGGGGTGGCGGGACAGCACCCGCGCCTTCCGCGCCGCGTCGACAAAAACGGCCTGCGCGACGTCGCGCGCCCGGTGGGCGTCTCCGCCCAGCCGACGCAGCGCCGCGGCGTACACCAGGTCGAAATGACGCCCGACCCAGGCGGCATAGGCCGCCTCGGAGCGGTCTTCCGCGTAACGGCGCAGGAGTTCGGCGTCTTCATTCATCGGTGGGTCCACAGGCTAACACCCTCCGCTTCTAAAAACCGCACAAAAAACCCTTCGGCGGCCGGCCGAAGGGTTTGGGCCCCGCGCTACTGGCCAGGAGTCCGCTGGTCGCCGGCCGAGCCGCCCGGATGGCGGACGCGCATCCGGTCCGCCGGCCCGTTCTGCAGCGGGGGCACGTCGTTGGGCAGCTGGTCCGGGCATAGGGCGAGGATCTCGATCGCCTGGAGGGAAACCTGCGCGACGCTGTTCGTGCCCATCCGGGGCGCCTCGTCGATGGGGTTCAGGACCGCCGGGGCGTCGACGTGCCGGGTGGCGTACATGCCGACCCGCAGGCCCCCGAAGCCGCCGAAGAGCCCTTGAACGGCGCGATGGGCGAAGGCGGGGTTCTTCGTCCGGGAATAGGCATAGGCGGCGAGCCGCGCCCCTCCCTGCTCCTCGCCGGTATACCGGCCGTCGGCCCCCTCGGCGCCGGTCGTCCGGTCCTGCGTCAGCACGTCGGCGGGGGCATCCTCGAGGCGGCAGTACTGCAGCCAGGTCTTCTGCCACTCCGGCCGGTCGACCAGATCGTTGAGCTCGAAGACGACCTCCGCGCCGCCCTGGATCGTCGTCAGGTTGTAGTCGCCGAGTTCATCGGAGACTTGGAAGAGCTTTCCGGTCTGGGCGTCGTAGCCATAGACGAGGTTGCGCCCCGAGCGGAAGCCGTAGTGCATCGCCGAGAGGGAATCCATGCCGGCGTAGATCTTGTCCCGCCACTTGGTGTCGCCGGTGCGCTCCCACTTGGTCATCCAGTTGCCGATGAAGGCGAGCCAGTCGGGCCCGCTGCGGACGCGGCCGGGAAACTGCAGCTCCCGGGCGTTGCGCGGCTGGGCCAGGCGCATGGGGTCGTATTCGACCGCCTTGAAGTCGGCGTTCGCCACCTCGTCCATCAGGTCGCCCACGCGCTCGTCGCTGGTCAGGTAGTAATAAAAGCGCTTCCAGGCGGCCTGGCTGATCCGCGCCTCCTTGGCGCCGCAGCCCCAGGGAACGACGTTGTGGCGCGAGCCCAGCCCGGCGAAGCGGCCCAGGTGGTACACGTCGACCTCGCTCGTGTTGCGCGTCTCCGCCTCGGCCAGCCGGAAGATGTCGGCCCGGCCGGTGCGCAGATAGCTGTACCAAAGCCACATGTCGCTGCCCAGTTCGGTGTTGTCCCACGCCATGCCGCCCAGGTCGTACCGCCACACGTGCCGCGTGTCGTCGTAGGAATGCATGATGTTGCCGAAGTACCAGAAGCCGTACCAGTGCCGCTGCTCGACCTCCTTCTCGTAGAGGGCGATCGGCGCATCCAGCTGGTCCTCGACCATCCGCTTGAGCGGGGTCGAGCGGTCGGCGGGGCTCCAGGCGCCGAAGACCCCGGCGGCGTGGAGGTACGCGGGCGAGGAGACGAGGAGGGCGGGCTGCCGGCCGGCCGCGGCCATCGCGACCAGCGCGGGCCGCGCGGGCATGGCCCCGGTGGCAAAGAGCGTGAGTTCGCTGGTGCGGGCGACGCCGGTCGCGGTGCTGAAGCCCGGCTGCACGTCCTCGTACACCGCGTCCAGCCCGTGGGCCTTGATGTCGTAGTGGCGCAGGTCCATCGGGGGGGCGTCCGGCGACCACAGCCAGGCGCAGATTTCCGCGGCGGGGCCCGAGGCGTGGCGCACCTCCAGCGAGGCCGGATAGGACTGCCAGAAATTCCGGAGGCTGATCCCGAGGCCGCCGCTCACGTCGCCGGCGAAGACCAGGCCGGAGGCGCGGCGGCCGGCGCCGGCCTGGATCCAGGTGCTCTCCGGATTGGTCCGCTTCACGATGGTGAACCCGTCGGCATTCGGCTGCGTGAGCTTGAAGTCGTCCCAGACCGCCCAGTCCGACAGCATCGCCTGCGACTCCGCGTCCACCTGGTCGCGGTTCGGCACGCGCAAACCCGCCACCTGATCGGGAAACACGTCGACGCCGTGCTTGCCGCCGAACACGTAGGCGCCCGGCACCGGCGGCGGCCCCTTCCGGTTCGGATCGGGGTCGTAGACGCCGTGGCCGTTGCGTCCGATCAGCGGCTGCACGCCCTCGGTCCAGAGGCCCGCCCCCTCGCCCGAAAAGGCGACATGGCGGTTCTGGACCTCTTCCCGCATCGGCACGGTGAAGACGACGCCCAGGCCGCGGATGAAGTCATGGTCCTGGTCCCCGTCGAAGATGATCGAGTGCACCATCCGGATCGATTCCTGGCCGGCATAGAAGTAAAGCCGCACCACGAAGGGCAGCCACTGGCGGGCGCTGCGCTCGCCGTGGTGCCGGCCCTCGATCTTCACGACCGCGCGGACGGGGCCGGACTGCTCGAGCGTCACCTTGTCGATCCGGCCCAGGAATTTCTGGCGAGCGGGCGTGTCCTCGGGATTGCCGTCCGGTCCGTCCTGCAGGATGCAGACGAGCCGCCCGTCCTGCGCGACCCGCCGGCCGTCGACCGCCATCCAGTCGATCAGGGTGTCACCCTCGTTCGGGATCCGGACCTTGAGCCGCCCGGTGTCGACGACCAGGCCCGTCTCGCTGCGCTTCACCGTCAGGGCGCCGGCTGCCGCGGCG
>CAIWXW010000024.1 GCA_903916755.1 uncultured Opitutaceae bacterium | reverse complement strand
GTCCGCGTCGGCCCAGCACGGGGTCGGCGGTGCCGCTGGCGAGCAGGCTTTGATTGATGATCCAGGCGAACGGGGCGATGCCCGCCCGCGCCAAGTCCCGCTGAAGCCGTTCGGCCTCGTGAACCGGGGTCGCCTCGGCCAGCGTGACGATCAGCGTGCGGGTGAAGGTCTGATCCCGCAGCCGGGGAAGCAGGCTGCGGACGGCCTCCGGCATCTCGGCCTGGGTGCGCAAGACTTCCCGGTGATAAGCTTCCGCCGCGTCCAGCAGCAGGATGGTGTGGCCGGTCGGCGCCGTGTCGAGGACGACGAAGCGGTCCTTGCCGTCATCGACGGTGCGGGCGAAGGCGCGGAAGACCGCGATCTCCTCGGTGCAGGGAGAACGCAAATCCTCTTCCAGCATGGCGCGGCCGGCGGCATCGAGACCGCCGCCCGCCTTGGCCAGCACCTCGTCCCGGTAGGCGGCGACCTCCCGCTCGGGGTCGATGCGGGTGACGGTCAGGCCCGGCACGTCACCGTCGACGGCATCCGCGACGTGGGCGGCGGGATCGGTGGTCGACAGCGTCACCCGATGGCCCCGGCGGGCCAGAGACACGGCGATGGCGGCGGCGACCGTGGTCTTGCCGACCCCGCCCTTGCCCATGGTCATGATGACGCCGCGCCCGGCTTCGGCGAGGTCCGCCACCAGCGCATCCAGACCGGGCGGCATAGCGCCGGGCTCAAGCGGCTCGGGATACGGCGGCTCGACCGTCTGCGGCGCGCTCATGGCCCGCAATGCTTCCAGGCCGACGGTGCCCTTGGGCAGAAACGGCGTTTCGCTGCGCGGTAGCGTCTCCAGCGCCGGGGGCATGGTCGCCACCGCTTCCCGGCCCCGCGCCGTCAGCGCGTCGGCGATGGCGTCGCCGGGTGCCGTGGCGGCGAAAACACCGTTCAGGGCCAGCCGCAGATTGGTCACGCCAAGCTCGGCCAATTCGCCCCGCGTGCGTTCGGCTTCGCGCAGCGCCGAGCGTTCGGGACAGCTGACCAGCACCAGCGTCGTCATCGCCGGGTCGGAAAGTTGGGCGACGGTGGCGGCATAGAGCGCCTTCTGTTTCTCCAACCCGGCCAGCGGCCCTAGGCAGGAGGCGCCGCCGGTCGACGAGGCGATGAAGCCGCTCCAGGCCGATGGCAGGGTCAGCAGGCGCAGGGTGTGGCCGGTCGGCGCGGTGTCGAAGATGGCGTGATCGAAACCGGCGGTGGCACCGGGATCGCCGAGCAGCTTGGCGAACTCGTCGAAGGCGGCGATCTCCACCGTGCAGGCGCCGGAGAATTGCTCCTCCATGCTGGCAATCGCGGCGGGCGGCAGAATGCCGCGATAGGGGCCGACCATCCGCTCCTTGTAGGCGCGGGCGGCGGCTTCCGGGTCGATGTTCAAGGCAAAGAGGCCCGGCGCCGCCAGGATCGCGGTCGGCGTCGAGGACAACTGCGTGCCGAGCACCTCGTCGAGATTGGAGGCAGGGTCGGTGCTGACGATCAGCACCCGTTTTCCGCTCTCGGCCAGCGCCAGC
>CAIWXW010000023.1 GCA_903916755.1 uncultured Opitutaceae bacterium | reverse complement strand
CGCACCTGCTCCGGCGAATGCGTCTTCCGGTAGTCCCACAGGGCCTGCGCCAGCGGATTGGCGCCGCCCGTGATGCAGATGTACACGGGGCGGGGATCGGGCTTTTCCACCGCCCGGACAATCAGCCGGGTCCCGGGCGTGCTTTGGCCATCGCCGACCGCGGCCATCCCGTAACCATAGGGACCGGCGCCCACTTTTTTAAGGAGTTCGGCGGCCGTCGGCCAACCGGAGGCGTGCTTCAGCAGGTTCGGCCGCACGGCTCCATAGGCCTCGATGTCCCGCACCAGCTCCTCCGGGTGCACACCGATCCGGTGCGGCTCGGAAGGATCGCGCGCGGGATAGCCGGGATCGCTGATGCTGACCGCGATCAGGCCTTCGATGTCCATCTCGTTCGCGTACATCAGCAGCCGCACCATCATCTGGGAGTCATCCTGTTCTCCCTGCAGGTCGGTGAGCAGGATCATCCGATGGTTTTCGCGCGGGGCTTCCGCGCCGCCCGCGCGGAGGGCCAGGGCGAGCAGGAGGGCGAAAACCGCCAGGCGGCCCGCGGAGCACCGGCCGTTCAGGGAACCCATGGCGCTCAGATCTGCGAGCAGGACGCCGGCACCGGGAAGCGGCTCGTGACCTGCGAGACGTGAAGCACAAGGCCGACCCGCAGTACGCGGAGACCGGGGAAACCACGGCGGGTCTGTGAGATCATGGCGAGGACGCGGCCGCCTTGGCGACTTCGACGGCGAAGACATAGGTCGGCCCAAACATATTGGAGCGGAAGAAGATCAACTTCTGGTCCGGGCTGAAAAAGACGTTCGGCTCAAGGAGATAGCCATGCTTGGCCATGTTCACGATCCGCTCGGCGTGGAGAATGCCCGGATGGGGCAGATGCTTCTCCGGCGTGGTGCTGTCGTCGATCCGTTCCGGGCGGAAGAGGAAGATCCAGTTGTTGGCCGGCGTCGCCCAGGTGCACCAGTCGGGGGCGTTGGAGGTGCCGTCGCCGCAGAAGAGCGAATTATCGGCGGTCGCATTGTAATGGATCGACCATTCGCTGTTGGCGAGGTGGTACCAGGTCCGCTCCCCATTCTCGACGTTGTAGGTCGCGAGGTAGAACGACGTGCCGAAGGGCATGTGGAGGTCGTAGTAGATCGTCTTCCCGTCCTTGCTCCAGAACTCGTGGCCGGAGGCCTCCATCCCCATCGTGCGCTTGTGCACGAGGGTGTTCTGGGATCCGTCGGTGCGGATCGTCCAGATCCGGTCGACCTTCCACCAGGATCCCTCGTGGCAGTACATCAGCAGCGTCGGGTCGGTCGGGGAAAACTGGAAATGGTTGAGCCAGTCCGTGCTGTGGAGCAGGACCGTCTTCTTGCCGGTGGCCAGGTCGATGGTGTACATCTCCATGGGCAGCCGGGCCGCCAGCCGGGCTTCCATCATCTGGACCTTGTTGGCGGGCATGACGAGATTGTGGGCCTGGCCCTGCCGCGCGGCGGCCTTGGCGTTGTAGTCCTCGCCCCCGCCAATGATGCGGGCGCCCGCCGCCAGCGTTTCATCGGCATTGATCGTGTCGATGTTTCCACGGGGCGGCAGGACCGCCATCTTCCGGGTCTCGCCGGTTTCGACATTGGTGGCGTAGAGCGCGTGCTCCTCCGTCTTGAGGTAGAAGACCGAGGGAGTCTTCCGGCCGACGACGATCACCCGGACCGGCCCCGGCACGACCGCGTGGGTCTCGAAGGTGGCCAGGTTGAGGACGGAAATGCCCGCGGGGGTGGTGTAGACCATCCACTTGCCGTCGGGGGTGAAGGCATTGTCGTTGAAGTACAGGCTGGCGGATTCCGGCTCGTCGGTGATCCGGTGCACGCGGTGGCCGGTGTCAGGGTCGATCCAAGTCTTCGGGGGCGCGGGGCTGTCGGCCCGGAGGACTACAGTCAGGTTTGGGGCGGCGGCGAGCGCGGCGCAGGCGCAGGCGATGCGCCGGAGCGAGGGGAGGGGGAAGGCATGCATGGAGATGAGGGGCAGGGGCGGCTGACCGGCAGCCAGACGCAGGCCGGTCGGGGAGGTTGTGACCAACCTTTGATGGCCGGCCCGCGACGGTATTGCCACTCCCGTCAGATCCCAGGCATGCTGCTCCCCATGAAACGCATGGTGCTTTTGATGGTGCTCGTGATCGG
>CAIWXW010000022.1 GCA_903916755.1 uncultured Opitutaceae bacterium | reverse complement strand
GGACCCGCGGGACCCTACGCGGTGCGCGTCATCATCCGGCCGCCCCCCGTGGTCCCGGGCCGCGCCGACATTGTCGTCCGGCTCCTGGACGCGGACGCGGGCGGCGTCGAGGTGACGGTCCTGCCAGTCAGCGCGCGGCTGGGCCTGAAAGGCGCGCCGCCGGCCGACGTGGCCGAGCCGGTCGCGGGAGAACCCGCGCTGCGCCATGCCGAACTCTGGTTCATGACCTCGGGTTCCTACAGCGTGCAGGTGACACTCCGCGGTTCCCGCGGCGCGGGCACGATCATCGTGCCGGTCCTCTCGGTCGCCACGACCCGCCTGCCGATGTCGCCGGCCCTCGGCGTCCTGCTGGGAGCGCTGGGTCTTTTGCTCTTTGTCGGCGGCGTGAGCCTGGTGGGTGCCGCCGTCCGCGAAAGCCTGCTGCCGGCGGGGGCGGTCATCACGCCGGCGCTGCGGCGGCGCGGGATCTGGGCGGGCGTGGCGGCCGCCGTCATCCTTGCGGGCACGCTCTACGCGGGCCGCCAGTGGTGGAACCGGGAAGACCGCGACTACCGGATGAACGCGATCTACCAGCCGCGCCCGCTGGTCGCGACGCTCGGCGCCCAGCATGGGCAGACGGTGCTTTCTCTCGGCGTGAAGCTCCGGGCCGGGGAGGAGAACGACATCGTGAACCTGCTGCCCGACCATGGGAAGCTGATGCATCTGTTCATGATCCGGGAGCCCGGCCTGGATGTCCTGGCGCACCTGCATCCGGTGCGGACCGGCCGGCGGCAGTTCGGGGTGCCGCTGCCCCCGCTGCCGCCGGGGCGCTATCGCCTCTATGCCGACGTCACCTATGAGACGGGGTTCGCGGCGACGCTGACGACGGCGGTCGACCTCGGCTCGCCGGCCCCCGCGGCGCCGACGGCGGGGGCCCTGTCCCGCGATCCGGACGATTCCTGGTTCATCGGTACGGCGGCGACCGCGGCCGCCGCGCCGGTCCGGCTCGAGCGGACCGGTCCGGCGGCGATCACGGCGGGGCGGGATCTGAACCTTGACTTCAAGCTGGTCGACCGCGCCGGCCGGCCGGTGGTGATCGAGCCCTACATGGGGATGCTCGGCCATGCCGCGATTCGCCGGTCTGATGGCTCGGTCTTCTCGCACGTGCATCCGATCGGGACGGCATCGATGGCCGCGCAGATGTATTTCATGGGCCAGGCGGAGCGGCAGGGCGGGGCGGTCGTGCCGATGGACCCGGCCATGCACCTGGCGGCCGCGACCGGGGCGACCACGGTGTCTTTCCCCTATCTTTTTCCGCAGGCGGGCGTCTATCGGGTGTGGGTGCAGGTGAAAGCGGGCGGCCGGGTGGTCACCGGCGTTTTCGATCTCGACGTCGCCGCGCCCTGATTTGTTTCCTCTTACCCGCCCCCCCTCCCATGAGTTCCCTCCGTCCCTGTTTCCTGCTCGGCTTGGCCTTCCTGCCCGCCCTGCTTTCGGCCGCGCCGCAGTATGTCTATGTCGGCACCTACACCAACTACGAGGAATTGCCGGGCCACCGCCATCCGCCGGGCGAGACCAGTCGCGGGCTCTACGGGTTCAGCTTCGACCCCCAAACGGGCGCCCTGACGCCCCTGGGCGTGGCGGCGGAGACCCGCAATCCCACCTACGTGACGTTTTCACCTTCCGGAAAATTCCTCTATGCGGCGAACGAGATCTACCGGTTCCAGGGCCAGCCGGCGGGCGCGGTCAGCGCCTACGCGGTCGACCGCGCCACGGGCAAGCTGACCTTCATCAACCAGGTGTCGGCGCGGGGCACCGGCACCTGCTACGTCCGCACGGACCACGCCGGCCGCAACCTCCTGGCCGCCAATTTCGGGAGCGGCAGCGTGGCGGTGTTCCCGCTGCAGGAGGATGGCTCGCTGCGGCCGGCCTCCGCCTTTGTCCAGGACACGGGCTCGGGCCCGAACCCGCGGCAGCAGGGGCCGCACGCGCATTCCTTCAACATCTCCCCCGATGACCGCTTCGCGGTGGAGGCGGAGTTCGGGATGGATCAGCTGATCGTCTACCACTTTGACGGCGCCACGGGCGCGCTCACCCCCGCCACGCCGCCCTCCTTCGCGACCCAGCCGGGCGCGGCGCCGCGGCACTTCGCCTTCCATCCGGATGGGAAGACCGCCTACTGCCTCGATGAGATCGACAGCACCCTGATCGTGCTGGGG
>CAIWXW010000021.1 GCA_903916755.1 uncultured Opitutaceae bacterium | reverse complement strand
CCTCCGCCAGGAGGATGCGGCGGCGGGCCGAGCGGGTGGTGGTGAACTGCTCGAGGATCTCGTCCTCGGCGGAAATCGGGACCTCGCGCAGGATGTAGCAGTCCGTCTTCTTCTCCGGGACGGCGACGCGGGGATCCTTGGCGATCGCCTTCTTGGCGGCGGACCACCACTTCTTGAACTTCTCCTCGCCCACCACCTGGGCCAGCGTGATCTCAAGATCGATCGCGGTCGTGGCATTGTTCGGGTAGGCCTTCAGGCCCTGGACGACCAGCTCGGCCGGGTCTTCGGCGATCAGCTCGGCGATCTTCGCCGTCTCGGTCTCCTTGCGGACCAGGAGATGGTTGGCCGGCAGCACCTCGAGGGTGGTGGCGCAGAAAACGGGATCCATCGGGTGGCCCTTCTTGTCCTGGAAGTCGATCGTCAGGCGCTGGGCGGACTCGTCGTAGCTCTTGATCTGACCGAAACCCCAGCTGCGGTGGACGACATAGGAGCCCGGCTCCATGGCCTCAAATTTGGTTTTGACCGCCTTGAGGGAGGGGTTTTTGGCGAGGATCGCGGAAACGGCGGCGGAATTCATAGTTGCGTGAGTGAGGGCGTGAACCGGAGAGTTGAGCGGACAATGCCAAGCCTTGTCAAATCGTGTCTAAAGACGTGAATACCTCCCACCCGGGTCCCTCGGCCTGGAGTGCCGCCTCCAACCTGCTTACCCGCTGGCTCGCCCGGCGCGACCGCATCGATAAATTGATGGAGCAATTGCCCTCCGGCCTGAGCCCGGCTGAGCGAGCCCGCTGCCAGCACCTGGTCTATGGCGTCGTCCGCCACGCCGGACGGATCGAGGCCGCCCTCGACCGGCTGATCGCCCATCCCCCCCGGTTTCCGGTGCGGGCGATGCTCTATCTGCTCGCTTTCGAACTCATTGAGGATGGGCGCGATGAGGGCCGGGCGGCCCGGATCGTCCATCATGCCGTCGGGCAGGCCAAGACTCTGGCCAGCGCCGCGGAGGGCAAGCTGGTCAATGCGGTGGGCCGAAAGCTGGCGCTGGCGCTGCCGACCCAGGAGGCGCCCCCTCGCGGCGCCCCGGCGGCCGCCCTGGCCGAGTATTATTCGCATCCGCTCTGGCTCGTGGAACGCTGGCTGGGCCAGCACGGTCCCGCGACCACCTATGCGCTCCTGGAATGGAACCAGCTGCCGGCACCGGTCTATGTGCGCCTGCGGGGACAACCCCTTACTGAAGAAGAGATAACTACTTATACAGAAGGCGAATGCATCCTTCGTCCGACGCGTTGGGTCGGATTTTTTGAGCTGTCCCCGGGCTGCTGGCCGGCGCTGGAGCCGCTGCTCAAGGCGGGTCGGATCTACGTGCAGGACCCCTCGGCCAGCCGCGCCGTCGCACTCCTTGCGCCCCAGCCCGGCGAGACGGTCCTCGACGCCTGCGCTTCGCCGGGGGGCAAGAGCCTGCTGATCGCGGATCTCATGGGATCGGGAAAACTGGCGGCCCTCGATTTTCCGGGTGAACGGGTCACCCGCCTGCGCGAGAACCTGGCCCAGATCGGAGGCGTCGAGACCGTCCTCGTCCCGGCCGACCTGGAGAAGGACGCGCCCGCCGCGTTGGCCAGCCATGGCCTGCCCGCGACATTTTCCGCGGTGCTGCTCGATGCGCCCTGCACCAACTCCGGCGTCATGCGCCACCGGATCGACGTGAAATGGCGGCTGGAGCCGGGCGACTTTGAAAAGCACGGCCGCCAGCAGCTGTCGCTCCTGCGGGCGGCGGCCCGATTGGTTGCGCCGGGCGGGCGGCTGGTGTATTCCACCTGCAGCCTCGATCCGGAGGAGAACGAAGCGGTCGTCGCGGCCTTCCTCGCGTCGGGCGGCGAGAAGTTCACTCTAGACGGGCAGGTGCTGTCACGCCCTTGGTCGGACGGACACGACGGAGCGGGAGCGTTTCTCCTGCGCGCGGCGCCCGCTCCGCCTGCGCCTTGAGCGCCCGCACGCGTCCGTGCAATTCGAGCGCGAGGGCCTTGCGGTCGGTCGCACCGGGCGCCGGGGGAGCGAAGGCCAGCGTGGCGAAGATCCGGCGCCGGCCCAGCAGCCGGAGGAGATGCGAGGGCAGCGACATGTCCCGCCAGTAGCACACGGCCTCGGCCGGATCGCCCTCGCCTGGCTCCAGCGCGTACGCGATGGCGGCGGTCCAGATGGGCTGGTGCCGCGCTGCTTCCAAGAGGGCCGATTTGAAGGGAAGGACGGTTTCACCCCCTGAGCTTGTGCCCTCCGGAAAAAGGACGACACGGCGCTCCGCTCGGAGCGCCACGCTCACCTGCCGGGCGGACCCGACCAGGCTGGCGGTCCGGCGCCTTTCCACGAAGACGGTGCCGGCCCGCCGCGCAAACCAGCCGAAGACGGGCCACGACCGCACCTCGCTCTTGGCCACGAAGGTGACCGGCCCGGTGGCGGCCAGGACCAGGACATCGAGATAGCCGAGATGATTGCAGACCAGCAGACCGCCGGTCGGCACGGCGCCGGTCACCGTCAGACGGACCGCCAGGATCCGCAGCAGCCGCCGCGAAAGCCGGTGGATGCTTTCCGGCCCGTCGCGACGGAGAATGGCCAAACCCAGGGCCGCCCCGGCGAGGGCGGCGCCGAGCTGCGCGAGGCGAAGGGCGATGCGCGGTCCGCGCATGCTAGGACAGGAACCGGCGGCGGGCGGCGGGCTGCAGCGTTTCGAGGTCCAGCAGCGTCAGGAAATCGATGGTCCCGAATGCCCGGTCCCAGGCGGGCGCTCCGCAGATCTGCGCGCCCAGGCCCAGGTAGGCCTGCATCAGCTTGGGCACGGGCGGCGGCGCCGCGGGCAGCTCCGCCAGCGGGCACTCCCAGCCGGGCCGGGGCCGGGCTCGCTGCCCGTCTGGAGTGAGATGGGAACCGGCCAGGCGCGCATAGACCGACCACCCGGTGCCCGCGTCGATGGTCGGGAGCGAGCTCGAGCCGATGAGATAGCGGGCGCGGCGGTCGCGCGCGTAGCCCCCGATGCCCTTCCACAACCAGCCGAGCGCCCCCGGATGGCGGTGTCGTGGATGCACGCACGCGCGCCCGATTTCCACCACGTGCAGGCGCAGGGGCTCAAACGCGGAGCAATCGAACGCCTGTTCGGAATAGTAGCCGAGACCGGCCGCGGCCGCGGCGCCGGTCTGCAGCCGGTAGGTGCCGGCGAGTTCGCCGGTATCGGCGGCGAAAACGACGAGATGGTCACAGCAGGCGTCATATGCGTCCTGGTCGAGGCCGGTGGCGTAGGAGCTGGCCAGGCCCTCGCCCAGCTCAAGATTGAAAACTTCGAAGCGCAGCCGCTGCGCCTGGCGCACCTCGGCGGGGGTGCGGGCCAGCCGAACCTCGTACCGGGGTGACGAGCAGACCGGCAGCGCCACGGCCGCCGGTGAGGGGAGTTCAAGGGTGGAGTTCACCGGCGGAGTATGCCCGGGCCATATGCCGGAGCGGTTGCGGTCGCGTGACGTTTGCGGCGTATTGTCCGCGGCGAAGGCCCGGAGTTGACCGGATCTTAACCTGCGCGGTTCGCGGTCCGCCCGCTGGGCGGTTTGATGGTGGGGACCGCATGCTCCCCGCCCTTCCGTCGACGTCCCTTCTGCCGGTGCCGGCCGCACCGCGCCGGTCCTGGCTGCGGCGCTGGTGCGTGGATCCGCTGGCCGCCCAGCTCACGCAGGGCATCACGCCCGAGAAAATCGCGCTCAGCCTCGCAGTCGGAAGCCTCTGCGCCTTTTTTCCCGTGCTCGGCGCGGCCACGCCGCTCTGCGTGCTTGCGGGGATGGCCCTGCGGCTCAACCAGCCGGTCGTCCAGCTGGTCAACGGTGCCACGGCGCCCCTCTATCCCTTCGTGGTCTTGGGCCTGGTCCGGATCGGCGACCGGTTGCTGGGGCCGGTCCAGGCCAGTTGGGACCGGTCAGCGATGGCCTCGCTCCTGCACCACGATCCCGTGCAATTCTTGCACCGCTTCCTGCCCCTGGCGGCCCACGCCCTCCTCGGCTGGGCACTCCTGGCGCCCGCGTGGATCGGCCTCGGTTATTTCGCCCTGCTCCCGTTGGTGCGGAGGGCGGCGGCTCGGCCGGCTCAGGGCACCAGTTCGGCGATCGCCAGGCGCTTGTCGGCCTTGCGCGTCCCGTTGAGAAAGGTGCACTCGATGGTCTCGGCATTGGCGAGCAGCCGGTCATAGCGGCGGGTGTCCCACTGCGACACCGGCTCGCCGTTGATCGCCGTCACCAGGTCGCCGGGTTCGACCCCCGCCGCGTGGCCGGGCGAGCCCGGCATCACGCCGACGACCCGCCAGTAGGCGGGCGTCTTGCTGAAGCTGAGCCCGGGCCCGCGGAGGGCGGGCACCGCGATCGGGTCGTCCGCCGTGCGCTGGAAGGTCACGCGGTCATGGCTCTGGTCGAACGTGACCGAGAAATATTTAAGGATCCCGCCGCCGACCGCCGACAGCTCGTCGCTCACCTCGACGATCGGGTGGGGCACCGCGTACTCGCCGACGTAGAGGGTGCCGGCCAGCCGGCCGACCTTCTCCACCCGGTCGCCGGTCAGGGTGCTGACGGTCGGCCCGGGCGCCGGGCCGGAGAGAAACGCGGGATCGAGCCCGACCGGATTGAGGCTGAAGGCCTCGTCGCTGCCGGAATCGATCAGCGCGATCAGCGTCCGGTCGCCCAGCCGCACGGGGATCAGGGGGATCTTCTCGGCATTGTTGAAGGGCACCACCGTCCCCGGGGCGGCCGGGGCGGTCGCCCCGGGCTGCAGCTGCACGCGCTCACCCGGGTAGTCGAGCGTGAGCAGCGTCTCCCGGAAGAGCGGGAAGCCGAGGACGCCGTCGATCTTCACCCCGAGCTGGGCGGTGAGCGAGGCGCAGTCGTAGATCAGGGCCGGCACGTCGCTGAAGCGCGCGGCGCCAAGCTCGATGCGGGTCAGCAGGGCGGGCGGCAGGTGGGTGAGCACGCCATCGGCCGAACGCACCGGCACCTCCGGCATGTCCGGCAGCAGGGCGTTTTTGTCGCCGTAGCGCTGGGCCAGCTCCGGGGTCACGAGGGTCACGCTCGAGCCGGTGTCGATGATGAAGTGATAGGGCCCGTACTTGTCCCATTTCACCTCGACGATCACGTAGTTGGCAACCAGCTGGGCCGGCAGGGTCACGACGGGCGCGCCGAAGCTGGTGCGGCCCGGGCGCGGCGGCGCCCGGTGCAGGCTCAGGCAGCCGCTGACCAGCAGGCAGAGAGCCAGGATCCCGACCGGCGGGAGCCGATGACCGCTTCTGGTCATTTCGCCGGCTTGGGCAGGCGGGTGCTGAGGCCGAGGGCGCCGATCGCGGCCACGGCGGCCAGGAGGAAGACCATCCGGGAACCGGCGGCCCAGAAGATCACGCCCGCCAGGAGGGGGGTGATGGCGCGCGAGAGGGAGCCCAGCGAGCGGAAGATGCCGAGGACGCGGCCCTGCTCGGAAGGTTCGCAATAGAGGGAAATCAGCCCGCTGGTGGAGGGATTGACCAGGCCGGACCCGAGGGCCAGGACCGCGAGCCCGGCATACAGGAGCCACGGCTGCAGCGCGAAGGCGATCGCCAGGAGGCCGGCGAAGGAGAACACCAGGCCCAGGCCCAGCACCTTGGTCTCCTCCATCGTCTTCAGCATCTTCCGCACAATGTAGCCCTGCGTCACGATCGAGACCAGGCCGAGGAAGACGAGGAGTTCGGTGTTCTGCCGCGGCCCGTAATTGAAACGCTCGGCCGCGAGGAAGGTGAGCGAGGCCTCCATGGCCACGAAGGCCGTCGAGTAGACGAAGGCCACGATGTTGGCCCGGCGGGCGTTCGCGTTGTCGAGGAGCAGGATCGCCCGGAGCGGATTGCGCAGCCGGGTGTCGCGCGGCTTCGCGCGCTCGGCGGCCGGCAGCGTCTCCTTGAAGCGGAGGGCGACCCAGGCCAGGTTCACCAGGCAGAAGGCGAAGGCGAGGAGCGCCGGCAGTGAAAAGGGATTGATCCCAAACCGCGCGAGCGACGGGTGGCGGTCGAGCAGGTTGACGGTGGCGCTGAGTCCGCCGATCGCCGGGCCGGTGATCAGGCCCAGCCCGAAGGCCGCGCCGACCAGCCCCATCGCCTTGGAGCGCTCCTGCCGCGTGGTCACGTCGGCGACGGCCGCGGTGACCACCGACAGGTTGCCGCTGAAGGCGCCGCTGACGATGCGCGAAAGCAGGAAGAGCCAGAAGGATCCGCTGACGATCCAGACCACGTAGCCGAGCGCGGTCCCGGAGACTGTCAGCAGGAGAATCCCGCGCCGGCCCCGCCGGTCGGACAGGCTGCCCCAGAAGGGCGCGAAGACGAACTGGAGGATCGAATAGAAGGAGGTGATCAGCCCGCCGAAGAGCACCGCCGCGAAGGCGTGGTCCTGGCCGAAGGCGTGCGCGAGGTCGTTGCTCTTCGTCAGCATCCACCCAAGCAGGCCCGACTGCCCGTCGATCTTCAGGTAGTACTCGATCAGCTGCGGCCCGAGCGGGAAGACGATCGAGAAGCCGATGAGGTCGATGTAGAGCGTCAGGAAGATGACGCCCAGCGACAGCGGGCGTTTGGGCGCGGCGGGGTCGGAGGAGGCCACAGGCAAGAGAGCGGAAGGGGTTAGGCCCGGTAGGGCAGCGGGAAACGGGTCATGAGCGCGAGGGCGCGGGCCTTCGCCGCCGCCACCGCGGCCGCCTCTCCCGGCGTGCCGATCGCCTTCAGCACCGCATCGATGCAGGCGGCGATCTCCTCCATGTCCTTTTCCAGCAGGCCGCGGCTGGTCACCGCGGGCGTGCCGAGCCGGATGCCAGAGGCCTGGAAGGGCGAGCGGGTCTCGAACGGCACCGTGTTCTTGTTGCAGGTGATGTTGGCGAGATCGAGGACCTCCTGCGCCTTCTTGGCGGTCAATTCGGGCAGGTTGCCGCGCAGGTCGACCAGGAAGAGGTGGTTGTCGGTGCCCCCGGAGACGAGCTGGTACCCGCGCGCGGTCATCGCCGCGGCCAGCGCCCGGGAATTCTTCACGATCTGGGCCGCGTAATCCTGGAACTCGGGCTTGAGGCATTCGCCGAAGCAGACCGCCTTGGCGGCGATCACGTGCATCAGCGGGCCGCCCTGGGCCCCGGGGAAGACCGCGGAGTCGATCGCCTTGGCGTGGGCCGTCCGGCAGAGGATCAGGCCGCCGCGGGGGCCGCGGAGGGTCTTGTGGGTCGTGGTCGTGACGAAGTCGGCGTGCGCGATCGGGGAGGGGTGCTGCCCGCCGACGACCAGGCCCGCGATGTGGGCGATGTCAGCGAAGAGGAGCGCGCCGCAGGAGCGGGCGATCTCGCCCATCCGCGCAAAGTCGATCACCCGCGAATACGCGCTGGCGCCGACCGTGATCATTTTCGGCCGCTCGCGCTGGGCGGTCTCGGCCAATTGGTCGTAGTCGATCAGGTGGTTGTCCTCCCGGACGCCGTAGGCCACGACCTGGTAGAGCTTGCCCGAGAAGTTGGCCGGATTGCCATGGGTCAGGTGCCCGCCGTGGCTCAGGTTCATGGCCAGGATCTTGTCGCCCGGCTGCAGCACGGAGGTGTAGACCGCGAAGTTGGCCTGGGAGCCCGAGTGAGGCTGCACATTGGCGTGCTCGGCGCCGAAGAGCTGTTTGGCGCGGTCGATCGCGATCTGCTCGACCTGGTCGACGTACTCGCAGCCGCCGTACCAGCGCCGGCCGGGATAGCCCTCGGCGTACTTGTTCGTCAGGACACTCCCCTGGGCCTCCATGACGGCCGGATAGGTGAAGTTTTCCGAGGCGATAAGCTCGATGTGGCTTTGCTGGCGGGCGCGTTCGCCCGCGATGGCCGCGTGGATGGCCGGATCGAGGGTGGCAAGGGGGGCGGAATTGAGCATGCGGAGGGGTGATTCATTTGCCCACCCCGCCGGATTCCGCAACCCGAAACCCGGGCTAGAAGCGCCGCGGCGGGCCGATCTGCGTCTTCAGGAAGGCGAGGAGCGACGGAATCGCCTCCACCATCTCGTCCCGGCTCAGCTCGTAGCCCGAATAGGGGCCGCCATAGGGGTCCGCGATCTCAGTCCGGTCGGCCGGATCCATCAGCTCGCGGAAGAGGTAGAGGTGCCGGGGGGGCGGGTTGGCCGTCGCCTCGATCATGGCCCGGTGGGACTCGGTCATGCAGAGCACGAGCGAGGCCTGGTTCAGCATCTCCTGGGTCAGCGGCTTGCTGGCGTGCCGGGCATCCTCGATCCCGACCTTCCGCAGGGCCACGACGGAATGGTTGGTCATGGGCTCGCCGCTGCGGGCGGAGACGCCGGCCGAGATCACCTGGACCGAGCGCAGCGGCTCGGGTTCGGCCGCCAGCGCATGCCGCAGCAGGGCCGCGCCCATGGGGCTGCGGCAGATGTTGGCGGTGCAGACGATGAGAACAGGGCCGATAGCGGGCATCGGTGTGATGCCTGCCAAGGGGACAGGGTTTTGCCGGAAAGGCAAAATCCCTTTCCGGTCCTCAGCCGGCGGCGTTCTTCTCGTTCCGGGCCACCTTGCGGCGCTCGGTCTCGCGGAGGATGCGCTTGCGGAGCCGGAGGCTCTTCGGCGTCACCTCGACGAACTCGTCGGAGGCGATGTACTCGATCGCGCGCTCGAGGGAGAGCTTCGTCGCCGGCGTGAGGCCGGTGGCGACGCCCGAACCCTGGGAGCGGAAGTTGGTCAGCGCCTTGGAGCGGACAGCGTTGCAGGCGATGTCCTCGTTGCGGGGATTCTCGCCGACGACCATGCCCTCGTAGACCTCCTCGCCGGGGCCGACGAAGAGCTTGCCGCGCTCCTGGACCATTTCCAGGGCGTAGGAGGTGGTGGTGCCGGCCTCCGTCGCGATGATGGTGCCGGTCATGCGGGTGAGCACCTCCCCCGCGAAGGGGCCGTACTCCTTGAAGAGATGGCTGAGGACGCCGCGGCCGCTGGTCGCGTTGACGACGTCGATCTCGAGGCCGATGAGGCCGCGGGTCGTGATCGTCGCCTCGATCATGGTCGAATGCGGGTGCTTCTCCATGT
>CAIWXW010000020.1 GCA_903916755.1 uncultured Opitutaceae bacterium | reverse complement strand
TCGGGGCCGGCGCGGAAAAGGGCGGCCGCTCAGGGCAGCCGATAGCCGAAGCGGGTGAGGATCGCCCGGGCGTCAGGCGAGCGCAGGAAGTCGAGATAGCGCCGGGAGGCGGGATTGGCCGTGCCCAAGGTGGTGATGACGGCGGCCTGTGCGATCGGGGCATAGAGGTTGGAGGGCACCTCCAGGTACCGGCCCTTGTCCTTCAACTGGGGCGAGAGCACGAGCGAGAGGGCCACGAAGCCCGCGTCGACGTTGCCGCTGGCCACGTACTGGAACGTCTGGGTGATGTTCTCACCGTAGACGAGCTTGGGCTTGGCCACGGCGGCCAGGCCGAGCCGCACCAGGACTTCCTCGGCCGCGCGGCCGTAAGGCGCGGCGTTGGGATTGGCGATCGACACCTTCTGGACCGAGCCGTCGCGCATCACGGCCGCGACGGAGGCCAGATCCAGCGTCGGCCGGGTCGTCCACAGCACCAGCCGCCCGATGGCGTAGGTCACCTGGGTGGAAGCGTCCGCGCCGCCGCCCTGCGCCAGCTTCCGCGGGAAATCCAGGTCAGCCGAAAGGAAGACATCGTAGGGGGCGCCGTGCAGGATCTGGGCGACCAGCGTGCCCGAGGCGCCCGTCTCGCTCGTGGCGGTGATATCTGGATTTGCCTGCATGAAGGCCTGGTCCAGGGCGTCCAGGGCGTAGGCCATGTTGGCGGCGGCGGCCACGGCCACGTGGCCGGCCGCGGCCGCGCGGCCGACGAGAAGGAGGGAGGCGATCCCGAGGACGAGAACGGTGCGGCGCATTTCCCGCCGGTCATGCCGGTGCGTTATATTTTGTCAAGAATATCGAAACCGAGTCGCCTTATGCCGGATTGGCCAGCAGCTTCCGCAGCGCCTTCCATTCGGGCTCGGTCGCCTTGCTACACGCCGCCTCCATGGCGGTGTAGAGGCGCAGGACTTCCTGCCCGAGCTCGGTGAGGCTGGCCCCGCCGCCCGTGCCACCACCGCGGGTCGCCGCGACCAGGGGCCGGCGAAACAGGCCGTTCATTTCGCGCGCCAGGGTCCAGGCGCGGCTGTACGACATCTCCATCCCCTTGGCGGCGGAACGGATCGATCCCGTGGCGGCGATCCGCCGGAGCAACTCGGCCTTGCCGGGCCCGAAGGCGCCCGCGCTGTCATCCGGAAACCGCAGTCGCGGCTGAAGGAGGGAAGGAGGAGAGGGCATGACGCAGGGTGGGAAAGGGCTCCGGGCCCGTCAGCCCAAAATGCGCCTCAGGCCCGGTTGTTCGCGACGAGGATGGCCTCGATGGCCCCCAGGATCTCGGTCCGGCCGGTCTTGGTCCGCGCCGAGCAGATCAGCACCTTCGGCGGCTCGTCACATAGCTCTTCCAGGCGGCGCAGGAAGGCGGCGACATTCTTCTCCAGCTCGGCGGACGAGACCTTGTCGACCTTGGTGAAGATCAGGGAGAAGGGGGTCGCGCAATCGACCAGCCATTGGAGGAATTCGAGGTCGATCTTCTGCGGGGGCAGGCGGGAGTCGATCAGGACGAAGACCTGGAAGATATTCTTCCGATTCTTGAGGTAGTCGCCGACGGCCTGGTTGAAGGCGTTGCGGTCCTTGCGCGAGACGTCCGCGTAGCCATAGCCGGGGAGGTCGACGAGGCTCCAGGTCTCGTTCAGTACGAAAAAGTTGATCAGCTGGGTCTTGCCCGGCGTCACCGAGACCTTCGCCAGCGCCGTGCGGCCCGTCAGCAGGTTCAGCAGCGAGGACTTCCCGACGTTGGAGCGACCGATCAGGGCGAACTCCGGGAGGGCCCAGGCGGGGCAGGTGTCGAGCCCGGGCGCGCTCATTTCAAATTCGGCGGAGGTGATCTTCATGGGAGGCCGGCCCTGGCGAGAAGGGCCAAAGTCCCCGCTTTTTATCGCTGGGGAGCCCGGGGGTCAATGGCGCCGGTAGGTCTCTAGCCGGGTCAGCGGAGGACCTCGGCCAGCGGGCCCAGCCCGCCCGGTGATTTCCAGCTGCGGCGGCTGCTTGGGCTGGCGCTGCTACGCCGGCCGCGCTATCTGAAGGCCCATGCGGATCCGCCTCCGTTTCCCGGCCGGACGCTTGGTCGCGGCCTCCCTCCTGCTCGGCTTGCTGGCCGGCGCTTCGGCGCGCGGGGCCGATGGCGGCCGCGACGCCTTGCGGGCGCGGCTGCGGGCCGAGCGCCGGAGAATCGAGCAACTCGCCGGGCTGGCAACGGCTGCCCCGCCGGCCGACGCCATGGATGCCGTGCGGACCTATGCGGTGCCCAGCGACGGCAGCCGCGACGCGGCGGCGGCGATCAACCGGGCGATCCGCGCCGCCGGCGGCCGCCCGTTGTTTTTTCCCGCCGGCATATACCTCCTCGGGGATTCGATCCGCCCGATCGCTGGGACCAAACTGTACTTTTCACCCCAGGCGGAGCTGCGGCGGGGGTTTGAGGGCGGGAACGGGGACGGGAGGGGTGCGCTCCTGCAGGGCCCCGCCTCCTTTGGCGCCCATGATGTCGTCGTGGTGGGCGGAAACTGGACGAACCCCGAGCACCGCTATTCAGGCCGCGCCCTCACCATCATCGGCAGCCGCTGGGAGGTGGATGCCATACGGGTCTCTTCCTGGGGTCCCGCGCAGGCGCCCTCGAGCTGCGTCAATGTGGCGGGCACCGATATCGCCATGCGGCGCTGCGTGCTCACCGGCTCGGCCGGAAAAATCAACCAAGACGGCATCCGCGTCATGTGCGGGGAGCGAATCACCATATCCGACTGCTACGTGGAGTCCGGGGATGACTGCTTCTGCGCCTTCCCGACCGAGACGAACCAGGGTGTCCTGACCGGGCGAGGCCTGGCCGATGTCCGCTTCGAACGGTGTTTTGGCTTCAGCACGGCCGCGCGCTTCCTCGCCTGCGGGGAAACCGCCGTCACGGTGCTGCTGGGCCGGGCGACGATGAGCCAACTCAACGCTGTGCCGGTCAGCGGCATCCGGTTTGAGGACTGCGCGGGGCTGTCCGAGACGTCGGCGCCGCACGCCCCCGCTTTCTTCGTCGTCTCCGCCGACACGGCCCCCGGCGCCACCGTTTCGGCCATCCGGTTTGTCGGCTGTGCCGGGATCGGCGGCCGGGCGGCGATGCAGGCGGGGCTGCTGAACACCGCTCCCGGTGCGCGCTGCACGGACATTATTATGGAGCACTGCTCGCTCGCCGGAGGCCGAGGGGAAGTCCTTACCATTACTCCGACGTGCTCCGCCGTTCGGATCGTCGACTGCAGCTTGGACGGCATTCGAACCACGCGGTCGCAATAGGGCCCGGTGTGGAATCTCGACAGCTAATACCCAATCAATAGAAACTCGGGGGAAAAGAAATGAGCACCGTGCGAATTCTGGTGGGCACCCGCAAGGGCGCTTTCACCCTGACATCTGACGGCCGGCGCAAGCGGTGGGACATCGCCGGCCCGCTTTTCGGAGGGTGGGAAATCTACCATTTGAAAGGCTCGCCAGTGGACCCGAACCGGATCTATGCGTCGCAGTCGAGCGGCTGGTTTGGCCAAATGATCCAGCGCTCGAACGACGGCGGCAAGACCTGGGCGGCGGTGGGCAACAAATTCGCGTATGACGGCATCCCCGGAACCCACCAGTGGTACGACGGCACGCCCCATCCCTGGGAATTCAAGCGGGTCTGGCATCTCGAGCCGTCGCTGACGGATCCGGACACGGTCTATGCCGGGGTCGAGGACGCAGCGCTGTTTCGCTCGGCCGACGGCGGCGTGACGTGGGGGGAGCTCCCGGGGCTGCGCGGCCACGGTTCGGGCGCTCACTGGGCGCCGGGCGCGGGCGGCATGTGTCTGCATACGATCCTGCTGGATCCGAGCCAGCCGGGGCGGATCTTCATCGCCATCTCGGCCGCGGGCGCCTTTCGGACCGACGATGGAGGCAAGACGTGGAAGCCGATCAACCGCGGACTCAAGTCGGAGCACATTCCCGACCCGACGGCGGAGGTCGGTCACTGCGTCCACCGCCTCGCGATGCACCGGTCGCGGCCCCAGGTGCTGTTCATGCAAAAGCACTGGGACGTGATGCGCAGCGACGACGCGGGTGAAAACTGGCGCGAGGTCAGCGGGAACCTGCCGAGCGATTTCGGCTTCCCGATCGAGGTCCATGCGCACGAGCCGGAGACGATCTATGTCGTGCCGATCAAGAGCGACGCGGAGCACTATCCGCCCGACGGAAAGCTGCGCGTCTACCGCAGCCGCACCGGCGGGGGCGAGTGGGAGGCGCTCACGCGGGGACTGCCGCAGCGGGACTGCTACGTCAATGTGCTCCGTGAAGCGATGGCCGTCGATTCGCTCGATCCGTGCGGCGTGTATTTCGGCACCACCGGAGGGCAGGTGTACGCGTCGGCCGATGCCGGGGACAACTGGGTCCCCATTGTCCACGACCTGCCGGCGGTGGTTTCGGTCGAGGTGCAGACGCTGCCATGATCCGGGTCGCCCTCCCGGTGCATCTGCGGACGCTCGCGGGCGTGGGCGGAGAGCTGAAGCTCGACGCGGGAGACTCCCCCACCCAGCGCGCCCTGCTCGACGCGATCGAGGCCGGCTATCCCATGCTGCGCGGGACGATCCGCGACCAGGTCACGCAGCGGCGCCGGGTTCTGCTCAGATTCTTCGCCGGTGGGCGGGATCTGTCCAATGAGCCGCCGGATGCCCTGCTGCCGCCTCCCGTCGTCGCGGGGACCGAAATATTCTTCATTGTCGGCGCCATCGCCGGAGGATGACGAACTGCCGGGCCCGGGAAGTTTAAACCGTGCCAGCTGGCCGCGGCTCGACCGCCGCCCGGTGGGTTTGAACCAAGCTCCGGCGGCTGCGAGCTCCTACTGCGGGAATGGCGTCCCGGGCGGGGGAAAGTTTCTCGCGGCGTCGTCGAGCACCAGAACCCAGTCCTGCCCGGGACCGCGGGTGGGGGGCGTGAATTCACGGCTGATGTCGCCGCGATGAACGTCGGATTCCCGGTCTCCGGATTCCGTCCGGGGAAATTCGCCGATCAGGGCGGCGGTGCCGTTGCGGGGATCGTACCACCAAGCCTTGTAGCTCGTGCCCGAGATGATGTTATAGATCTTGTCCCTCAGCCTGGCGCGCACCGGCCGGCCCGCCGACGTGTAGATGAACATGTAGCTTCCGTCCGACGAACGCGTGGCCTGGATGCGCTCGGTGGTGCTCATGGGGTCGTTCACGATTGCCCATTGATCGGGGATGCGGGTCAGCATGGGCCGGGACTCGATCAGCGCCCGCAGGTACTGCATTTGGGAACCGGCTGGCCGGCTCAGTCCGGCCGGGAGCGAAACGGGCGGCAGGCCGTAGACGAGATGCGGGCTGGCCGTGACACCGGGCGAGGGGCTGACATAATTCCAGACGCCCTGGCTGCCGTAAGCGCAGCCCGCGGCGCCGGCGAAGACGGCGCAGTAGGCGATCCGGCGGACATCCTGGGGCTGGATCAGGGCAATCCCGGGCTTGTAGGTGACCAAATCGTCGACAATGCCCTCATAGGCGGATTCCCCGTCGACGACCGGCTTCACCGGGGTCTTATCCCAGTCCTGAGCAATGATATCGTAGGAGCGGTTGAGGATGATATGGCGGGATTGGACCATGTTGAAGCTGAGCCACGCGTCGTTTTGGTACCAGTGGCTGGAGCTTTGGATTCCAGTCGGATGGAAGGTGATCAGGTGGGAGCCGCCGTCGCCCGCGCGGATGCCGCGGGCCATGGCGGCCCAGATGTCCATGGTGCCTTCCGGATACCAGTCTCCCCCGAGGACAAAGATCACCCGCTTGTCCCGGTACCGGCGGCCCAGGAACTGGCCGTAATTGAAGGCTCCGGTCGCATCGAAGATCGAATGCTTCTCGTTGACGTAGGACTTGCCCCAGATCGCCACGATCGCGACATACATTCCCGTCGCGTTGGCCTCGTCCACCGCGTAGTCGACGTTTTTGAAGTACTCCGGATTCGCCTCGTACTTGATGCCGCCTGGGCTTTCGGCGGCGGCGCTTTTGCTGAAGACCGTCGCGCCGTAGGGGTTCGGCCTTTCCAGCCCCGTGTAGTGCGCGGCCACCGCTTGAATAACCGTGAACCGCTTGGCCGCGCGATCCCTCAGGTAAAGATCGATCTCCTCGCGGTTCATGTTGAACAGCCCCCACGCGGTGTCGGCCAGATAGAAGAAGGGTTTTCCGTCCGCGGTGACGAGGAACCGGTGGTTGTCGGAGACGCGGATCGGCGGCGGCGTTTGGGCCCGCGCCTCGGCGAGGCCGATGCCGAGGATGATGACACGTGCGACTAGATGCAGGGCGTTTTTGGGGGTCATGGCATTCGTTTCTTGGGGGTGGCCGCGCGAGCAGGCGGCGCCGCGGCCTTTAGGTTTTTTTTAGCATATTGCGGCCGGTCTTTCGTGGGAGAAAGACACGAATGGCGATAGAATGACTGCACGATGAATGCAACCTCACCGGAATTCGTGGATAGCCCGGCTTACGCCGGTCGCTGGATCGCCGCTTACGTGCTTTTGGCGTTCCTTGCCTTCAACCTAGCCTCCCTGCCTGGTCCGGCCAGTGATCCCGCAACCCGCAATCCCTCCTCCTGGGCGAATCGCTAGGGCCCGAAATGGGCGGAATTTAGACGGCAAAGTCAGATCGATACGCTTGACGCTGAAGGGCGGCCGCCAGGGCCAACACTCCATTCGCATCAACGACCAATGCCGCGTCCGTTTCGTTTGGACGGAGCGAGGAATCAGGGACGTGGAAATCGTAGATTATCACTAAAACCATGAATTCGAAACGGCCACTGCCCTCGACTGGCGAAATGCTCCGCGAGGAGTTTCTCACGCCGCTGGCCATTACGCCTTATCAGTTGGCGAAGGATACCCCGCACGCTCCGGCGGTAGCTTTGATTGCGCTCGGTGATTCGGCTTCGAATATCCGGATTTCGGGGCCAATTGGCCTCGTCATAGCCATGCTCCTTGAGTCGGGCCAGCAGGGTCGGACGGTCTAGCCGTCTTCCAGGCAAATCGATAATCCACTCCCCCAGAAGCCGACGAACGCCCGGAGCGTCGACCGGATTACCGTCCGGCCGATAAAGACTGCGGAAAATTTCCCGTTCCACCATAGCGACGAGCTCAGGCAGGCTGAAACTCACCACCCGCAGCCGTTTCAAGTAGGCCAGTCCTGTTTCCGCATTTTGCTGGCAAAGCGGTAGGATGTATTTTGCAAAGTCGTCGGCCCGCTGGCCGTCCATGCGGGCGCGAAACGTCGGCAGGTCTGCCGAGTGTTCGGCGTCTTGGCAGAGCAGATGCAGAGGATTGGCCCCCGATTCGGACAGGAATCGCACCTCCGCTCGGCCGTCGCCCGCCAGTTTCTGCAATAAGTCGCCCAGGATAGTTCGGCCATTGGCCGCCAGGGCCGTGAGCAGGTAGACGGTCCACGTAGTCTTGGTCGTCTGAACTTTGACCGAGTGGAACTCTCTGACATGATCGTTCCGGGTGAGTATGAACTCGATCCCGAGTCCGTCCTGCCATGGCTCGAACTCGATCGCCTCCGCGTGGCCGTTGAGGACCTCAAGCAATTTGCAGGTCGACCAACAGCCTTCGTAACGATTGCCAAATTTGTCGGACTCGCCTCCGGGCCTCATACCAATTCGTTGCCCCATCAGCGGCACCGTGCGCGCAGAGGAGTGACCTGAATACCAATCCGGTCGCGCCCAAAAAGGCAACGCGCAACAAGTAAGTTATTCCTGGCCGCAGGATCGCTCATTCGCCGTCATAGGTGTGATCCGCCGGCGCTCGCCAGGGGCTCGGAATTAGACTTTGAGAGGGGAGCCTGGCTCCAGCCTAGGAAACCGAAACGATTGTCCCCTTTCCGTCCCCTATTTTTAGTTCTCCTCTGTCGCTGGTGCCCTCAAGGGGAATCGAACCCCTATTTGGGCCTTGAGAGGGCCCCGTCCTAACCGTTAGACGATGAGGGCAAACGCGGAGCGATTGAACCTCGGGATTTTCGAGCAAGGGTCAAGCGGATTGAAGGCTAACGGTCAGATATCAGCGCCAGTAACTTTCCCCGCCAGCCTGCGTCAATCCTGCGCTGCTCTGTCAATGCCCGGTTGCTCCTGCCGCAACCTGGGCCAACCTATCGATCGTCAATCCTCGACCTGGAACGTCCATGTTCAAATCTCTGACCCTGTTTGCCGCCGCCGCGCTGTTCGCCGCCGCCCCGCTTTCCGCCCAGGAATGGGCCAAGGCCCGCCTCGACAATTCTCCGCGCCATGGCGAATGGGTCACCGTCAAGAATGGCAACCGCTCCGTCCAGTGCTTCGTGGTTTACCCGGAGGTGAAGGACAAGGCGCCGGTGGTGCTGATCATTCACGAGATCTTCGGCCTGAGCGACTGGGCCCGGGGCCTCGCCGACCAGGTCGCCGAGGCGGGCTATATCGCAATCGCGCCCGACCTGCTTTCCGGCGCCGCCCCCGGCGGTGGCGGCACCGCCGAATTCCCTGACCAGAGCGCGGTGACCAAGGCGGTCTCGATGCTGCCGGCGGCCCAAGTGACGGGCGACCTGAACGCGGCGGCCGACTATGCGCTGAAACTGCCCGCGGCCAACGGGAAGCTGCTGGTGGCGGGCTTCTGCTGGGGCGGCGGCAAGTCATTCCAGTTCGCGACCGAGCGCCCGGGCCTCCAGGCCGCGTTTGTCTTCTACGGCGTGGCGCCGAGGGCGGACGCGATCGCCCGGATCAGCTGCCCGGTCTACGGCTTCTATGCCGAGAACGATGCGCGGATCAGCGCTTCCATTCCCGCCACCCGCGGCCTGATGACGGCGGCGGGCAAGACCTATGAGCCGGTGATCTACGCTGGCGCGGGCCACGGCTTCATGCGCGCGGGCGAGATGCCCGCTCCGGTCGCGCCGGCGGCGGCCGATGCGGCCGCGCAGGAGAAGTACCAGCACGACCTAAAGGCCTACCACGCGAACCAGCAGGCGCGGGCGGACGCCTGGGCCCGCTGGAAGGCGCTCTTGCCCCCGCAGGCCTGAGAATCAGCCGCATGTCGCGCATCCTGATCATTGACGACGAGGACTACATTCGGGCGATGGTGCAGCAAATGCTGGAGCGGGCCGGGTATACCACCGCGGTGGCTTCGGATGGGCGCGAGGCCCTGGTGGCCCAGGGCGCGGTGCCGGCGGACGCCATCCTGACCGATCTGATGATGCCGGGCCAGGAGGGCCTGGAAACCATCATGGAAATCCGCCGGCTCTATCCCAAGACGAAGATCATCGCCATGTCGGGGGGCGGGCATGGCGGCGTGCTCGATTTCCTGCCGATCGCGACCCAGCTCGGCGCGGTGCGCACCCTGGCCAAACCCTTCAGCCGCGAGCAACTGCTGGCGGCCGTGAAGGAAGCGCTGGAGGCGTGAGACCGGGGGGGCAGTTAAGTCTGCCGCGGGTGGCACGTTTTTCGCTCGTCCCTGTCTAAGTCTCCGTGGCGAAACCGCTTTCCATTCTGATCGTCGATGACGTGGCTTCGATCCGCGCGGTCGTCGAGCTGGCGCTGCAGAGGGTGGGCTACCGGGTCATCTCGCAACCCGACGGGCTGGCGGCCATCACGGCGCTAAAGGCCGAGCCGGTGGACCTGATCATCACCGACGTCCTGATGCCGAAGATGGATGGGGTGGAATTCATCCAGCATGTCCGGCAGACGTGGCCCGGCACACCCATTGTCGCGATGTCGGGCGGTGGCGAGCGGCTGCCGGGCGATTACTGCCTGAAGACGGCCCGTTCTCTGGGGGCCGCGGCCACCCTGGAAAAGCCCTTCACGGACGCGCAGTTGCTGGCGGCCGTTGACAACGCTCTCGGAAAAAAGGGCCGGCCCCAGTCGGCCGACGCGGCCTAGCCGGACAGCCGGCCGGTCGGTCTATGCCCGCAAGGCATCAATCCGCCTAAAATAAGTCATTTTTGGCAACGGAATCCCGTGGTAGAATCCGGGGATGAAACCATCCGCCAAGTCCACCGTCGCTGAGATCCGCGCGCGCTTCGATCACGATGTTGAGCGCTTTTCCCGGCTGGAGACCGGCCAGGTGGCCACCGTCGATGCCGCCCACTGCCTGGACCTGGTGGCCCGCGCCGCCGCGGCGGCCGCGCCCTGCGCGAAGAGCGTCCTCGATCTGGGCTGCGGCGCGGGCAACTACTCGCTGAAGGTGCGCGAGCAGGTTCCGGGGGCCCGCTTTACGCTGGTCGATCTGAGCCGCCCGATGCTCGACCGGGCCGCGGAGCGGCTGGGCCCTTCCGTCGCCGCCACGGTGCAGGGGGACCTGCGGACCCTGGATTTTGCGCCCGAAAGCTTCTGCGTGATCGTCGCGGCGGCCGTCCTGCACCATCTGCGGACCCCGGCGGAGTGGGAGGCGGTGTTCGCCTCCTGCCTGCGCTGGCTGAAACCCGGGGGGAGCATGTGGATCTTTGACCTGGTCGCCCACGAGGATCCGGCCGTGCAGCGGCTGATGTGGGCCAGCTACGGGCGCTACCTGGAAGGGCTGGGCGGCGCGGACTACCGGGAGAAAGTCTTTGCCTACGTCGAGCGCGAGGACACGCCCACCTCCCTGACCTATCAGCTGGGCGTCATGCAAGGGGTGGGGTTCTCGCGGCTGGATGTCCTCCACAAGCATTCCTGCTTCGCGGCCTTCGGCGGTTTCCGGCCGCGGCCCTGAGCGGTCCCAGCGATGTAACATTGCGGCAGTTGCGTCTGAGGCCGCCCCGGGGGAGGTTCCTGGTCCCTGTCGAGGGTTGATCCGCCATGTCGCTGCCCGCCACCGTCCGCCTTGCCGTCGAAGAGCTCTGCGCCCGTCGCGAGGTGGAGACGGCCCATGCCTACCAGGTGGCGGCCCTGGCGCTCAAGCTGTTCGACGCCACCCACGCCGTCTGCGGGATCCCCGCCGCGGACCGGCCGCTCCTCGAGGCCGCGGCCATCCTGCACGATGTCGGCTACGCCGCCGATCCCCGGCGGCACGCGGAAGTCGGCGCTGCGCTGATCCGGCACCGCAGGCTCGATGGCTTCACGCCTCCGCAATGCGCGATGATCGCGACCCTCATCCGGCTGCACCCGGCGGCGCTGAAGCCCGAAGCCGCGCGGAGCCTGATCCCGCGGCGGGCCGATCCGCACCGGATCCTCTACGCCGCGGCGCTCCTGCGCCTGGCCGACGCCTTGGACAGCGCCCACCTCCAGGATGCGGCCATCGCCTCCGTCCGCGTGAGCAAGCGCAGCATCCGCGTGGGGGTCATCTGCCGGCATTTTCCGCCGAACGTTGAAGCCGCCCGGCGGCAGGCCACGCTGTGGCGCGAGGCGTTCCCGGTCGACGTGGACTTGCGCCTGGTGGGGGCGGGCCGCAGCCGCCCCGCGCTGGTCGGCCCGGCGACGGCCTTCCACGAGGGCGTGCGCCGGATCCTCTCCATCCACCACCAGATGTTTCTCCTCAACGTGGCCGGAGCGCTGGAGGGCCACGACCGCGAGGCGCTGCATGACCTCCGGATCGCGATCCGACGCCTGCGCACCGTGCTGCGCGCCTTCCGCCAGCAACTGGCCGGCACGGCCGCCCGGCGGCTGGAGCGCGACCTGCAGCAGCTAAACCGGGTGCTCGGCGCGGCCCGGGATCTGGACGTCTGGATTGGTTTCTTCGCGGATGAGGCCAACGCGCGGCAATTCACGGGCCACCGGCTCTGGGCGGGATTCGTCGCCCATCAGGTGGAGCTGCGGCGGCTGCAGCAGGTCACGGTGCGGCGCCACCTGCAGGGGGCTGGGTTCCTCGCGCTTCGCCTGCGGCTCGGCCGGCTGCTCCGGGTCGATCTGGCCCGCGCCCCCCAGGGGGAGGCCGACCAGTCCCTACTCGGACCCGCCCGCCAGGCGCTGCGCCGCGCGTTGCGCGAGGCGATGGAGCGCGGCCATTGGCGCCTGTCGCCCGCGCCCGAGAAGCTGCACCGGTTTCGCATCCTCCTGCGGCGCGTCCGCTATCTGGCCGCGCTGCTGGGCCCCGTCCTCGGCGGCGCGGTGCGCAAGCTGGGCAAGCGCGCCCACGCCCTGGAGCGGGTGCTCGGCGGCATGCGTGACGCCGATCTCGCGCTCGCCCGGATCCGGCAGGAAGGCCCGACGCCGCCCCGGCCGCTCGTGCGGCACCTCGAAGCCCTGCGGCGCGCCGATTCGGCGGCCCTGGAGCAAGCGTGGGATCGCCTCCAGGAGCGGCCGTTTCTCCTGGAGATCCATCGCGTCCTGAAAGGCTAGGCCCGCGGCGGCGGAAGACCGCCCGCAGTCTGGTGTGGACAGGTCCGCCCCGGCTCGGTGATGTTTCAGTCCGATGTACCTTGCGGTCATTGTTTTGTGCCTGGCGGGAGTCATTGGGATTTATTTCTACAATAATCCGCTGCGCCACAGCCGCTGGTTTCTCATCCGGAGGTTCATCAACTGGTTCCCGCTCGGGATGACCTATGCCTTCCTGTACATGGGACGCTACAACCTCACCGTCTCGAAGGCCGCCCTGGGTACCCTGATGACGAAGCAGGATTTCGGCTGGATCGCGCTGGCCGGGACTTGGACCTATGCCCTTTCGTTTGTCGTGAACGGCCCCCTGGTTGACCGGATCGGCGGCAAGAAGGGGATATTGATCGGCGCCTTCGGCTCCGCCTTCGCCAACGTCGTGATGGGCCTGCTCACCTACCTCGTCCTGACCAACCAGCTGCACGTCAGGCTGGTGACCGCGTTCTCGGCGATCTATGCGCTGAACATGTATTTCCAAAGCTACGGCGCGGTCTCGATCATCAAGGTCAAGGCCTACTGGTTTCATGTGCGCGAGCGCGGCGTCTTTGGCGCCATCTTCGGATCGCTGATCTCGATCGGGGCCTATTTTGCCTTCGACTGGGGCCAGAGCATTGCGGACATGACCAAGGCGGATGTCGGACCCGATGCCTCCTGGCTGCATCGCCTCATCCTGCGGGTTTTCGCGCTCAAGGGAGGCGGCGTCGATGCCACCTGGGCGGTCTTCCTCATCCCCGCCGGACTGATCGCCTTCTGGGGCATCATTGACTGGTGCCTGGTCAAGGACACGCCGGAGGAGGCGGGATTCCCGCCGTTTGACGCCCACGACGCGTCGTCAGGAGTGATGCACATCGAACTGACCAAGATGGACCTGCTCCGCAAGGTCTTCACGAGCCCGCTTATGCTCATGATCGCCGCGGTCGAGCTGACCTCCGGGGTCTTCCGGGACGGAATCACGAACTGGTATTTCATCTTCTCGGCCGAGGTGAAGCAGCCCGGCGCGGAATTTTTCCAGGAACACTGGGGCTGGCTCCTGTGCATCTTCGGCATCATCGGCGGCTTCTCAGCGGGCCTCGCCTCGGACAAGCTGTTCAAGTCGCGCCGCGGGCCCCCCGTCGCCGTGTGCTGCGGCATCGTGCTCCTGACCGCCCTGGCCATGTCGGCCTTTCTCTATTCGTCTCCGCTCGTGGCCGGCTCCGCCGGGGTGCTCATCGTCATGTGCGCCGTGGGCATCACCTCGCTCATGTCGGGCACCGCCGCGGCGGACTTCGGCGGCCGCAAGGCGACTGCGACCTGCATGGGGATTGTCGACGGCTTCGCCTATCTGGGCAGTGGCATTCAATCGGTCTGCCTGGCCGCGATCACGGCGTGGAGCTGGCGGATGTGGCCCCTGTTTCTCGTGCCCTTCGCCATCACGGGACTCGTGATCGCCATAAAGATCTGGCATGCGCTGCCGGCCGCGACGAGGAAGTACATTGCGGAGGTCGAGGAGCGCCAGGTGGCGCCGTCGGCCCCAATCGGCTGAGGGGCTGGCCAGGCTCGCCGCCGGTGCCGGCAGATGCACCGGCTTTGACCCGTCCCGCAGTCATGCCGGTCGCGATCGGGCCAGAGTTGAGTTTCCCCCTGGTTTGATAAGATCAACGCCGCCATGCCTGAAGTTCTTGTAGCGACTGCCTCGGGCTGCCGGACGTTTGCCGATTCCGGCGAAGGGGAGCTCGAGCTCGCCGGTCGGCAGGTGGATGCGGTGACGCCCGAGGTTGGCGGCGGCTGCCTCGCCATTGTCGAGGGACGGGAGATTTGGCGGCGCGATTCCCGGCGGGCATGGTCCAGGGTGGCGACGGCTGGCATTTCGCTGCAATCGATCCTCTCGGTTGGGGGCGTGGTGTTTGCCGGGGCGATGGATGAGGCCGCCGTGCTCCGCATCCCGGTGGGCGGGGAGTTGGAGCGGTTGCGGGGTTTCGACCATGTTCCCGGCCGCGACCAGTGGTTTGCGGGAGGTCCGCCGCTCGGAGTTCGCGCCCTGACGGCCACCGCGGATGCTGCCGCCGTCCTGGCCGCCGTGCACGTCGGCGGCATTCCCCGCTCCCTGGATGCGGGCAAAACCTGGGAACCGACCCTTCCCATTGCATTCGAGGTCCACGAGGTTCGAGCGCACACATCCGCGCCAAACATCGTGGCGGCCGCCGCCGCCGTGGGTTTGTGCATAAGCCAGGACGGCGGACGCACCTGGAGGATCCGCTCAGAAGGCCCAGAAGTTACCAACTCCCTTGCCGTAGCGGTTCTTCATGACCAGGTGCTCTTTAGCGTCCAGGATGGACCGTTTGCGAAACGCTCCCAGCTTTGGCGATGGCGGCTCGGCACTGACGCGCTTGAACAGGTCCGCGATGGATTGCCCGAGTGGCTGGAGGGCAAGATCGACACCGCCAAGATCGCCGCTGGCCGCGGCCGAGCGGCCATCGTCGACCAAGGCGGAAGTCTCTGGCTTGCAGAAGGGGGAGCGAGCGGCTGGGAGCGCATCGCGACCGACTTGGCCTGCGTCTTCGCGCTGGCAATCCTCTGATCGTCATTCAATCGCCTGCGAGGGAGAGTCATGACTGGCACGCGGCTAGCCGCGAGTACGACCTTTATAGCCAGTGTTCTCTATATGTTTGTATTTGTTCTGTTATGGGATTGCGGAATTGACCTGCCCCCAAGTTCTGTCCGGTTCCTAATGAGAGTCTGGGCTGGGTGACGGAGGTTGAGGGTTCAGTGTTGGGAGGGCAAGGGATGGGTTGATCTGGTCCAGGGACCCCCATTGGGGGCGGAAAAAGGGGTCGCGCCGCTAGTCGTTAATTCGTGGGCCGTCAGTCGCCCTGACTGAAGCCGATCTTACGCGTGTGCTCCGGTTCAGGAGACGCGAGTAGTTGGCGAATGGCCTCGAACAGATTCGTGATGGCGGAGTCATGGCCCTCTAATTTTTGTTCGAGCTCGACGAGCTTGGCCGCCAGCTCCTGATGGGTGGCCAGCAGCTCGCGGAGTTGGACGAACGCCCGAACAATTGCGATCGACATGCCGACGGCCCGTTGGCTGTGGAGAACGCTGGCCAGCATCGCCACACCCTGCTCGGTAAAGACCCGCGTAAGTTTTCGAAGGCCACCATGTTGCAAACTTGATATCGCAATTTGCGATATCAAGTTTCGAGATTCCATTGGAGTGAGTCGGAAGCAGAAATCGTCGGGAAATCGATCGGCGTTTCGCGAAACCGCCTCGTTTAGCCGATGGGTGGGAACCCCATAGAAGCGCGCCAGATCGACGTCGCGGATGACGCGCTTGCCGCGGATGACATGGATGCGTTGCTGGATTTCCGGGATGGGAATGAGGTGGCTCATGGTATTTGGGGCACTCGCTTCAGGATAAGAGATTTCGATCCAAGCTCCGGTACTGGATGGCTTCGAGCAGGTGAGGGGATTCGATCCGCTCGGTGCCGGCCAAATCCGCGATCGTCCGGGCGACCTTGAGGATGCGATCGTAGGCTCGGGCCGACAAAGACAGCCGTTCCATCGCGCGCTGCAGGAGATCCCCCATCGCCGGGTCGATGGCGCAATGCCGCCGGATCTGCAGCTGGCCCATCCGCGCGTTGACGGACAGCGTGGTTCCGGCGAACCGCGTCCGCTGCCGTTCGCGGGCCGCCCGGACCCGCTCCCGGATCGGAGCGGAGGCCTCCCCAGGGTGGGTGGAGCGCAGCTCGGCTAGCGAAAGGGCCGGTGCTTCCACGTGCAGGTCGATCCGATCCAGGAGCGGCCCGCTGATCCGGGCGCGATAACGCTGGATCTGCGTGGGTGTGCAGTGGCAGGCCCTTTGCTTGTCGCCCAGATGCCCGCAGGGGCAGGGATTCATCGCCGCCACCAACATGAAGGCACAGGGGAGGGTGACCTTTGCTGCGGCGCGTGAAATCGTGACCTGGCCCTCCTCGAGCGGCTGGCGCAGAACCTCCAGCACCGATCGCTTGAATTCCGGCAGCTCGTCCAGAAACAGGACGCCGTGATGCGCGAGGGAGATCTCGCCGGGCGCCGGCATGACCCCGCCGCCGATGAGCGCGATGTCCGAGGCGGAATGGTGGGGCGCGCGAAAAGGGGGCGCCGAGGGGTCGCTGCTTTCCGCCAGGAGGTCCCGGCCGGCCGCAGAGTGAATGCCGAGGACGTCGAGCTGCTCCTCCGGCGCCAGCGAAGGCATGATGCCGGGAAGCCGCTGCGCGACCATCGACTTGCCGGAGCCGGGCGGCCCGATCATCAGCAGATTGTGGCCACCGGCGGCCGCGATTTCGACCGCCCGCCGGAGCCCGGCCTGCCCCTTGATGTCGGAGAAGTCGGGTCCGGTTTCCCTGGCCGGCCGGGTTCCCATCGGCTCCGCCATCACCGCATTCAATGAGCACTCGCCGGCGAGGAACCGCTGGGCCTCGTCGAGGGATCCGACCCGGAACACCGACAATCCTCGCACCAAGGCCGCCTCGTCGGCCGATCCGGGGGGCAGCAGCAATCGCCGTTTGCCAAGACGGAGAGCCAGGCGGGCGATGGCCAGCCCGCCGGCAATGGGACGGGTGGCGCCGGCGAGGCTGAGTTCGCCCGCCACGAGGCAGTCTGCGAGGTGATCGGCCTTCAGCTGTCCGGTGGCGACGAGGATGGCCAGGGCGATCGGCAGATCATAGAGGGGGCCCTGCTTGCGCAGATTCCCGGGAGCGAGATTGATCGTCGTACGCGTGCGCGGGGCGAGAAAGCCGCAATTGGCCAGAGCGGAGCAAACCCGGTCCTCAGACTCCTTGACGGCGGCGTCCGGCAATCCGACCAGGACCAGGCGGGGGTCGCCCGCCTGATTGGCATTCACCTCCACTTCGACTGGTTCGGCAGAAATGCCGAGAAGGGTGGCCGAGGTCAGCGTGGCAAGCATTCACGCGATAATAGCCAGTCCGGCGGCTCATTCGGGAGAAAGGCCTATTTCAACGATGAGCCGCCTGGCGCCGCCGCGGTGAAAAGCGCCTTCATTTCCGGTTCGTTGCGCGCAAGGGAATCATCGCGGCCGGCTCCCTCTCCGCTTGAACCGCGGAAGCCCACGCCCTAGAGCTTGGGCTCCATGATTCTCGGCATCACCGGCGGGTTTGGGACCGGCAAATCGACGGCCGCGCGGCTGTTCGAGGATCGGGCCTATCGCCGGATCGATACGGATCAGCTGATCCGCGACCAGGTGCTGACGTCGCCGGAGGTGGTGGCTGCGCTCGTCGCCCGTTTTGGCCCAGACGTGCTGACGGGGCATGGGAAGGTGAATCGGCGGAAAGTGGCGGATCGGGTTTTTGCCGATGACGCCGAAAGGCTTTGGCTGGAAGACCTTACCCACCCGCCGCTCTTTGCCCTCTGGCGGGAGGCGCTGCGCCTGGCCGAGGACGGGCTATGGGTGGTGGAGGTGCCGCTGCTGTTCGAAAAATCGCTCGAGAAATGGTTTGATTTCATCGTCTGCGTGGCGTGTGCTCCAGAGCAGCAACTGGTTCGGCTGGAGCAGTGTGGCATTAATCGCACGTTCGCTGAACAACGTCTCTCCAAGCAATTGCCGCTGGCAAAAAAAATCGAGCTATCCGATTTCGTTCTCTGGAACGAAGGCTCACCTGAATTTCTCAAAGCCCAGGTCGACCGCCTCGTCGACTCCCTTGCGTAAGCGCAGGGCCCCCACTGTCCGCCGCTCAGCGGCGCCCCCTTTCCTCCATGGCCACTCCCGCGAAGTCCGATTCCGATCATTCGTCTGCTGACGCCCCCGCCTCCACCGGCGAGGGACGCCCGGCCAAGCGCCCCCGCACCCGCAGCCGGCGCGGCCCGCGCGACGACGCCGCGGGCGCTTCGGCTCCGGCGCCCGAGGAGCCCGCCGCCGCCGGCGAGCGCAGTGTCCGCAGCGATCCCCCCGAGCAGGCCCCCGCGTCCGCCCCGAGCGAACCGGCCCCGGCCCGCGAATCCGCCCCCGAACAGGGCCAGCAGGACAGCCCGGCGCCGGCGCCGGCCCCCAGCCAGGACGGTTATCGCCCGCACCCGGGCGGCGGTGGCGGGGGTGGCGGAGGTGGCGGCGGCCATGGCGGCCACGGCGGCGAGTGGCAGGACCGCAACCAATGGAAGCGCAACAAGCGCAAGCGGGGCGGCCGGCACGGTGGTGGGGGCGGAGGTGGGGGTGGCGGCGGTGGTGGTGGCTGGCAGCCACGTGCCCCGGCTTTTCCGCCGCAGCCGCCGCCGCCCAGCACGACGCCGATCTTCGGCGACCTGCCGAATCCCTCGCGCTTTGCCGACGCGGGGGCGCTCGACGCCGCGGCCGCGGAAATCGCGAGCGGCAAGGGCAAGACCCTCTTCCTCGATGAACTCTACGCGTTGCACCTGGCGGAGCTGACGGCCTTCGCCCGCGAATACGGCGTGGAATTCGAGGGCGCGCCGAACCGCAAGCAGCTGATCGCCCAGATCTTCGCCAAGGCGGCGGAATCGAAACGGATGATCTGCGATCGCGGCTACGTCGACGTGACGGACCGGGCGTCCTTCATCGTCCATGAGCACGTCAATTACCGGCTCTACCCGGAGGACGCCTTCCTGCCTGAGATCCTGATCCGCCGCTACGGCCTCAAGCGGGGTCACCAGGTCGTGGTCCAGGTCCAGGCCCCCCTCGAGGGCGAGCGCTGCCCGTCGGTCGTGAAGATCGAGCAGGTGATGGGCCTCGCGCCGGATGACATCTCCAAGATCACCCCCTTCGAGGAGCTCGTGCCCTATTATCCCCTGAAGCGTGTGCTCCTCGAGGCGCCCGAGGTCCAGAAGGACGTCTCGATGCGCGCGGTCGACATCCTCACTCCGATCGGCTTCGGCCAGCGCGGGCTCATCGTGGCGCCGCCTCGCACCGGCAAGACGATCCTGCTCCAGAACATCGCGAACTCGATCTCGGAAAACAGCCCCGAGACCAAGCTGATCCTCCTCCTGATTGACGAGCGCCCCGAGGAAGTGACCGATTTTCGCCGGCACACCAAGGGCGAGGTCGTCTCCTCGACCTTCGACGAGGCCCCGGAGAGCCACGTCCACTGCGCGGAGATGGTGGGCGAGAAGGCCCGCCGCCTGGTCGAGCAGGGCCAGCATGTGGTCATCCTGCTCGATTCCATCACGCGGCTGGCGCGCGCCTACAACGCGCTCGCGTCCAACGCGGGCAAGATCATGTCCGGCGGCCTCGAGGCGACGGCCCTGCAGAAGCCGAAGCGCTTCTTCGGCGCCGCGCGCAATATCGAGGGCGCCGGCAGCCTGACCATCATCGCCACCGCCCTGGTCGACACCGGCAGCCGGGCGGACGAGGTGATCTTCGAGGAATTCAAGGGCACGGGCAACATGGAGCTTCACCTCGACCGGGGCCTGGTCGAGCGGCGGGTCTTCCCCGCCATCAACATCGACCGGTCCGGCACCCGCAAGGAGGAGCTCATCTATCACCCCGAGGAATTGCAGCGCATCTACGGCCTGCGGCGGGCGATGCAGGGCCTGGGCCCGATCGAGTCGATGGAAATGCTGATTGGCCGGCTGAAGAAGACGAAGTCGAACGCCGAGTTCCTGATGAGCCTCAGCCGCCAGTAGCGGCGGGGCCCGGCCCGGGCGGCGGCGGCCGGGTCAGCAGCGCGCTCTCGAGGCCGGGCAGCCGCTCGGAGAATTCCTCGCCGGCGGCGGCCTGGCGGAGGGCGCGCTGGACCATGCCCATCTTGGCGTCGAGGTTGTCGATCATCGAGACGAAGACGGCCTCCGGCGTCGCCGCCATCACCGCCGCGCCCCATTCGAGCTTTCCCTGATGGCTCAGCACGATGTGCTCCAGCCGCTCGAGCAGCTCGAGCTCAAGCTTGGCCTTGAGGCCCGCCTTGCGGACCAGCTGGTAGCCCAGGACCACATGGCCCTGCAGGATGCCGCGGCGGCTGCGCTTCGGGGCGAGGGTCCCCTCGTATTCGATCGCCTTGCCCGTGTCGTGGAGGAGCACGCCCGCCATGGCCAGGTCGAAGTCGACCTCGGGATAGAGCGGAGCGAGCGCCTTCACGGCGCGCGCCATCCGGATGGTATGTTCGAGCAGCCCGTGGCGGTAGGCGTGATGCATCCCGAGGGCGGCCGGGGCGCTGACAAAGGTGTCGCCCAGCTCGTCGAGGACGGCCTGGACCGTCGCGCGCAGCTCCGGCCGCGCAAGGCTGGCGACGAAGGCGGCGAGTTCGCCGGTCAGGCCCGCGGGATCGCTGGGAGAGTTCTCGACCAGGTTCGCCACAAGGGCGGAGTCGGTCAGCTTCGACTCGTCCAGGACCGCAGCCTTCGCCAGCCGCGGGGCCAGCCGGCCCTGGTAATACTCGATCTTGCCCTCGAGCCGCACAATGGCGCCCTCGCCCGCGGCCTTCAGGAGGTCGAAGACGGGGCTGTCGGCGAAGACGGTGCAGCTGAAGGTCCCCGTCCGGTCGCCGAATTCCAGGCTCAGGAACGGGTTGCCGTTCGCGGCCGTCTTGGGCGAGAACCGGCGCACGACCAGCAGGCTGGCGAAGGACTGGCCGCCGGCGGCGCCGAGGGCCTTGATGTCCTTGACCGAGAGCAGCGGGGGAAATTCAGGCATGGGATCAGGGGTAGTAGGCGCGCCGGGCCTTGACCTGGACGAAGCGCTTTTCCGGCAGGACGCAGGCGGTCAGGTAGCCGCCGAGGCAGCAGGCGGTGTCGATCCCGACCGACCACTTCAGCTTGTAGATCTCCGGCCGCGGGGTGTGGCCGTAGATCACAAAGGGCGGCCCGTTCCACAGGTCGGCCCACAGGGGGGCGTCCGGCGCGTCCGACCGCTTGGCGGCGTGGCCGTCCTGGTCGACCACCTGGATCCGGGTCACGACCTCCGGCGGCTGCTTCTGCCAGGGTTCGTTCGGCAGGAAGCCGCCGTGGACGCAGACGACGTTGAGCTCGGGCTCCTCGAAGGTGAGGGGCATCTGTTCCAGGAAGGCCCAGTCCTGCGGCCGGAGCTTCTCGTACGTGTCGAGGTCGTGCTCCTTGACGTATTTCCGGTCGTTCGTGCGGCGGTATTTGAGGAGGCGGAGCTCGTGGTTGCCGAGGAGTGCGATCGCCCGGTTGGCCCGCACGAGGTCGAGCACCTTGCAGCTGTCGGGGCCCCGGTTCACGAGGTCGCCCAGGAACACCAGGCGGTCATCGCGCGTGAGCTCGAGGCGGGCGATCAATTCCGCCAGCTCGAGGTGGCATCCGTGCACGTCGCCGATGGCGATAAGTCGGCCGGTCATCCGGGGAGGGAAAGACGGGGCGAGGGACAGGGCGGCAGAGGCATGCGCAGTGAATTTGCTAGCGTCGACCCCGCGTGCAAGTAAACAAGAAAGCCGATGGAATTGAATCTGCAGCCCCTGGCCGCCGCCTGCTTCGTGTCCGGCCGACCGTTCGACGCCGGCGAGCGCGTGGCGAGCTACCTGGTGCGCCCCCGCGAGTTTGAAATCGTCCGTTACGACCTCCGGGCCGACCAGGCGGCCGGCTTCGCGCCCGACGGCGTCGTGGCGTGCCGCTGGACGCACCTCTACAAGCCGAGGACGAAGGACGGCAACCCGGAGCGGACGCTCAAGCTCACGGCCGAAACGCTGTTCCTCACTCTGGCGGACCCCGGCGCCGAGCTGACGCCGGAGAACGCCCGTCTGGTGCAGTTCCTCGCCCTGATGCTCGAGCGCAAGAAGGTGCTGCGGCCCAAGGGCAAGGCCGCCGATGGGGAGCGGGATCTCTTCGAGCATGCCAAGTCCAAGCAGCTCTATGAGGTGCCGGCTGGTGCGATGACGCCCGAATTCTTCACTTCGCTGCAGGACCAGCTCGGGCTGCTGGTGGGCGAGCCGCGGGCCAAGGCGGCGCCGGCGGCCGCCGCGGCCTCCTGAGCGGCTAGCGCCGCACGGGGACGCCGTGCCCGGAGAGGAAGTCCTTCACCTGCGGCACGGTGAACGTGCCGAAATGGAAGAGGGAGGCGGCGAGGACCGCGCTGGCGTGGCCCCGGTCGAGCACGTCGGAAAAGTCGGACAACTGTCCCGCGCCGCCGCTCGCGATCACCGGCACCTCGACCGCGTCGCTGACCTGGCGGGTCAGTTCGAGGTCGTAGCCCGCCTTGGTCCCGTCGCGGTCCATGCTGGTCAGGAGGATCTCGCCGGCTCCCAGGGCGACGCCGCGGCGGGCCCACTCGACCGCGTCGAGCTCGGCCGGGTTGCGGCCGCCGTGGGTGTACACCCGCCAGCGCTGGCCCGGGCCGGGCTCCTGCTTGGCGTCGATCGCCAGCACGATGCATTGGGCGCCAAAGCGGTCCGAAGCCGCGCGGATGAGCTCCGGGTCCCGGATCGCCGAGGTGTTCAGCGAGACCTTGTCGGCGCCGGCCTTCAGCATCGCCTCAATGTCGTCGAGCGAGCGGAGTCCGCCGCCGACGGTGAGCGGCATGAAGCACTGCTCGGCGGTCGCCGCCACCACATTGCGCATGATCTGCCGCCCGTCGCTGGAGGCGGTGATGTCGAGGAAGACGAGCTCGTCCGCGCCCTGGGCGTCGTAGGCGCGCGCGCATTCGACCGGGTCGCCGGCGTCGCGCAGTTCCTGGAACTTCACACCCTTGACGACACGCCCGGCGGTGACGTCAAGGCAGGGGATGATCCGGCGGGAAAGCATCCGGCCGGGTTACTCCACGTGGGTGACTTGGGGATCGAAATTCACCGCCAGCCGGTAGGTCTGGCCCGGCCGCATGACCAGCGGATGGTCGCGGACGAGATGCTGGAGGTAGTGGATCTTCCCGTAATTGGTGCGATAGGTCGCGTCGGCGGTGGTGACCTCGGTCTCGCGCCAGGTGGCCGAGAAATCGTCGCGCGCCACCGTGCAGCGGAAGCCCTCCGGCCCGAGGGCTAGGGAGCCGGGCTGCCGGTACTTGGTGTGGGGGGCGGCGACGGCGAGGACGTAGCGGAACTTGTCGAGCGTGACCTGCTGGCGAACCGTGTAGGCGAACTCGCAGGCCACCTTGGAGCCCGAGAAATTCCACTGCACCTTCACGCTGCCGATGCCCTTGACGATCTCCTCCTTGAGGTTGATCAGGTCGGGCTGGTCGTAGCGGAAGAAGAAGCTGTTGCGCAGGCCGAGGCCGGTCACGCAGTTCTTGCCGTAGAAGGCGGGCAGGGTGACATTGTCGCCGAAGGTGAGCTCCGGCAGCATGATCGGCAGGTAGACGTTGTTCGGCCAGTCGAAGACGCCCGGGCAGTGCGGGAAGGGCAGGGCGTCGCTCGAGAGATGGCCGCCGCAGCTGATCAGCGGGACCTGCAGGTGCAGGCCGCTCTCGGCGTCGCGATAGAGGAAGAGGCCCTGCTCCTTGCGATTGCTCTTGTCGAAGATGACGAAGCGGGCGGAGGTGCGGGGCGGTTCAACCTTGGGGGCCCCGGACGGCATCTGGACCGTCTTGGCCAGGCGGGACCACTGGCAGAGGTAGCGCGCGGCGTCGAAGTTCGCCATGCGGGTCGTGTGCTGCGCGTAGGCGGTGCGCTCGTCGTCGCGCAGGTCGAGGAAGCCGTGCTCCTGGTCGAGATACGTGCCGTAGAAGAACAGGAACAGCCGGCGCAGGATGTCGAAGTACTTGCTCTTCTGGTCGTCGGCGATCCAGCCGTCGCGCAGCCCCTGGAGGATGAGCGTGATGCAGTGCATCTGGCCGTAGGCGCCGGCGGCGCGGCCGAAGGCCCAGCCGAGGCCGTCCGCGCGGACCAGGTCCGGCATCATCCGGATGTACTTCTCGCCGTAGGTGCGGAGGGTGGGGAGCTTGCGGTCGCGCACGCCGCTGTTGGCGTGCAGCTGGAGGGCGGAGCGCGTGAAGATGAGCGCGAGGACGCCGTACAGGTTGAAGTTGCCGCCGAAGCCGGTGGTGGCGTCGTCGAAGAACCCGGCCGAGCTGGTCTGGTTGATCCGCTCGACCATCTGCTCGATCAGGCGCGAGGTCTCGTCCTTCTTGGACAGGCCGAAGCTGAAGCGGGCGACCGCCTTGGCGATGTTGAAGGCCTGCCAGTGGTTGGTGTAGTCGCTGCGGTGGAGCAGCTGCTTGTCGATCCGCAGCTGGGTTTCCTCGACGAGGCGCTCCCAGACGGGATTGCGCTCCTTGGAGGGGCCGAAGCAGAGCAGGCCGAGCGCGGCGTAGGCCAGGCCGTTCTCGGCGGGCGGCTCGGTGAACATCTGCGCGGTGACGCAGCGGGCCGTGAGGTCGATCAGGTCCTGGCCCTTGAGGGTGGTCTCGCCGGTCGCGCGGAAGTATTCCCCCAGGGCGTAGGCCACGTGGCCGGGCTCGTCGGGACGCGAATCCTCCGCGTGGGCGGGAAGAATGGTGCCGTCAGGCTGAATGGAATCAAGATTATGGCCCAGGATGGAACGGGCCATGTCGAGGCATTGCTCGGAGAAACTATGCATGCAAAAAACTAAGTTGGCGTGAAAGAAAGGAGCGTGGAACGGAGGGCGGCTAGCGGGCGATCAGCTTGAGGAACTCATCGTTGGTCTTGGTCTTGGAAAGCCGCGCGATCATGGTCTCGGTGGCCTCCTCAATCTTCTGCTGAACTAACGCACGGCGGAAGAAATGGATGCCGTCAAGTTTCTTGGGATCGATCAGCAGCTCCTCCTTGCGGGTGCCGGAGGCGGCGATGTTGATGGCCGGCCAGAGGCGCATCTCGGCGCACTTGCGGTCGAGGACCATCTCCATGTTGCCGGTGCCCTTGAATTCCTGGAAGATGACGTCGTCCATCCGGCTCCCGGTCTCGACCAGGACGGAGGCGATGATGGTGAGGGAGCCGGCCTCCTCGGTCTTGCGGGCCGACGCGAAGAGCTGGCGGGGCCGCTCCAGGGCGCGCACGTCCAGGCCGCCCGAGCCGGTCCGGCCGCTGTTGCGCTGGGTGTTGTGGGCGCGCGAGAGCCGGGTGATGGAGTCGACGAAGAGCACGACGTCGCGTCCGACCTCGACCAGGCGCCGTGCGCGCTCGATGCAGAGGTCCGCCACGTGGATGTGGTTCTCGATCTGCTCGTCGTTGGACGAGGCCCAGATCTCGGCTGGAACGCTGCGCTTGAAGTCGGTGACCTCCTCGGGCCGCTCGTCGACCAGGAGGATCATGACGTGGCACTCCGGATTGTTCTCGATGACCCCGAGGGCCATGTCGCGCAGGAGAATGGTCTTGCCGCTGCGGGGCGGGGCCACGATCAGGCCGCGGGTGCCTTTGCCGATCGGACAGAAGAGGTCGACCGCGCGGGTCGTCATCCGGCCGTCCTTCATCTCCATTTTCAGCTGCACGTTTGGGGAGATGGTGGTGAGCTGCGTGAATTCGATCGTGGCGCGGCGCTCCTCGAGCGCGACGCCGTCGACCCGCTCGATGAACTTCATCTTCGGGTTGGGAAAGCGCCCCTCCGGCGGAAATGCCGTGCCGCCCACCAGCATGCCGGGCTTCAGCTTGAAGCGGCGGATCAGTTCCTTGGGCACGAAGGTGTCGGTGGGACGGCGCTTGCCGTTCTTGGCCATGTCGAGGAGCTGGCCGTTGCCGCCCTTGAGCGTGTCGATGTCGAGCACTCCTTCCACCCGAATAACATTCTCGGGCAGCGGCGGCGGGGCCGCCGGGCTGGAGGATTCAACCGGAGCGGGAGGGGGGAGGGAGTCGGCCTTTGCCTCGCTGGGCGGAACAATGGCGGACGCGGATTTTTTTTC
>CAIWXW010000019.1 GCA_903916755.1 uncultured Opitutaceae bacterium | reverse complement strand
TGCCGCGCTTGAGGAAGATCGGGTTCGATCCGGCGGTGACGTTCTTCAGGCCTTCCTTGTAGATGGACTCGGCCAGGACCGTGGCGGTCGTGGTGCCGTCGCCGGCGGCGTCGGAAGTCTTGGAAGCGACTTCCTTCACCATCTGGGCGCCCATGTTCTCGTAGGGATCGGGCAGCTCGACTTCCTTGGCGACGGTGACGCCGTCCTTGGTGACGGTCGGCGATCCGAATTTCTTGTCGATCACCACATTGCGGCCCTTCGGACCGAGGGTGACCTTGACGGCGCGGGCGAGGAGCTCGACGCCGCGCAGGATTTTCTGGCGGGCGGCGTCATCGAAGAGCAGTTGTTTGGCGGGCATAGTATTTTATTTCTGAGTTGAGAGTTGTGCTAAGGGGAGGGTCTCAGGCGAGGACGCCGAGAATGTCGTCCTCGCGGACGAGGGTGTACTTCACTTCGTCGATCTTCACTTCGGTGCCGCCGTACTTGCTGATCAGGACGCGGTCGCCGACCTTGACCTCGAAGGTGGACAGCTTGCCGTTCTCATCCTTCTTGCCGGTGCCGAGGGCGATGACTTCAGCCTCCTGCGGCTTCTCTTTGGCGGAGTCCGGGATGATGATGCCTCCGCGGATCTGTTCTTTGTCTTCGTCGAGATGCTTGACGAGGACGCGGTCGCCGATGGGCTTGATTTTGACTTTGGCCATATGGATGTGGGTTCTGGTTAAGGGTGGGTTTCTGCTGGGTTTTTCACCCAAAGCGCCGCCAGGCCGGAATCCGGCCCGAGCGGCGAAAGGGTGCCAAAATTACTTTTTGTTCTTATCCTCGTCAACCACTTCGAAGTCGGCGTCGACGACGTCGGCCTTCTTCTCGGTCTTCTGCCCCTCGGGGGCCGGACCGCCGGCCTCGCCCGGAGGCGGCGCGGACTGGGCGGCCGCGGCCGCCGCGTAGATCTCCGCGCCGGCCTTGCTGAGGTTCTCGAGCGCCGCCTTCATCTTCGCGGTGTCGTTGCTCTCGAGGTCCTTGCGGGCGTCGGCCAGCGCCTTCTCGATCGTGGCCTTCTTGTCGGCCGGCAGCTTGTCGCCGGCGTCCTTGGCCGCCTTCTCGAGCTGGTAGATGGTGGTGTCGAGGGAGTTCTTGGACTCGGCCGCCTCCTTGCGCTCCTTGTCCTCGGTCGCGTGCGCCTCGGCCTCGCGGGTCATGCGGTCGACCTCGTCCTTGGAGAGGCCGGACGAACCCTGGATGGTGATCTTCTGGTCCTTGCCGGTCCCGAGATCCTTGGCGGAGACATGGAGGATGCCGTTGGCGACGATGTCGAAGGTGACCTCGATCTGCGGCGTGCCGCGCGGGGCCGGCGGAATGCCGTCCAGGCGGAAGGTGCCGAGGGTCTTGTTGTCGCGCGCCATGGGCCGCTCGCCCTGCAGGACCACGATCTCGACCGACGGCTGGTTGTCGCCATAGGTCGAGAAGACCTGCGTCTTCTTCGAGGGAATGGTGGTGTTGCGCGAGATCATCGCGGTCGCCACGTCGCCCGCGGTCGTGATGCCGAGGGTGAGCGGGGTGACGTCGAGGAGGAGGACATCGCGGACCTCGCCCTTGAGGACGCCGCCCTGGATGGCCGCGCCGACCGCGACGACCTCGTCGGGGTTGACGCCCTGGTGGGGCTGCTTGCCGCCGAGCCCCTTGGCGATGTCGACGACCTTCGGCATGCGGGTCATGCCGCCGACGAGCACCAGCTCATCGATCTGGGCCGAGGTGAGATCGGCGTCCTTCAGGCAGTTCTTGAAGGGCGGGATGCAGCGCTCGAAGAGGGAGTCGCAGATCTGCTCGAGCTTGGCCCGGGTCAGCTGGACGTTGAGATGCTTCGGGCCGGACGCGTCGGCCGTGATGAAGGGGAGGTTGATGTCGACCGACTGGGTCGAGGAAAGGGCGATCTTCGCCTTCTCCGCCTCTTCCTTCAGCCGCTGGAGGGCCATCGGGTCCTTGCGGAGGTCCACGCCGTTGTCCTTCTTGAAGGAGTCGACGAGCCAGGTGATGATGGCCTCGTCCCAGTTGTCGCCGCCCAGGTGGGTGTCGCCATTGGTCGCCTTGACCTCGAAGACGCCGTCGCCGATCTCGAGGACGGAGACGTCGAAGGTGCCGCCGCCCAAGTCGAAGACGGCGATCTTCTCGTCCTTCTTCTTGTCGAGGCCGTAGGCCAGCGAGGCCGCGGTCGGCTCGTTGATGATGCGGAGGACCTCCAGGCCGGCGATCTTGCCGGCGTCCTTGGTGGCCTGCCGCTGCGAGTCATTGAAATAGGCCGGGACGGTGATGACCGCCTGGGTGATCTTCTCGCCCAGGTAGGCCTCGGCGTCCGCGCGCATCTTGCCGAGAACGAAGGCCGCGATCTGCTGGGCGGCGAACTGCTCGGTCTTGTCGCCCACCTGCACCTCGATGTAGGCGTCGCCGTTTTTGCCCTCGACGACCTTGAACGGCATGTTCTTGGCCTCTTCGCGCACTTCGGAGAATTTGCGGCCGATGAAGCGCTTGGCGGAAAAGACGGTGTTGCGGGAATTGGTCACCGCCTGGCGCTTGGCGGCCTGGCCGACGAGGCGCTCGCCGGTTTTCGTAAACGCGACAACCGAAGGAGTGGTGCGGGCGCCCTCGGCGTTGGGAATGACAACCG
>CAIWXW010000018.1 GCA_903916755.1 uncultured Opitutaceae bacterium | reverse complement strand
GGCAAGGTCCTCTGCATGCTGCCGGGGCCGCCGAACGAGATGCCGCCGAAGCTCCAGTCCCAGGAGCTCCCGCGGCAGGCCGCGCGGGGTCTCCTGCTCGAGCGGGAGGCGTATGTGCAGCTGCGCACCGCCGGCGTCGGCGAGTCGCGGCTCGAGACCATCCTGCAGCCGGTCTTCGACCGCGAGGGCGCGGCCCTGAGCGTCGCCTTCTGCGCGCATGCCGGGCACGTCGATTGCCGGCTGAGCTCGCCGGAGGGCCAGCTCGGGCTGCCGCAGCTCGAGGCGCTGGCCGCGGAATGCGCGGCGATCGTGGGCGAGGATTTTGTGTGCTTCGGGCACGACTCGCTGGCCAAGGTCTGCGCCGACCTGCTGCGCGGCCAGGAGAAGAAGATGGCGGTGGCGGAGGCGGGGACGGGCGGGCTGCTCGCCAACGCCTTCACGGACATCTGCGGGGCGGCCAAGTTTTTTGCGGGTGGCTGTGTCTGCGGATCGAACGAGTCGAAGATGCAGCTCCTGGACGTGCCGGAGTGCCTGCTGCTGCAGCATGGGGCGGTGAGCGACGAATGCGCGGTGGCGCTGGCGACGGGTGCGGCGGAAAAGCTGGGCGCCGACTACGCCCTGGCCGTCACGGGCTTTTCCGGGTCCTCAAGCGGCCCCAATGGCAATCCCGTCGGGACGATCTACATCGCGCTCCACGCGCCGCAGGGCGTGTGGTCCAAGAAGCTCAGCTATCCCGGCCCGCGCTCGACGATCAAGCGCCGCGCGGTCAACGCCGCCCTCGACTGGCTGCGCCGGGAGCTGGTGCGTGCGGGGCGGGAGGGCTCGGCCGCGACGGCGCCGTCCTCAGGCGTGATGCAGTAGGTTACGGAACGCGGCCAGGTACTTGTCCTGGGTTTGCTGGATGACCGCGGCGGGCAGGCGGGGGGCCGGCGGCTGCTGGTTCCACTTGAGCGCCAGGAGGTGGTCGCGGACAAACTGCTTGTCGTAGCTCGGCGGCGACTGGCCGGGGGCATAGCCTTCGGCCGGCCAGTAGCGCGAGGAATCCGGCGTGAGGACCTCGTCGATCAGGATCAGGTTGCCCCGCGCATCGGTCCCGAACTCGAACTTGGTGTCGGCGAGGATCATGCCCGCCTCGGCGGCGCGGTCGTGGCCGAGCCGGTAAAGCGCGAGGCTGGTGGCCTTCACGCGCTGATAGAGGGCGGACCCCACCGCCGCCTCGCCCTGGGCGTCGTCGATCGCCTCGTCGTGCTGGCCGAGCGGCGCCTTGGTCGTGGGGGTGAAGATGGGCTCGGGCAGCCGGTCCGCCTGGCGGAGCCCGGCGGGAAGCCGGATCCCGCAGACGGTCCCGCTTTTCTGATAGGAGCTCCAGCCGCTGCCGACCAGGTAGCCGCGAACGACGCATTCGATCGTGAGGGGCTTGAGCTTGTGGACCACCATGCTTCGCAGCTGGAGGTCGCGGTCCGGCAGGCCACGGCGCGCGAACTCGCCCTCCTGGTCGGGGAGCAGGTGATTGGCGATGATGCCGTCGGTCTGGGCGAACCACCACAGGCTGATCTGGGTCAGGATGATGCCTTTGCCCGGGATGCCATCCGGCAGGATGACGTCGAAGGCCGACAGGCGGTCGGTCGCCGAGAGCAGGAGTGCGTCGCCCAGGTCGAAGATCTCTCGGACCTTGCCGGAGGCGATCCGGGGGTAGGGCAGGCCTTCGATGGCGGTGACCGCCTGGCGGGGCACGGCTTGGGCGATGTCGGAAAAAATCATTCCCACCCAAAGAGCGGAAATTGGGAAAGCAGGAAAGCGGGAATTTGCGGCCGATGCCGAAAGTGGCCGCGGCGGGCGCTCAAGCCTTGGCGTTGAGCGAGTGGCCGGGCGAATCAGGCTCTCCGCCGCGGTCGGGCTCCTCCTTGTCCCCTTCTTCCTCTTCCTCGCGCCGCTCGGTGCCCTCGATCGCAACCTCGGGCTCCTGGGTCCCTTCCGTCAGATGCTGCCGGATCCCGCCCAGCCGTTCCCGGCGGGTCATCCCGACTTTCCCCCGCGCCCGCGCGTCCGCCAGCTCCTGGAGGGTGCTGGCGGCGAGCGCCTGGGCGTCTGTGTGGGAGATGTGCATGGGACGGTGGGGCCTGGGGCCGAGACCATGGGTCCTTTTGCTAGGAATCGGACGATTTTGGAGAACTTTAGGTTAATTTTGCGGGAAACCGCCGCCTGGGGCACCCGGGAAAATTCTTGCACGGGCCATCGCACCACGTAGGGTGGCCAATTCCTGGGTTGGTCCCCATCGTCTAGCCCGGTCAGGACAACACCCTTTCACGGTGTGAACCGGGGTTCGAATCCCCGTGGGGACGCCAACTCATATCCGGCTACGTTCAAAGGGCCTGCGACGTGGCATTCTGCTGAACCGAAGAAACTTACAATGGGACTTACAATAGGTTGAGCGGGGAATCCAAGGAAACGCGCCAGAGAGAAAGCATAAGAGTTACTATTTAGTCCGAGGCCACCGACGGCTTCAGGAATAGGAAAATATGGGGTATGACTCGCGTTGGTTGCATTCTGAAATGTCATCATCTTGGTCTCGATCTGATTCAAATTGAGTGTGGTCGTACCCAGTTGTTGCGTTGCTTCTACCTCTGATGGCTTATCCTTCGAGTTCTCATTCCAGGAGCCTCCCCGCGCATACACGTAGCCAAAGCCAAACCCGCCTGAGCTGCCGTTACCGCTTGATCCGGGAAGCGAACCGCCGGAAGAAGAGGCGCTTCCCAATCCTATTTTGCGGGGCCGCAAGAATGGGTCTTTTAGATCTGACTCTACACAAAACTCTACCCAGCCCGCCTAATTCGCAGCATCCACCCAGTTTGCCTAGTTCGGAAACCCATCGGGGTCAGACCTTTGGTCGTTTCGCCGTGGGGACGCCAACTGCTAGTTCATTCGCCGCCATTTAGCGGCTCAACCGAGGCCGCTCGAGACAACCTGCTTCTCATCGTGCAGTTACTAGCCTAACCGAGCGTCAGTCCCCCAAAGTCCTTCGGCGGAACTTTTCATTTATGGTTGGGGCTTAACGGTAATCAGATCGTCCACCGCCGGGTTAACCTCGATCGCGAGGTTGGCGTATTCGTCGAACAGGCCGGGGTTGTGCATCTGCAGGGCAAAGGGTGCGATGCGGCCGGCCTCCGGCACATGGAAGTCAACCACCTCGACCGCCGCACTTCCGACGGGCTGGGCCACCGCCAGGCGGGCGGTCCCCTTATCGGCGTTCACCAGGATCTCGACGCGGCTCCATTGGTGACCGTCGAATTTCGGATGGGGAAAGGAGGTGAACTCCGCGTTGGACGGATTGTTGTGGCCCTTGCGGTAATCCCAGTGGGATCCGTTCGGGAGGATGAACTGCCCTGCGCCCAGGGCATCCCGCGGCTTCGCGCCATCGGCAGGAATCACTCCGAAAAACAGGACACAGGCCTGGTGATCGGGGTTTCCCGAGACGTGCCGCACATCAAAGATGATCCGGTAGTTGCCGTATTGCTTGGCGGTGTACATCACCCCCCGGGCGACTCCGCGGCTGGCGATCATCCCGTCCTTCACGGTCCAGGAATCTGCGGGCAACTGCACCCACCCCTCAAGGGTCTTGCCGTCGAAGAGCGGAGCCATCCCTGGCGGCAGGGGGACGACCGGCGGGGGGATCGAAACACCGGCAGGGGCGGCCGACGGGGCCGACTGGGCGAGAGCCGGCGCGGCGCCGACGAAAATGCCGAAAAGAACCGCCAACGCAATCCGAGGGGTAAGATGCATCCTCTCTCCTAAACCCCCAAAGCCGCTGGTCGGCAAGCGCCTTGAATTCTCCCCTGGCGTGCGGTCGGCCGGCGGATGCCGCAGGCGCTGGGCGCTGACGGTATCGTCAGCCGGATCCTGTCGGGCTTTCTGGCCGGGCGCACGGAGGGGAGCGCACTCAAGGCTTGAAACCTTTTCGGCAACCGCCCGAACTCCGTTTCCGGAAGGATCTTCCCCCGGATTCGCGCTCCCCCCTTTGTCCAAGCGCGGATCCGGCCCGCCCTGATCCCTCCCCGCATCCAGGAGCAAAAGACCATGACCATGAACCGACGGGATTTTCTCACCGCGGGCGGCGCGATCGCCGCCCTGGCCGCACTGCCCCGCGCACTGGCGCAGTGGCAGCCCAGCGTGCGTTACCCGGATCCGCGGATCCGGGTCCTCGACTCCTCCTTTGCCAAGTATCGGGTCTCGACCACCAAGATGGAGCGCATCGCCACCGACCTGCGCTGGGCCGAGGGCCCGGTTTGGTTCGGCGACGGTCGCTACCTGCTCTGGAGCGATATTCCGAACAACCGGATCCTGCGCTGGGACGAGGAGACGGGCCTGGTCAGCGTCTTTCGGAAGCCGTCGAACTTCGCCAACGGCAACACCCGGGACCGCCAGGGCCGACTGCTCACCTGCGAGCAAGGGACCCGGAGCGTCACCCGGACGGAATACGACGGCACAATCACCGTGATTGCCGACCGCTATGACGGGAAGCCGCTCAATTCGCCGAACGACATCGTCTGCAAGTCCGACGGCTCCATCTGGTTTACCGATCCTCCCTTCGGCATCTCGGGCTATTACGAGGGCCTCAAGGCCGAGCCGGAGCTGCCCACGAATGTGTACCGTTGGGATCCGGTCTCGGGCAAGCTGGCGGTCGCGGCCGGCGACATCAACCGGCCGAACGGCCTGGCTTTCAGCCCCGACGAATCGAAGCTCTACATCATCGAGTCGGGCGCCAAGCCCGGCAAGATTCGCGCCTACGATCTCACGAAGGGCGGCACGGCGCTGGCCAATGGGCGCATCCTTATCTCGGCCGACGATCACGGCACGCCCGACGGCATGCGCATCGATGTCGACGGCAATCTCTGGTGCGGATGGGGGATGGGCGATCCGGGTCTCGACGGGGTGACCATCTTCAACCCGGACGGAAGGCGGATCGGGCACATCGAACTGCCCGAACGCTGCTCGAACGTGTGCTTTGGCGGCACCCACCGGAACCGGCTCTTCATGGCGAGCTGTTCGTCGGTCTACTCTCTTTTTGTCAACACGCAGGGGGCGGTGGGCGGTTGAGCCGTTTTGCGGACAACTTGTCCGGCCGGCCTGCGTCTCGCTTCTACAATCCCATGTCACCCCCAATGATCCCCGCCTCTCCGCTTCGCTCCCTCCGCACATTTTCCGTCTTCGCCGCGCTCGCCTGGGGCGCGACCTTTCCCGCTCTGGTCCGGGCCGAAGCCGGCGCGACGGACGGCGGCCAGCTGCCGACGACCTGGATCGACCCCGACACGGGGCATCGGATCCACCGCATCACGAGCGAGCCCGGGTCGGCCAGCCTGTATTTCAACGACCACGGCTACACGCCCGACGGCAAGGAGATGATCTATACGACCGGGGCGGGCGACATCGGGGTCGTCGACCTCACGACCTTCGCCACCCGGATCGTGGTCAAGGCGCCCGTGCAGGTCATTTCCGTCGGCCACCGGACGGCGACCGTGTTCTTCGCCCGAGGCACGTCCGATCCGAACTTCAGCACCCTCTGGTGCGCCGATCTGGCGACCGGAGCCGAGCGCAAGCTCGCCGATCTGCCGCGTCGCGGGAAGGTCTTCACCGTCAACGCGGACGAGACAATGGCGGCCGGTACCTTTATCGTGGGCGACGGGGAGGATTACGGCAGTCCGGGCACCCTGCAGGTCAACAATCTCGACCAGCCGGTCAACAAGAGCCAGATGATGGCGACCCGGCTCGCGGCCCGCCTTCCCATGTGGATCTACACGGTCGACCTGAGGACGGGCAAGACGACGAACCTCCTTTCCGGGACGGACTGGCTCAATCATCTGCAATTTTCGCCGAGCGACCCCGGGCTTCTGATGTACTGCCATGAGGGGCAGTGGTGGCACGTCGACCGGATCTGGACGATCCGGACGGACGGAACGCAGAACACGCTCATCCATAAGCGCACGATGGAAATGGAAATCGCCGGCCACGAGTGGTGGAGCGCCGACGGCCAGAAGATCTGGTACCAGCTGAACTATCCCCGGGGGCTGAATATCACCTTTGTCTCGAGCTACGACGTCGGCACCGGGAAGCGAATCTGGTACCGGTCGACGCCCGAAGACGCTTCCATTCACCACAATACCTCGCCCGACGGGACCCTGTTTTGCGGCGACGGGAACCGCCAGAACCCCTGGATCGTTTTGATCCATCCGACGCTGACCCGCGACGACAGCACCGTCGGTGCTGATCTGACCACAACCGGAACGTTCAAGGCCGAGCGGCTGGTCAACATGTCCAAGCACGACTACAAACTGGAGCCGAATGCGAGTTTCACGCCGGACCAGAAGTACCTCATCTACCGCTCGAACATCCTCAACGGCGTCACCTATGCGTTCGCCGTGGAAGTCGCGAAGGCGACACCCTGATCGGGCGGGCTAGCCGACGCGCACCCTGACCGCGTCTCCTGCCTACCTGGGACTATCCGGCGCCGCGGCGATCCAACCGTGAAACCGCAGCCAAGCCTCGCACCGGGCCGGCCAGTCGGAGGTGGGTCCGAGCCCCTGCGTGAACTTGAAGCCGTGGGGGCCCCGTTCAAAGAGATGCAGTTCGGCCGCGACCCCGGCTTTGCGCAGTGCGGAAAAATAGGCGACGCTGTTCTCCAGCGGAACGGACTTGTCCTCCTGGGTGGAGACGAGAAAAGCCGGGGGTGTGTCCTTCGCCACGTGTAACTCGACCGAATAGTGGTCGACCAACGCGGGAGGGGGATCGACTCCGAGAAGTCCGCGGCGGGAGCCCCGATGCACGAAGGGTTCCCGCATCGTGATCACGGGATAGAGCAGCATCGTGAAATCAGGCCGTCCGTTCACTTGGTCCAGGGGAGAGCCAGTCCGGCCGTCCGGATCGTCATAAAGGGTGGCGGCAGACGCGGCCACATGCCCTCCCGCCGAGGCTCCCAGGATCCCGATGCGATCGGAGCGGATGCCGTAGTCGGCCGCGCGGGATCGGACCAGCCGGACGGCACGCAGCACGTCGCGCAGGGGAGCCGAGGGTCCGTCGTCGCCGAAGCGGTAGGTGAGGACAAAAGCCGCGATCCCCAGGTGATTCAGCCAGCGCGCTTCTGCGCACTCCGCGTTTTCGGTCGGGAGGTGAATATATCCTCCGCCAGGACAGAAGATCACCGCCGTTCCGCAGCCCTGTCCCGCCGGGGGCAGATACGCGATGAGCGTCGGATGGCGGACATGAATGATCCAGCCGTCCTTGACGGTTTCGGCGGGTCCATCGGCCTTGTATCCCGGAATTCCCTCCGGCCAAAGATCGATCGGGCGTCCCTTCGTCGCCGGATAGGGACCAACTCCGAGGGCTGTCGCCACCATAAGGGGCAGGAGGGCAATCAAGGCCATGGTTCGCATCGGGCTGGGGCGGTGGGGATCCTGAAGGCCGTCACCCAGCGCTGCGCTGTGACTGGGCGGCGGGAAGAATCCAACCGTGAAACCGCAGCCAGTCCTCGCACCGAGCCGGCCAGTCGGAAGTGGGCCCGAGCCCCGATTCCATACCGAAGCCGTGAGCTCCTTTTTCGAAGAGATGCAGCTCGGCCGGGACACCCGCCTTGTTGAGCGCTTCGAAATAGATGATGCTGTTGGCCAAAGGGACCGACTTGTCCCCCTGGGTCGTTACGATAAACGCCGGCGAGGTGTCCTTCGTGACGTGCAGCTCCGACGAGTAATGGTTGATCAGGTCGGGCGGAGGATTGGGACCGAGCAGCCCGTCATGCGGATGAAGCGCGTAGGGCGGCCGCAGCGAGATGGCCGGATAGAGCAGGATGGCGAAATCAGGCCGTCCGCTCACTTCGTCCAAAGGCGAGCCGGTCTTCCCGTCGGGATCGTCATAGAGGGTGGACGCGTTGGCGGCGAGATGTCCGCCGGCGGATCCGCCCATGACTCCAATGCGATCGGGACGGATTCCATAGTCAGCGGCGTGCGAGCGCACCAAGCGGATGGCTCGAAGGACATCGCGCAGGGGAGCATTTGGTCCGTCGTCGCCGAAGCGATAGGTGAGCACAAATACCGCGATGCCGAGATGATTGAGCCAGCGCGGCTCCAACCCCTCTCCGGATTCGGCCGGTAGGCGGAGATAGCCGCCTCCCGGGCAGAAGACGATCGCGGTCCCGCTTGCAGTGCCTGCCGGGGGCAGGTAGGCGACCAGCGTCGGATGGCGGACATGATAGATATAGCGTCCGGGCTTCTCACTGCCGCCCGGCGGATACTCCACCACCTTTTCGGCTGGGCCATCGGCCCGGTACCCCGGAATTCCCTCCGGCCAGAGTTCGATTCGTTGCCCCTTGGTCGCCGGGTAGGACTCGGCGCCAAGCGCGGTCCCAAGGATCAGGGGGAGGAGGAGGGCAATCAACGCCTTGGTTTGCATCGGAGGGGAAGTTGGGGATTTGGGGAAGCTCGCTTGGCTCAGGAAATGCCTGGATGAGCCGACCAACTCAAACGCAGCGGGAAAGACGACCGGGGCGGCGAGGAAGTTGCGGCCAATTTTTTTGAGAAAGCCCGAAAGGGGAAGTTTGCTGAGCTTCGGTCGCTCGCCAGCTGGGTAATGCCATTTCTGTACGCCATCGCTCTATTTAAGCAGTGGCTTTGGAACCTCTCCGGATAGAGCGATCTCGCGCACCACCGGCCTGACCCCCGCTGACGTTGTCGAACCCACGTAATTTGGGGGCGTATGATCGTAGTGGGTGGTCGGGCAAACGGTAAGGTTCAGCTGAGCGGCTTCCAGGCGCGTGAAGCAGGGGAGAAATCGGGCTCACCCATGCCGGTTTCGAGCAGGAGCTTGAGGCTGCGGATGTATTGACCCCAGCAATAGGTGAAGAATCCGTAGGCGGGATAGTCCTCCGGCAGTCCGGAGTGGGTGAAAGTGAGCGCACTGGCGCCGCCGGCGTCGGCCACGGCGAACGTCAGCCGCGACTCGAGCCATTCGGCCGGGGCCTGGACCGGAGCCCACACGACGCGCCCAGGCGGTTCCAGCGCCTCAACGCGAAAGCCGAGGGTGTTTCCCGAGTCGAAGGTGAGCTCGTTGATGCCTCCGACCGAGGGTTGCGCCTTGGTTTTGGGTGTGATCCAGCCGGCGATTCCTTGTTCTGTGGTGATGGCCTGGAAAACCCTGTCCGCCGTGGTGGCGATGTTGATTTGGATAACGATGTTCATGGTGGGCACACCGGAATTGTTGGTTGTGATCTTAGTTGGCGCTGCTGAAGGGATTGCGGCCATCGGCCGGGCTGTGACCGGCCTCATTGGCAAAAGACTCGCATGAGCGCATGCTCTGGGATCCAAACTACTTTTTATTTTGAGCGGCGGCCATGAATTGCCCGGGAAAAATATCCAGGAAGTAATTCCAGCCCTTCTGATGCGATCGGCCACCGGCGGTATCAGGAAGTCCGGAATGCAGGAGGGTCATCAGGGTGTCCTTGCCCTTTTTCTTGAAGGTCACCGTTACCGTCGACTCCAGCCCGGAAGTATTCGGGGACATCCAGGTATGCTGGATTCGACCGGGTCGCTTCATCTCCGTAAATCTCCCGTAATGGGGGGTCCCGTGCACGGTCCAGTAGAAGAATCCGTCCACGGCCGGATTTAAGAGCAGCTTGTCCGCCATGTTCCACGGGTTGCCCGGAATTTTGGGATTCAGCCAGCCGTCGAACACCTCGCCGAGAGGAGCGGCGATGGTTCGCTCCACCTTAACTTCGATCGTCTTTTTTGCGCTCATTTCTTCATCTCCTTATTTTTTGCGGTTGTTTTCTTCTCCCTGAAAAACTGCCCAAACTCGTCCAGGCGCTCGTTCCAGAATCGCTCGTACTCATGCATCCAAACCGCGGCTTCGCGAAGCGGTTCGGCCCGGAATGAAATGATGACTTCGCGGCCCTGCCTCCTGCGCTCGATGAGCCCCGCTCGCTCGAGCAGCTTGAGATGTTTGGTCACGGCATTCAGCGCGGTGTCGAAAGGTTTCGCGACATCGAGGAACCGGGCCGGACCGTTCGCCAACTGTCCGATAATCGCCCGGCGGCTCGGATGAGACAGGGCGTTAAACACATCGGTCAATTGATCCATGTTTAAATTACACCAGAAGGTGTAAGATAATGCAAACTATTTTGCATGTTGCGCCTCGGGCCTCGCGCCCCGGGGCCGGTTGCTTGGTAAGCGCGCGCAGATCCGGCCGGCGCTTCTGAAAGGCGCGGCGCAACCCATTGAGGGATATTTCGTCTAGCAAGGGAGACACCATGCGACCCCCTCTTCTTTCCCTCTTCTTCCTTTCCGCGGTTTCGTTTCCCGGCGGTCTCACCGCCGGGGCGGACCTTCCACCCAAGTCCTGGATCGACCCCGACACGGGTCACCGCGTGGTCCGCCTGACGGATGAGCCCGGCTCGGCCAGCCTCTATTTCAACGACAACAGTGTTACTCCCGACGGGAGAAAGATGGTCTACTTGCTGCCGAAAGGGCTGGGCGTCGTCGATCTCACCACTTTCGCCACCCGCCATATCGTGGAGGGATCGGTCCAGTCCATCGTGGCGGGCCGCAAGAATCCGACCTTTTACTACGCCAAGCCTTCCGGCCGACCTTACACCAGCGAGCTATGGTGCGTGAACGTGGATACCGGCGAGTCGCGCAAGGTCGTCGATCTTCCGCGTCGAGGCTCAATCTTCAGCATCAACGCGGATGAGACGCTTGCCGCAGGTGTCTATGTCGAGGGGGACGCCGGCCTCCCTCCCGCTTCAGCCAAGGCCAGCGCGCCGGCCAAGACGTCGGGGCCGGCGACCTCCCAGGGCGGCCTTTATCAGGGGGTTTCCAAGGAGCAGATGATGGCAGACCGACTGGCGGCGCGCTACCCGGAGGTGCTTTTCACCGTCGATCTCCGCGATGGCGCCATCAAGACCCTCCTCCGGACGACCGACTGGATCGACCACATCCAATTCTCGCCCACGGACCCGACACTTTTCATCTATGCGCACGAGGGCGCCTGGCAGAAAGTCGATCGTTTGTGGAGCATCCGGACTGACGGCACCGGCAATCAGCTGATTCACCGACGCGCCCTGGAAAACGAGACCGCTGGGCACGAGTGGTGGGGGGCCGATGGCCAGACAATCTATTACCAGCTGCATTATCCCCCGGGCATGGAATCCTCCTTCGTCGCCAGCTATAATGTCGTGACCGCGGAGCGAATTTGGTACCACTACACCCCGGACCAGATATCCATCCATCACGCCTCGTCTCCTGACGGGAAACTCTTCTGTGGCGATGGCGGCGATCCCGCAGTCCACCTGGCGGACGGCTCCCCCTGGATCTTCCTTTATCATCCGGTGCTCGACCGGAGCAACGGCACCGTGGGGACCAATCTGATCAAGGGGGGATACCTGAGGCCGGAGAAACTGGTCAACATGGCCAAGACCGCGATCCACGGAAAGCACAACTATCTGCTCGAGCCGAACGCCTTCTTCACTCCGGACCAGAAATACATCGTCTTCCGCTCGGATATGTTCGGCCCGAGTTATGCCTTCGCGGTCGAGGTGGCCAAAGCCAACTGAGCGAAGGCGGCCATCAAGGGCCGCACGGGGGCGGGTTCGAGGTACCGCACGGACGTGGATCAACCCCGGCGGGCCGGCGACGACCATCGCAAGCTCAGCTTCGCCTGCGGCCACCCCAAGACGCAGGGGCCCAGAGAGATGGATCAGGTCCTAAACCTCTCGGCGGCCCTTCGCTGCTTTTGGGCCCTGTGGGAGCTGCCGAACCCTAAGGCTCGGATTTGTCCGCAAGCCCAGAGGAACGGATGCGCTCCAGAAATGCCACCACGCCAGCGGCGCAGACCGCCCCCAGATACGCCCCCGCGACCATGTCGCCCACGAAGTGGTAGTCGGCGCCCAGCAGTCCGACCACCACCAGGAGGACGAGGCCGGCCCAGAGCCAGCGCCACGCGCGGATTCGGATCCAAAGGACGGAGGCAAGGGCGGCCATCACCGTGGTGTGTCCCGACGGAAAGGAGGACCAGCCTTCGCCCCCGTGGAAAAAATGGAAGCCGTAGGCGCCGTCCTTGATCCAGGAGGGGTTGTTGTCCACCCAGGTGTCCGGCCAAGTCCGGCCAAACATGAACTTGAGGCGCTCCTTGATCGCATAGGCCACCACGACCGCCAGGCAGCTGGCGACAAAGGTCAGGCCTTTCTCGCCCGGCTTCCAGCCACCGCAGGCGACCGCCAGCCCCACCGCGATCAGGCCGAGGAGGGCCCCGGGCAACAGGGGATCAACCAGATGGGTCAGGGCGTCGAAGAGGGGAAAGCGGCGTAAATCTTCGGCGTGCGACCAGGTGGACGCAGGCCGGTCAACGAAGGCGATGGCGAACGCGATCAGGCCCAGGGCCGAAAGCAAAACCACGAACGGGCGCCACCAGCGGGAGGACATAGCGGGCATGCGATCGCCGATTCAGCTCGGTCGGCGCGCAAAGGCAATCCTCCGGCTTTCAGCCCCCGCCATCCCAAGGGATCGGAAGGGCAGGCCCCCGCGGGCCGGGCCCATGCGCCGAGAGCTGGACCTTCCTCTATTTGGTCAGATAGCCGTTCAACTTCAGCCACTCTTCCAGCCGGTCCATGAAGTTGTCGGCCCCGCCGCCCCGCTTGCGGAAGCCGTGATGGCCGGTCTGGAAGATATGAAGCTCGGCGGGAATGTTGGCCTTCTGCCAGGCATTGAACAGCGCGAACGACCGTTGATATCCTTCCGACATGTCGTCGGCGGCGACGGCGATGAAAAGGGGAGGCGCCCCGGCCGGCGGAGCTTCCCCGCTGGCATCGGCGGCATAGATGGCGGCCGCAAAGTCGGGGCGGCCGTCGGGCGCGCCCCTGACCGTGCGCATGAGCACCGCGCCGCCGGCGGAGAAGCCGATGATGCCGATGCGATCAGGCCTGATGCCATAAGCGGCGGCGTCCTGGCGGATCAGGCGTATCGCCTGCTGGCCGTCAGCGCCGGCCAGGGCTCGGACATTCTGGCCGGCCTGCGGACCGGTCGTCGGCAGCGGGCCGGGCGGACGATCGGCCATGACCATGCCGGGAGGCAGGGCGGCCGGGGGCGGCGGGGGCGTGCGCGGGGCGCTGGGGTCGTTGTACCGCAGACGGTATTTGAGGACGAACGCGTCCACCCCCATGGCGTTCAGCCGTTTGGCGATGTCCACTCCTTCGTATGACATCATGAGGTTTCTGAAGCCACCGCCCGGGGCCACGATCATCGCGGTGCCGACCGCCTTTTCCTTGTCCGCCGGATAGTACATCAGCACGGGATGAACCACGTTTTGGATCGTGGGATTGCTCGCTGAACCCGCGGCGCGCTCGCTCCAGGTCCAGTTCTCCGATCCGGGAGCGTCACCGGAATATAGCGGGATCTCCTTGGCGGGCGGAGCGAAGCGAGCCCCGGTCGCGGGAGCGGAAGCGCTGTCGCTGGGAGCGGCGGCGGCGGGGGGAGCGTCGGCGCCAAAAGCGAGGGTCGTGGCGGCGAGCAAGCCGAGGAGGGAATAAGGGCGCAGTTTCATGGGAATGATTTTTGGGAAATACGAGGCGGGAAAAACGCACAGTATGCCAGCGGGGGCGGCCGCTGGTCCCGAGAGGAGGGCCGGATCAGGCGAGGGCGTCACGGCAGTACTTAACGCACTTCGCGATCTCCGTCATCCGGTCCGAGCCGGCCGGAACCTTATACTCAAACTCGATCGTGGCCTGGATGTTCCACCGGTTGTCCCGGAGCAGCCGCAGGCATTCGACGATGGGGGTGTCCCCTTCGCCGAAGGGGACATTCGGCCCCATGTGCAGCTTGCGGTCCTTGATGTGGATATGGGTAATCCGCTCGTGGTACTGCTTGATGAACGGGATGGGGGAATAGCTGTTGCCGGCGATAAAATGGCCCAGATCGACGTTGGCCGCATTGCGGGGGGAGAGGACGAAGGCCCGTTCCCAATGGGCCGGCGTGACCGAGGTGTGGCCGTGATAGGCCACCCAGAGCGAGTGCTTGACGCCAAAATCGCCGAGCCGCTGCAAATCTTTCTCGTCCCGGCTGATCTCGGTCGAGATGGCTCGGGCACCGAGGGCCTTGGCGAGGGCGAAGATGTAGTCGAGCTCCGCATCCGACATTCGGAAGATGCCGTCGACCTTCACAATTTCGATCCGGACCCCCGCCGCCTCATAGTTGCGGCGGAACTCGGGGATCCGCTCGGTCGGGGCCGACATGCGCCAGTGCCGCATTTGGGTGTCGACCGCACGAACGCCCGCCGCCGCCGCCATCATCGCCTTGTTGCCGACCAGGTGGGGCGGCGCGCCGAGGAAAGCCTCCACCGGTTGGGTGCGGAGCTCCAATCCGCTCACGCCCAGACGGACGCAGCGGTCCAGGATTTCCGAACCGCTCATCTGGAGGTCGGCAAAGCTGTAGGGCACATTGAGCCCGATTTGGACGCCAGCCACCTTGGAGTCCGGCCGGGCCGGAAGCGTCGGCGCGTCCTCGGCCCGGAGCCGGGTGAGGAAGCCCAGCATCCCGGCGGCTGGCAGCGCGGCGAGGGCGAGTTTTGCGAATTGGCGGCGCGTCTGGTGATTCATGGTGTTGGGGGGGGGAGGGTGAGCGGGCCCGCCGGGCGGAGTCCCGGTTCGGGATTCCACGATGGGGGGTCAAGGGGTTGCGGGTTCGGTTAGTCGCGGACAGGCTTATGTCGCTAGGGTGGCAGCCAGACGGATGAGAGAGCGTTCCGTTGCGGTCAGAATGCGATCATCCCGCGACGGATTCCCGCTCCCTGGGGTGGGCCGGCCGTCCCCTGGGTGCCGTGCGGGTTACACCCCATATCGGGTGTCGGCGCCGAGGCGCATCGTGGGTTCTCCGCCGGAAGGATGGGAGCGTCTCGCCCATGAGACGCCGCCGTTTATCCGGCAATTCTTCCCCGTCCAAAACCCAATCCCACCCCATGAAAGCCCTCGTTTATCACGGTCCCGGCCAGAAGCAGCTCGAAGACATGCCGAAGCCAGTCCTGCGCGAAGCCACCGATGCCGTGGTCCACGTGACCAAGACCACGATCTGCGGCACGGATCTGCATATTCTCAAGGGCGACCTGCCCACCGTCACGGCCGGCCGCATTCTGGGCCATGAGGGCATCGGAATCGTGGAGGAGGCCGGCACCGGGGTCACCCGTTTCCGGAAGGGCGGCCGGGTCCTCATCTCGTGCATCACGTCTTGCGCAAAGTGCGATTACTGTCGGCGCGGCATGCCGTCCCATTGCGAGACGGGCGGTTGGATTCTCGGCAACACGATCGACGGGACCCAGGCCGAGTACGTCCGGATCCCCTACGCGGATACCAGTCTGTATGCCCTGCCCGAGGGGGCGGATGAGGACGCGATGGTGATGCTGAGCGACATCCTGCCGACCGGATACGAATGCGGCGTCCTCAACGGCGCCGTCAAACCCGGGGACACGGTCGCCCTCGTCGGGGCGGGGCCCGTTGGCCTGTCGGCCCTGCTGACCACCCAATTCTACGCCCCGGCCAGGATCATTGTCATCGATCTCGATGACAACCGCCTGGAGGTCGCCAAGCAGTTCGGCGCCACCGCGGTGGTCAACAGCACCGATGGCAAGGCGGTGGAGAAGGTCATGGCCATGACGGGCGGCAAGGGCGTCGACGTCGCCATCGAGGCCGTGGGTGTCCCGGCCACGTTTAACATCTGCCAGGAGATCGTCGGCGCCGGCGGCCATTTGGCCAATATCGGCGTCCATGGGACCAGCGTGAATCTCCGCCTGGAAAAGCTCTGGTCGCAAAATATCACCCTCACGACGCGGCTTGTCGACGCGGTCACGACGCCGCTGCTGCTCAAGACAGTCATGGCCGGACGGCTCCAGCCGAAGCGGCTCATCACCCATCACTTCAAGCTCGATGAGATCCTCAAGGCCTACGACACCTTCGGCAATGCCGGCAAGGAACGCGCCTTGAAGGTCATTGTGACGAATCCGTAGTCGGACGGGCCCGATCGGAGCGGGGGCCGGGACCGTCCTTGGAGCACGGGCCGAGGTCCCGCGTCGGCTAAGCCTGTCCCCCGTGGTATTGCTGGTCGCTTACCGGTTCCATCCAGTCCACCGGTTTGCCGTTGAGATGCTCCTGGATGGCAAGGTGGGTCAGGGCTGTCGTGGGCGCGGCGCCATGCCAATGCTTCTCCCCGGGCGGAAACCAGACCACGTCGCCCGGCCGGATTTCCTCGACTGGGCCGCCCCAGCGCTGCGCCCGGCCGCAGCCGGCCGTCACCACGAGGACCTGCCCCAGGGGATGCGTATGCCAGGCCGTCCGCGCGCCCGGCTCGAAGGTCACGGCGTTGCCGGCCGCGCGGGCTGGGTCGACCGCCGGGAAGAGCGGGTCGATGCGCACGGTGCCGGTAAACCAATCCGCCGGGCCCCGGGTTGAGGGCTGTGAGCCGCTGCGTTTGATGTCCATGATAGGGGTATCTGCGATGAAGCTTTCCGAAGCGGGGTGAGTCGCGCCCGGTGGGCGGGTGGGAGAAAAGGCCGCCCCGAGGCCGATTCGCCTTCCGGGGACTTCCCGGAGCCGGGCATCTGGAATAATGAGCGGCGCGGCGGCGTTGTCGAGGTCTCGGCCCGCGTCGCTCTTCCGCCGTGGCCCAAGGCGGCCCTGTCACTATCAACGCCAGGTGCCGACGTCAGCGGCTTGGGGGGTGGCCAAGATTTCGGAGCATCAAGAGATCCCATTTGTTGCCATAGAGGTCCTCAAAGACCGCGACCGTGCCATAGCTTTCCTCCCGGGCTGATTCGAGGAAGCGGACGCCCCGCGCGGTCATCGCCCGATGATCGCGCGCGAAATCGTCGGTGTGAAGGAAGAGGAACACCCGTCCGCCGGCCTGGCAGCCAATGGACCGGGCTTCTGCCTCATTCTTCGCCTTCGCCAGCAGGATGCCGCTCTCGATCGAACCGGGCGGCGCCAGGGTCACCCAGCGTCGGTCGGGGCCCATGGCCCGGTCCTCCACGACCTGGAAACAAAGTGAGCGTGTGTAGAACGCGATGGCTTCGTCATAGTCCCTGACCAGAACAGAAACCCATCCGATCGACTGCTTCATGGCGAAGGTGTTCGCGGACGGGTGGTTCGGCTCGGCTGCTGCTGAGATGGCGCCTGCGCCCGGCCGTTTTTTCCGGACAGGATTTCATCCTTTGCTTCCAGCCCCAGCAGGGACGCCTTGACCTCCAGGCCGCCGGCGAACCCGGTCAATTTGCCATTGGCGCCGATCACGCGGTGGCACGGAGCGATGATCGAGATCGGATTCCGGCCATTGGCGGCTCCGACGGCCCGCACCGCCCTGGGCTGCCCGATCTGCGCGGCGATCTGCCCGTAGCTGCGGGTCTCGCCAAAGGGAATGGTGGTCAGGGCCCGCCAGACTCTTTTTTGGAAGTCCGTACCCGAAAAATCGAGTGGCACCGAAAACTGCTCCCGCTTGCCGCCGAAGTAATCATTCAGCTGGCGCTCCGTCTCCCGCAGCACGGGATGGCTCGCATCCTCTGCGAGGGGACCCAGTGGGACGCGCTTCGGGTCGTCGTTCTCCCAGAGCACCGCGGCGAGGCCCCGTTCGCTGGCCACAAGCTTCAGCACGCCGACCGGTGACGGCATTGTCTTATAGATAAGGGTCATGGCGCGATTATAGGCTTTTCCCGGAGCCGTGCTGGCCATTTTCGGACGTGGGGACATATTTGCGTTTGCGGTCCGAAAATGGCGAGTCGACCCCGGGTGGATCGGCTAGGATGACGCCGTTCCACCGTGGGAATCAAACCATGCTCG
>CAIWXW010000017.1 GCA_903916755.1 uncultured Opitutaceae bacterium | reverse complement strand
GACCGACGCCTTCAAGGCCATGATCGAAACGGCGGTGAAGGAATTCAAGAACTTCAAGGTCGCCGCGACCACGCTCCGCCATGTCTATACGGCCACAGTGAACGACTGGAGCGCCATCCTGTGGCACGAGGGCAAGTTCTTCGAGAGCAGGAAATACCCCCGCCTCGAGATCCTCGACCGCGTGGGCGGCGGCGACTCGTTCGCCTCGGGCCTCCAGTTTGGCTTCCTCGAGTTCAACGACGCCCAGAAGGCCGTCGACTATGGCGCGGCCCACGGCGCCCTCGCCTCGACGACCCCGGGCGACACCTCGATGGCCACCCGCAAGGAAGTCGAAAAGACCATCGGCGGCGGCGGCGCCCGCGTGGTGCGCTGAGCCCCTTCCCTCCCGGGCGACCGCCCTGGGTCAAAAAGGCCCGGATCTCCGATCCGGGCCTTTTTTTGGATAGGGAGAAACCCCCAGATCGGCCTAAGGCGCGGGTCGGTTCGTGCCGATACGGGGGGTGCGATCAGAACGGCCGACCGGAATTCCTACTCCGGCGAGACTGTTTCCTTGTGTCCCAAGGAATCGAACCGCCCGAGGCGAAATTCATGATCCAACGTCCGATTTCCAGGTCCAACCATGCAGGCAGCTGAACGCAACAACCGCATCCTCGTGATTGACGACAATCACGCCATCCATGCGGATGTCCGCAAGATCCTGTGCCCGCAGATCAGCGACGCCTCGGTGTCGCTCCGGGCCCTCGAAAACGCCCTGCTGGGGCAGACCGCGGAGCCCGTGTCCGCCGCCAGCCTCGCCAATTTCGCCGTTGATTCCGCCTACCAGGGGCGGGACGGCCTGGCGCTGGTCGAAAAGGCCCAGGCCGCGAAGCAACCCTACGCCATGGCCTTCGTCGACGTGCGGATGCCGCCCGGCTGGGACGGCATCGAGACGACGCTGGAGCTCTGGAAGGTGGCCCCCGACCTGCAGATCGTGATCTGCACCGCCTATTCGGACTATTCCTGGGAGGAGATGCTGGCCAAGATCGGCGGCTCCGACCGCCTGGTCATCCTCAAGAAGCCTTTCGACACGATCGAGGTGCTGCAGCTGGCGAACGCGCTCACCGAGAAGTGGAACCTGCTCCGCCAGGCCCACGCCCACGCCGAGGAAATGGAGCGCCGGGTGCGCGTGCGCACCGCCGACCTCGAGGCCATCAACGCCACCCTGCAGCAGGAGATCACCCGCCGGGTGCAGATCGAGGCCGACCTGCAGCGCGCCAAAGAGGCCGCCGAATCCGCCGACCGGGCCAAGAGCGCGTTCCTGGCGAACATGAGCCACGAGGTCCGCACCCCCATGAACGGCGTGATCGGCATGGCCAACCTGCTGCTGGGCTCGACCTTGACCGCCGAGCAGCGGGACCTGGTCGAAACCCTCTGCCAGAGCAGCGAGACCCTCCTCCGGATCATCAACGACATCCTCGACTTCTCCAAGATCGAGGCCGGACGTCTCGCCCTCGAGGTGATCGACTTCGACCTGACCGAGCACCTGGAGCTGGCCCTCGACCTGCACGCCGACCTGGCCGCCCGCAAGCGGCTGGAGCTGGTGATGCAGATCGATCCGGCGGTGCCGCGCCTCGTGCGGGGCGACCCCACCCGGCTGCGCCAGATCGTCCTCAACCTGCTCGGCAACGCCCTCAAGTTCACCCAGCAGGGCGAGGTGGTCATGACCGTGACCCTGGACCGGGAAACCGAGGAGGGGGTCGCCCTCCGCATCGCGATCTCCGACACCGGGATCGGCATCCCGCCGGCCGTGCAGTCCACCCTCTTCCAGCCCTTCGTGCAGGCCGACTCCTCCACTACCCGCAAGTATGGCGGCACCGGGCTGGGCCTCGCCATCTGCAAGCGTCTCACCGAGCTGATGAACGGCCACATCGGGGTCGTGAGTGAGCCCGGCCATGGCTCCTCCTTCTGGTTCACCGTGGACCTGGATCGCGCGCTGCTCGACGGGCCGGTGCTGCGCCTCGAGCCCTGCCCCCTCGAGGGCCGGCGCGCCCTGGCGGTCGACGACAACGCCGCCAATCGCAAGCTGCTGACCCACCTCCTCGCCGGCTGGAAGATGCCCCACGCGCTGGCCGAGTCCGCCGACGAGGCCCTGGCCGAGCTGCGCCGGGCGGCCCTCGCGGGCTCGCCCTATGAGCTCGTGATCCTCGACCACCACATGCCGGACCGCGACGGCCTCGACCTCGCCGCCGACATTCGCGCCGACGCGCGCCTGCGGTCGCTCCCGCTCATGCTGCTGACGTCCCGGGGCGAGCGGCTGACCGCCGCGCAGATGAAATCCAGCGGCCTGGCCGCCTGCGAACTCAAGCCCCTCCATCCCGACAAGCTCCGGACGGCGCTCGGCCGGGTCCTCGCCGCCGCGAGCGAAGCCGCCCCGACGGCCACGGTGGTCACCGCCAATTTCCGGCCGCAGGCGGCCGGGCCGGGCGACGCCTATATCCTCGTCGCCGAGGACAATCCGGTGAACCAGAAGGTCACCCTGCTGCAGCTGCGCGGCCTGGGCTACCACTGCGACGTCGTGGCCAACGGCCGCGAGGCCATCGAGGCCCTGCGCCGGCGCCGCTACGCCCTGGTCCTGATGGACGCCCAAATGCCGGAACTGGACGGCCTCGAGGCGACGCGGCGGATCCGCCAGGCCGAGGCCGAACGGCAGCCGGGCTTCACCGAGCGGCTGAGCATCGTGGCCATGACCGCGAACGCCATGTCCGGCGACCGCGAGGCCTGCCTCAACTCGGGCATGGACGACTATTTGGCCAAGCCGGTGAAGCCTTCGACCCTCCGCGAGCTGGTCGCGCGCTACGTCCGGCTCGCGGCCAGCGCCGCCGCCCTGGAGTGCGCCGAGGCCGTCTGAGCCATGGACCAGACCGACATCACGACCACCGTCGCCTGGTTCGCCCGCAGCGACGAGCGCCTGCTCCTCGAGCACGCGCTGATGAACGCCTTCCTCGAGAACGTGCCCGACATGGTCTATTTCAAGGACCGCGGCTCCCGGTTCCTCGCTGTCAGCAAGTCGAAGGCCGCCCGCCACGGCTGCTCCGATCCCGAGGACCTGATCGGCAAGACCGACGCCGACCTGTTTTCCTCCGATTATGCCCGTCAGATCCGCGAGGACGAGAAGCTCATCATCGCGACCGGCGTGCCCGTCGTGGACAAGGTCGAGAAGGTCACCTGGCTGGATGGTCGCAGCACCTGGGCCCGGTCGAGCCGGCTGCCGCTGCGCAGCGAGAAGGGCGACATCCTCGGCACCTTCGGCATCAGCCAGGACATCACCGCCGCGCGGGAAATGGAGGAGGCCCTGGAGAAGGCGCACAAGGGGGTCATCGACGCCTCGCGCCTCGCCGGCATGGCCGAGGTGGCGACGGGCGTCCTGCACAATGTCGGCAACGTGCTCAACAGCCTGAACGTCTCCGCCACGGTCATCGGCTCGGGCGTCCGCCAGTCCAAGACCGAAAGCCTGGCCAAGGTGTGCGACCTCCTCGATGCGCATAAGGACGATCTCGGCACGTTCCTGACCGCCGATCCGAGGGGCCGCCTGGTGCCGGAGTTCCTCCGCTCCCTGTCGCAGCACGCCGGCGACGAGCGCAGGCGCCTGCTCCTCGAAATCGAATCGCTCCAGACGAACATCGATCACATCAAGGAGATCGTGACCATGCAGCAGACCTATGCGACGATGGTCGGGGTGCTCGAGCCCCTGTCGCCCCTCATGCTGGTCGAGGACTCGCTGCGGATGAACGCCTCCGCCCTCATCCGCCACGACGTCAGCGTGATCCGCGACTTCCAGCCGGTGCCCTCGGTGATGGCGGAGCGCGGCAAGGTGCTCCAGATCCTGATCAACCTGATCCGCAACGCCAAGTACGCGCTGGACGAGGGCCGGTCGAACAACAAGGTCCTGACGGTGAAGGTCGAGCCCGGCCCGCACGACAGCGTCCGCTTTGTCATCCAGGACAACGGGGTCGGCATCCCGCCGGAGAACCTCACCCGCATCTTCGGCCATGGCTTCACCACCCGGACGCATGGCCACGGCTTCGGCCTGCATTCCAGCGCATTGGCCGCGAAGGAACTGCACGGCTCCCTCACGGTGGCGAGCGCGGGCCGGGGCCAGGGCGCCGCGTTCACGCTCGAGCTCCCCGCCGCCAACATGGCCACCCCGGGGCTGCCGATCGATGGGGCCGCCGCCAGGATCTGATCAGCGCTCGGCCGCCGCGGCCCGCGCCAGGGCGCGGCCGGCCGCGAGATCGAGCTTGCCCGAACCGAGCAGCGGAATCCTTTCGACCTGCCGGACAATCCGGGGAATCCAGAGATTGGGCAGGCCCGCGCCGTGGAGCCGCTCCCGCACCTGCGCCACGGAAAGCTCCGGGACCGTGAGCAGGACGAGGATCTCGCCTTTGCCCTCGTCCGCCACGCCGGCGACAAAGACAGGCGGGCCCTCGGCCGAACTCAGCGCGAAGAGCTCGATGATCCGCTCCTCGATCGTGCCATGCGGGACCATCTCCCCGCCCATCTTGGAAAAGCGCGAGCGCCGGCCGTCAATGCGCAGAAAGCCCTCGGCGTCGAAATGCCCCAGGTCCCAGGTCGCAAACCAGCCGTCCTCCAACTCGGGCGCGATCCGGCCGTCCGCTCCCAGGTAGCCGGCAAAGAGGTTGGGACCCTTCAGGCCGATGACCCCCGTGGTGGAGGCGGGCAGTTCGGCGCCGGTGTCCGGATCGGTGACGCGGCCCGACATGCCGGGGAGCAGCCGGCCGACCGTCCCCCGCTTCCGCGCCCGCTGGGGCTCCGCCGAGGCGGTGGGCACCGGCGGGTTGGGCTGGTTCACGCTGCAGACCGGCGAAGCCTCCGTAAGGCCGTAGCCCTCGAGGATATCGATGCCGAAGGCGGCCTGGAATTCGCCCGCGAGGGCTTCCGACAGTTTTTCCGCGCCCGTGATGACCTGGCGGAGCGAGGCCAGCTCGTCCGGCCGCGCCTTCTGCAGGAAGGGGCGGAGGAACGTGGGGGCGCTGACCAGGACCGAGACCCGTTCCTCGCGGATCGCGTCGATCAGCTTGCGGGTCTCGAGCGGGCTCGGGCTGGTGACCAGTTTCCGCCCTCCGAGGAGCGGAAACCACAGGGTGACGGTGAAGCCGAAGCTGTGGAAGACCGGCAGGCAGCCCAGCAGCACCGTGCCGGGCGAACACACTGATAGCATCCCGAATTGGGCGCAGTTCGCCAGCAGGTTGCGGTGGCTCAGCACGACGGCCCGCGGCTCGCCGGAGCTGCCGCTCGTGAAGAGGATGGCCGCCTCCCGGTCGCCGCCCACCCGCGGCAGGCCGAGGGCGCCGGCCACCCAAGGGTTGGGCAGGACCCACGCCGCCAGGAGCCAGCCCAGCAGCCGGGGGCGGCTGCCCGGGGCGGTGAGTTCGGTCTTCAGGTCGAGGGTGTTCTCGGGCCAGGGAAAGGCCGGCAGCCGCCCCCGCATCGCCTCGGCACTGATGACCGTCCGGATCCCCGCGAGCCGGAGGCTCGCCGCCTGCGCCGCCGGACCCGCCGTGAAATTGAGGTTCACCGGCACCGTGCCCGCGCAGAGGACGGCCAGGTTGGCGATGACCGCCCCCGCCCCCGGCGGCAGCACGATCCCCACCCGCCCCTCCGGCGCCAGCGTACGCAGCCGCCGCGCCAGGACTGCGCTGGCCGCGAGCAGCTTGGCCGCGGAAAGCTCGCGGCGCTCGGCCGTCCGGTCGACGACCGCGATCCGGCCCGGCCGCTTGGCCAGGGCGCGGACGACTTCCCGGCCCAGATGCCGCTGCAGGCCGGGACGGACGGTGAAAGCCTCCGCGCTCAGGTCGAGGATCGCCCGGCGCGCCGCCGGCGCGTCCGCCTCGCGCGCGGGCAACGGACGACCGAAGGCCACGGTGACCTCCGTGGGCAGCAGCCGGGGCGATTTCCAGAGGTAGGTGTTGCCGGAAAAGGAGAAGATCGAACCCCAGAGCCCGTCGATCGCCGCGGGAATCACCGGCACCCCCGCCCGGCGGGCGACCAGGGCGAAGCCCTCCTTGATTTCCGTCAGCTGGCAGGTCCGGGCAATGTGGCCTTCGGGAAACAGGCAGACGATCTCGCCCCCCGCCGCCGCCCGGATCGCCCGGCGCATGCCCTCGGTCGGGTGCCGCGAGGAAATCGGGATTACGCCCGCCAGCCGGAAGATCACCTTGAAGAAGCGGGGGCTGTCCTCCTCCTCATAGCCGACGTATCGCAGCGGACGCGGGCAGGCGAGCTGCAGGACGACCACATCCGCATAGGAAAGGTGATTGGCGATCAGGATCGCCCCGCCGGTCGCCGGCACCCGCTCGGCGTGCAGCGCCCGCACGCGGTAGAGACCGCGGCCCAGCGCGGCGGCGATGAACTCCAGCCAACGGGGAAAGTAGGAAAGACGCTTCGGCATGGGGGCAGTCGAATCGGCTGCCGGATTCGGCAATTGTCACGTTCTAAGTGAGGGCCGAACCCATTCCAACCGTATCCGGGACACCCTACTTGCCCAGCAGCTTGCCCAGGATCCCGCCGGTCGCCTTGTGCAGCGCGGACTTGACCAGGGTGTCCTCCCACTGGCTCTCGTCGACCGCGTTGAGCGTCCCGCCCAGGTGAAAGGGCTGGCTCATCCGGGTGTACCCCAGGTCATCCTTCTCGTCGCCCAGGAGCCCGATCCCGTTGAGGGCATCGGCCAGGCTGGCCCGCGCGCTCAGCTGCCCGTCAAACACCAGCGGCTGATCGCCGATCGCCGTGTTCGCCACATAGGAAATCGTGCCCGTGCCGCGCAGCCGGATCTCCGGCGCGATCAGCGCGAACTCCGTGCAGTGGATGTCCAGGTCGCTTCCGCGGTGGGCGACCACGTCGATCTGGTCGTAGGGCACCTCGCGCAGCCGCTCGGCCAGCGCAACCACCAGCTTCCCCTGCTTGTCCAGGAGCTTCTTCGCCTCGGCGGTCTTGTCCGCCTTGAGTCCGAAGAGCGAACCCACCGAATCCAGCGCCTGCGAGATCAGGGCGGGTGACTGCTTCAGCGAATCCGCGACATCCGCTTGGAGCGCCCGGAACAGCCCGCTCTTGCTGGAAAGCTGGAGGTCTCCCTGGGCGTGGTCGGCCAGTTCCGGCAGCCGCTGGGCGGCGCTGGTCACCCGCCCGGTCATCTTGAACCTGCCCTCGACCGCCGGGGGGGTGCCCGGATGCCGCGCGCGGGCGAAGGCCCCGTAGTCGAAATTCTCCACGGCGACGCTCGTCTGCAGGGCATAGGGCGCCGCTCCCGCCGCGAAGGCCAGGCTCCCATCGAGCGTCATCACCCCGCCGGTGCCGACCGAGACCTTGAGCGCCTGCCAGACCAGGGCGGAGGGCTCGAACCGCAGCGTGCCACCCAGGTCGTTCCAGTCCGTCTGCTGCAGCCGGACGTGCTTCAGGCCAAGCGCCAGCTGACCCGACACGCCCGTCCAGAAGGGGGCCGGCGTTCCCGCCGGAACCCCCGGAGTCATGGGCGGGGTGACACCGGTCACGATGAAGGCTCCGGCCAGCAGCTTGAGGTCGTCGGCATAGGCCTCCTCGCTCGTCAGCCGGCCGTCGATCCCCCACCCCGCATCCGTCGGCACCAGGGTCCCCGCCAGGTTCAGGTCGGACTTGCGGTCGTCGGTCATGAACACGAGCGGCGCGACGAGGGTCCACTTGCCATCGGCCTCGACGTCGGCGCGCACGTGGCCGCTGATCGCCGGCCACGTCGCCGGCGCCCCGGCGGGCGCATGGGACACCTCCAGGCCGGATAGAGTGAACTTCCCTTCATAGGAGCGCGACGCGCCATAGCTGGCCGTGAAATCCCCGTGAAAAGCGCCATGCGCCAGCGTGGGTCCCGCGGCCACGACCGGCGCCAGCAGCCCAAGATCCGCGTCGGCCCGCCCGGTGGCCTTGACCGGCTGGTCCGCGCCCGCGAGGCGACCCACCCGGAGCGCGAAGGTGGCGATGGCGGTTTCGCCGCGGCGGACCGAACCCGGGCTGATCTCAATCTGCCAGCCCTGGGGCGCGTAGTCCGCGGAAACCGCCAGCGACAGGTCCGCGCCCATGAGCAGCGGCTGCCCCGCGCGGGTCAGCGAAAGATCCGCGACGGTGAGCGGCGAGGCGGAACGCAGGCCGAGGCCGCCGGAGCGGGCGCTGACAGCCAGGTCCCCATGGAGGCTGCCGCCCGTCACCCCTATCCCCGGCAGGAAGGGCTGCGCCCACGCCGCCGGCACGTCTTCGAGCGCCAGCCCGAGCAGGTTGGCCGCGGGATCGGCCACCTTCAGCTCGCCGGTGTGGATGTTGAAGGTAAATGCCTGCAGGGCCTGGATCGACGCGATCGGCTGCAGGCCGGCCAGCGCGACCGAGAGCTGGTCGACCCGCAGTTCACCGTCGCGATGGGCGACGTCGAATTCAGCCGTCAGCTTGACGGCGCCAAACGCGCTGAGTTCCCGCTGCAGGGCACCCAGCCGGTCGGCCGTCAGGCTGAGCCGGCCGCTCGCGTGCAGCCGGTCGAGCACGGCGTCGGTGTCGAACCGGCCGGAACCGGCGGCCACGAAGACCGGCAGCGGGCGGCCGAGGGCGAAGGGAGCCAAGTCGTCATCGCTGGCGTCAATCCGCCACGTCCCGGCCAGCGCATGGGTGTCGTCCGCCAGGGTGGCCCGCAGGATCGCCAGGGGGCGGTTTTCGCCGGTCAGGCTGACCATGTAGCTTTCCCCTGCCGCCTCGCGGGCGGCGGATATTTCCGTGGTGAGCTTCGTGCCGGGAGGGATGTTTCCCCCGGTCGCCGACGCGTCCACCTTGACCGCCAGCCGGGAGAAGGTGCGGGGCGTGGCCATCGCGGCGGTCAGCGTGCCCTCCGCCGCCACGGCACTGACGGGCGTTCCCGCCACGGCCGTGGTCGCATGGAGGCTGAAGGCGAACAGGCCCTCGCGGCCGGCTTCGAGCCCGCCGCCGCTGAAGCCCACGTGGACCCGGATCGGTGGCGCCCCCGGCGCCGGGGGCAGAAGCACGTCACCCTGCAGGTCCACCGCCTCGATCTGCAGGTCGAAAGGCAGACGAAGGCGGCTGAAGAGACCGGCAAAGGCCTGCTGGGCCGCGACCATCGCCGCCTGCTGGGCATACGCCGAGGACAGCAGGGAAAATCCGGCCCGGGGCGGCGCGCCCGCCGTGTTCGCGGCCGCGATCGACCGCAGCGCCCCCGGCCCGACCAGCCGGGACAGCGGAATCCGCGACAGGTCGAGGGTCCAGCCCGACGCGTCCAGCCGGCGGACGAGCAGCCGGTGGTGGATTCCGGCGCTCAGCAGCGGAAATTCCGCGCGCAGGGCGGGCAGCGTCAGCCGCGCGCCCGATCGCTCCGCCTGGACGTCGGTCAGGTCGACCTCCCCCGGGGTCACCGCCACCGTGCCCAGCGAGGCCCGCCATTGCGGCCGTTCGGCCAGGATCCGGCGGGCGGCCCAGGTCTGGACCCGCGAATTCAAGGCCACCGCCGCCGCGCCGGCCAGCAGGACGCATGACGCGGCCAGTCCAATGAGGAGGATCCGGAGCAGTTTCATCGCCAGCGGAAGGGCGGAAGGTGGAAGCGCCGGAAGCAGGGCCGGCGCCCATGGGTGCGCCGGCCCGCTAAATTGTTCCGCAAATCACTGGGCCACGAGGGCATCACCCAGGCCCATGGCCTTGCGGATGCTCGCCACCGCCACGAGATAATTGAAGTTGGCCTGCACCTGGTTGGTGCGGGCCTGGGTGAGGGCGACCTGGCTGGTCAGGACGTCCAGCTGCGTGGCCGAACCCGCCTTGAAGCGGGCGTTGGCCAGCCGCAGGGCTTCCTGCGCCTGCTCGACCGTCTGGCCGGAGGCGGAGACCAGCTCCTTGGCCTCGTCCCAGGTGGAAAAGGCCTGGCGGACCTCGATGTCGATCGCCAGGTCTTCCTGCGACTGCGTGAGCCGGGCCTGCCGCAGCTGCGACTTGGCCTGGGTAACCTTGCCGGCCGTGGCCCGGCCGTCGAAGATGGACCAGGAGGACTGGACGCCGACCAGCCAGCCGGAACCGCTGAAACTGCCGCCTTGGGCGAGGCCGATCCGGCCCCACTCATAGCCGCCGAAGAGGCCGACATTGGGATAGTAGGTCGAACGGGCGTTCACCACGACCTGCTCGCCGGCCTGCGACAGCTTGTCCAGGCGGAGTAGCTCGGGCCGGTGGAGGTGGGCCGAGGCCAGCGCGGCCTCGAGGTCATAGTTCTCCGGCGCGTAGTCGAGCGAGCCCTGGACCTGCGGGAAGGCGGGAGCGCCCAGGCCCGGCGTCGAAGGCACCCCGAGGGACTGGCGGAGCTGCTCGATCGCGACCCGGTAGTCGTTCCGGGCGGTGATTAGGTCAGGCTGCGAGTTGGCCAGGGATACCCGGGCCCGCAGGACCTCAAAGTTGGACGTGGAGCCCGCGTGGAACTGGTTCTGGCTGTCCTTCAGCTGGCTCTGGAAGAGGCCGATGTTCTGCTCCTGGACCCGGACCTTCTCGCGGGCGAGGAGAACGGTGTAGAAACGGTTCCGGACGTCGAGGAGCGCCGCGTCAATCGCGGTCTGCAGGTCGTAGAGGGCGGCGTCGCGGACCAGCTTCGCGTTCTTGACCGAGGCGTGGATCCCGCCGCCGGCGAAGAGGGTCTGCGTGGCCTTGAGTTCGGCCAGCGTCTGGGAGTTCTCCTGGGGCAGCGTCTGGGAGATGTTCGGATCATTCCGCTGGTAGCTGCCGATCGCCCCGACGTTCGGGATGCCGGCGGCCTGCACCTGCACGATGACGCCCTCCTGCTGCTTGATCTGCTCGCGGGCCTGGAGAATCACATAGTTGTGGTCCAAGGCGTAGACGATGGCACCCTTCAGATCCAGGGGATCGGGCGGGGGGGGCGGCGCGTTCATGGGGCCCATCGCATGGGCCGAGAGCGCGACGACCACGGACAGGCTGAGCAAAAGCGGCGTTTTCATGCGGAAGCGGGCTCGAGGGAGGTGGACTCCGCCTGGGCGCGGGCGCGGTCCTTGGAATGGTCCTTGGCGATCAGGACGTAGACTGAGGGAACCACGAAGAGGGTGAAGACGGTGCCGATCGACATGCCGCCGACCAGCGTGAGGCCGATCGAATTACGGGCGGCGGCGCCGGCGCCGGTCACGAGGGTCAGCGGGAAATGGCCGGCGACGGTGGCGACACTGGTCATCAGGATGGGCCGGAGCCGGGTCATCGCGGCCTCATGGACGGCGTCGATCTTGGACTTGCCCTCCAGCTGCAGCCGGTTGGCGAACTCCACGATCAGGATGCCGTTCTTCGAGATGAGCCCGATCAGGGTCACCAGTCCGACCTTCGAATAGATGTTGAGGGTCGTGGTCCAGCCGTTGGTGAAGAACGGCATGTTCGGATTCGGCATCTTCAGGAACATGAAGAGCGAGGCGCCGAAGATCGCGAGGGGCACGGAGCCGCCGATGATCACGAGGGGATCGCGGAAGCTGTTGAACTGGGCCGCGAGGACCAGGAAAATGAGCGTGACCGCCAGGCCCATCATGCCCCAGAAGGCGAGGTCGCCGCCGCCATAGCGCAGCTGGCGGGATTCGCCCATGTAGTCGGTGACATAGCCCTTGGGCAGGATCTTGGCCGCGTCGGCCTCGACGAACTTGAGCGCCTGGTCCAGCGGCCGGATCGCCAGGCCGGTGATGGTGACGGCATTCAGCTGCTGAAAGCGGTTGAGCGAGCGGGCGACGGTGGTGTTCTGGATCGTCGCCACCGTGCTCAGCGGGATCAGGCGATTGGCCGGGCCCGTGATGTAGATCTGCTGCAGCTGGTCCGGATTGAGCCGGTCGGTCCGCTTGACCTGCGGAATCACCTTGTAGCTGCGGCCGCCGATGTCGAAGAAGTTGACGTAGTTGCCGCCGACGGCCGCCGCCAGGTCGTTGCCGACCTGCTGCAGGTTGAGCCCGAGCGAGGCGACCTTGTTGCGGTCGAGCATGACCTCGGACTGCGGCTGGTCGATCTTCACGTCGATGATCGGCGGGAAGGCGAACATGCCGCTCTGGGCCGCGTCGCCGGCGAGCTTCTGCGCGAGGGGCAGGAGTTCGTCGTAGTCGCGGGTGGAGGAGACCACGAACTCGAAGGGGAAGAGATCGCCGCCGGGGAGCGCCGAGGGCGGCCCGGCCTGCATCTGGATCCCGGGAATCGCCTGCAGCCGCTGCTGGATGTCCGGCAGGATCTGCGAGGTGTTCCGCTTGCGCTCGTCCCAGGGCTTCATCACCGCGCCGCCGAAGCTGCTGCCGGGCGACGTGAGCTGGAAGACGAATTCCGTCTCGGGGATGCTGAAGAACGCCTTGTTGACCGCGTCGGCAAAGGGCCGGAGCTGGTCGATGGTCACGTTGGCGGAGACGTTGGCGCCGCCGAAGATGACGCCCTGGTCCTCCGTCGGCGCCAGCTCCTGGGGGGCCATCGAGATCATGAGGAAGCCGACCAGGCCGACCGCGATCCAGATGGTGTAGACGATGCCGCGGTTGCGCAGCGAGGCGCCGAGCAGTCGGCCGTAGGAGGCGCGCACCCGGGCGAAGAAGTGGGTGATCTTGCCGGCAAAGCCCTTTTCGTCGTCGCCCGCGCGGAGCAGGCGGGAGGCCATCATGGGCGAGAGGGTCAGGGCCACGATGCCGGAGATCAGGACCGCGCCGGCGAGCGTGAAGGCGAACTCGCGGAAGAGCGAGCCGGTCAGGCCGCCCTGCAGGCCGATCGGGGCGTAGACCGCCGCGAGCGTGATCGTCATGGCGATGATCGGGCCCACCAGCTCCCGGGCGCCCAGGATCGCGGCGTCGAAGGGCGTGCGCCCCTCGGCCAGGTGCCGCTCGACGTTCTCGACGACGACGATGGCGTCGTCGACCACCAGACCCACCGAGAGCACGATCGCGAGCAGCGTGAGCAGGTTCACGGTGAACCCGAAGATCTGCATCAGGAAGATGGCTCCGATCAGCGAGATCGGGATTGTCACCACCGGCACGATGACCGAGCGGAACGAGCCCAGGAAGAGGAAGATGACGACCACGACGATGAGCAGCGTGTCGAGCAGCGTGTGGATGACCTCGTGGATCGCGGTGTCGATGTACTTGGTCGCGTCGTAGGCGATGCTGGCCTGCATGCCGGAGGGCAGGTCCTTCTGGATCAGCTCCATTTCCGCGCGGACCTTGGCGATCACGTCGAGCGAGTTGGCGTTGGGCAGCGGGAAGATGCCCATGAAAACCGCGGTCTTGCCGGAGAAGTGCACCTCGGTGTTGTAGTCCTCGGCCCCGAGGGAGACGTCAGCGACGTCGCCCAGGCGGACGATGGCGCCGTTCTGCTGGCGGATGACCAGCTGCTTGAATTCGTCCACCGAGCGGAGGTCGGTGTTGGCGACCAGGTTGACCTGGATCAGGGCACCCTTGGTCACGCCGAGGGCGGTCAGATGGTTGTTGGCCGCGAGGGCCGCGCTGACCTGCGCGGGGCTGATGTTGAAGGCGGCCAGGCGGTCGGCCTTGAGCCAGACGCGCATGGCGAAGGTTCGGCCGCCCAGGATGTCGGCCCGCTGGACGCCGGCCAGGGCCGCGAGGCGCGGCTGGACCGCGCGAACGAGGTACTCGGTGATCTCGTTTTGCTGCAGGGCGTCCGAGGTGAAGCTGAGGTACGCGGCGGCGAACTGGCTGTCCGCCGACTGAATGCTGAGGACCGGGATCTGGGCCTCGGGCGGCAGGTTGTTGCGGACGCTGTCGACCTTCGAGCTGATCTCGGCCAGGGCCTTGTCCGGGTCGTAGTTGAGCTTGAGGCGGGCGGTGATGGTCGAGACGCCCTGGGAGCTGGAGGACTGCAGGTAGTCGATGCCGTCAGCGGCGGCCACGGCCTGTTCCAGCGGGGTGGTGACGAAGCCGCGGACCAGCTCCGGGCTCGCGCCGACGTAGACCGTGGTGACGGTGATCGAGGCGTTCTCGCTGCGGGGGTACTGGCGGACATTCAGCGTGCCGATCGCCTGCACGCCGGCGATGATGATCACCAGGCTGACGACGATGGCCAGGACCGGGCGGCGGATGAAAAGGTCGGTAAATTGCATGGAGCGGGAGGGAAGCGGAACCGCAGGCGGGGCCTAGGCGGTCACGAATCGGTCGGCTTCGGCGCCAGCTCGGCGGCCGGCGCGAGAGTGTTGTTGACGATGACCTTCACGCCGTTGTGCAGCTTGAAGCCGCCCGTGGTCACGACCACTTCCCCCTCCTTGATGCCGGAGGTGACCGCCACGAAATCACCCCGGGAGATCCCGAGGCGGACAAACTGCTGGCGGACGGTCTTCGTGGTCTCACCGGTCTTATCGTCCTTCTTTTCCTCGACGATGAAGACGGAATCTCCGTAGGGGGCGTAAAGGACCGAGGTGGCGGGGATGACGAGGACCTTGTCCTTGGTCGGAAGTTCGATGCTCACATCGACAAACATGCCGGGATGGAGGCGCTCATCCGCGTTGGCCACCGTGGCCTCCACGCGGACATTGCGGGTCGCGCTGTCGACGTCCGGGCTGATGGCGGTGATCTTGCCGGAAACCTTGTGGCCGGCGAGGGACTCACTGGTCACCTCCACCTCCTGGCCGGCCGCGATCCGGCCCAGCTCCTGCTGCGGCAGGTAGAAGTCGGCGTAGATCGGATCGAGCGCCTGGAGGGAGACGATGGCGTCACCGGCCTTGAGGGTCTGGCCCAGGTTGATCAGGCGGATCCCGAGCCGGCCGGTGAAGGGCGCCCGGATGGTCTTCTTCGCGATCGTGGCCTTGATGTTGTCGGCCTGCGCGATCGCCTGCTGGGAGCCGGCGTTGTCGGAATCGAACTGGGCCTGCGAGATGGTCTTGCTCTCCAGGAGTTCCTGCGAGCGCTGGAGATTGAGGCGGGCCAGCTCGGCGGCGGCCTGCGCGGCGCGCAGCTGGGACTCCTCGACCGTCACGTCCTGCTGGACCAGGAGATCGCCGGCCTTGACCAGGCTGCCCGCCTGAAAGGCGATGCCCGTCACGTTGCCGTCCAGCTGGGCGGAAACGGTCACGCCCTGGATCGCGGTGAGCGAGCCGACCGCCGGGATCGTCGGCACCCAGCTCTCCGAGGTCACGACCGCGGTGGTGACGGGCTCCGGCGGCGGCGCATAGGCGGCACCCGCGGCGATCAAAGCCTTGATTTGCATTACTTTAATACCGGCGATGACGCCGATCACCACCACCAAGGCGAGAGCGGTCAGAAGGATCTTTTTAAGCATGGAATCAGAAGGAGGTATGGATTGAAGCAGCTAAACTTAAGTCAAAAAATGCCAGTCGGTCGACCAAAAGATCAACGTTCGACGGGCGTCGCGACGGACGGACTCTGCACCCTTTCAACGATTTTGCTCAGGAGCCGGACGAGCGTCTTGCGTTCTGCCTCGTCGAGGGGCGCCATGAGACTGGCCATCCACTGGAAATGGCCCGGCAGGACCTGGCGAAGGACCTCCTCGCCGCGCGCGGTGAGATGGACCGACATCATCCGGCGGTCGACCGGATCGGGCTCGCGCTTGACCAGGCCGTCACGCTCGAGCGTGTCGATGAGGCCCGTCATGGTGGCTCGCCGGACGCCGGCCAGCTCGGCCAGTTCAGCGGGGGTGCGGGGTGTCGCGCAGTTCTTGGCCTTGTCGAGGAGCTGCATCAGCACCGTAAAGCGCCCCTGGGAGAGGTGGTGCTTCGCCAGATACGCTTCCCGAGCCCGGAAAACCTCATCGGAAGTGCGCAGCAGGTTAAGATAGGCCTCGGCCGCGGTAGGATCGAGATCGGGAAACTGCAGCGAGGCCTCGAGCAGGCACTCGTAGCGCGGCAGGTCCTTGAGCATGAGGAACGGCATTGACATCGGAAGGTAAGGAACCTGATAATTAGGGAGCTAATTAAAAACACAAGCAGATTAAACCGCCCTTCGAGCGATTCACCCGCATTTCCAGAAGCCGGTTGCTTTAACGCCTAAGACGACCTCAGTGACCCGATTCCTCCCTCGACATGAATGGTAGCATTCCACCCCGCGGGCGCCGGGCCGCCGTGACCCTCGCCTCCTCCGTTTCGTCCGCCCTGCTGCTCCTGGCCTTCGGCGGCTGCCAAAAGCCCCCGCCGCCCCCGCCCGCCGCGATCGACGTGACGGTCACGCCGGTTGAGCACCATGACCTCCCGATCACCCAGGATTGGGTGGCCAACGTCAACGGCTTCGTCGACGCCCAGATCCGCGCCCAGGTCAGCGGCCTCCTGATAAAGCAGGATTACAAGGAGGGCAGCCATGTGAAGCAGGGCGACACCCTCTTCGAAATCGATCCCCGTCCCGCTCTTGCCGCCCTGGCCCAGGCCAAGGCCCAATTGGCCCAGGCGGAGGCCCAGGCGGGCAAAACCGCGCAGGACGTGAAGCGCTACGGCCCGCTGGCCCGGGAGCAGGCGATCAGCCAGCAGGAGCTGGATGATGCCGTGCAGGCGGATCTCGCGGCCAAGGCCCAGGTGGCCGCCGGCCAGGCCGCCGTCGACAACGCCACGGTCAATCTCGAGTTCACCCGGATCACCTCTCCGGTCGACGGCGTCGCCGGCATCGTGCAGGTGCAGGTGGGCGACCTGGTCGGCCCCGCCACGGGCATCCTGACCACGGTGTCGACGCTCGACCCGATGAAGGTCTACTTCCCGATCAGCGAGCAGAACTACCTCGATTTCATGAAGGAGTATCCGGACGCGAACGGCTTCCCGGCCAACGTGAAGCTGCAGCTGATCCTTTCCGACGGGACCGTCTACCCCTACCCCGGCACCTTCTTCGCGTCGGACCGCCAGATCGACGCCAATACCGGCACGCTCCGGATCGCGGTGCTGTTCCCGAACCCGCATGGCTTGCTCCGGCCCGGCCAGTACGGCCGCGTCCGCGGCACCGTCCGGATCATCAAGGACGCGCTGCTGGTGCCGGAACGCGCGCTGACCGAGCTGCAGGGCGGCTCGCAGCTCGCGGTCGTCGACGCCGGCAACCACGCGCACCTGCGCACGGTGAAGGTCGGCGGCCGCCTCAACGGCTTGGTGGCGATCGAGGCCGGGCTCCAGCCCGACGACCGGGAGGTCATCGTCGAGGGCTTCCAGAAGGTCCATGAGGGCAGCGTCGTCCGCCCCCAGCCCTTCCACGCGGCGCAGTAAGCGGCCCCCGCCCGGTCCATGTCCAAGTTCTTCATCAATCGCCCCATCGTCGCGATCGTCATCTCGATCCTGACGGTGATCGTGGGCCTGGTCTGCCTCTTCGGGCTGCCGGTCGCCCAATTTCCCAAGATCGTCCCACCCGAGGCCCGCATCACCACGAGCTACGTGGGCGCGGACGCCCAGACGGTCGAGCAGTCGGTGGCCACGCCGATCGAGCAGCAGCTCAGCGGGGTGGACAACCTGAACTACATGTACTCGATCAACGGCAGCGACGGCTCGCTCCGGCTGACCGCGAATTTCGACGTCGCGACCGATCCGAACACCGACCTGATCCTGTCCCAGATGCGGGTCACGCAGGCGAGCCCGCAGCTGCCCTCGGACGTGGCCGCCTTCGGCGTAACCGTCCAGAAGTCCCTCTCGGCCCCGCTGATGCTGATCGGCCTCAATTCGCCGCACGGGACCTATGACAGCACCTTCCTGGCGAACTACGCCTACATCAACCTGAACGACCAGCTGACCCGCGTGCCGGGTATCGCGAGCGTGACCGTCTTCGGCGCCGGCCAGTACGCCCTGCGCTACTGGGTGAAGCCGGACCAGCTGGCAAAGCTCAACCTCACGGTCAGCGACGTCGTCCAGGCGATCCAGAGCCAGAACACGGTCAATCCCGCCGGCCAGATCGGCGGCGAGCCCGCGCCGAAAGGCCAGGATTTCACCTACTCGGTCCGCGCGCAGGGCCGGCTGACCTCGCCGGAGGAATTCGGGGCCATCGTGCTGCGCGAGAATCCGGACGGCTCGCTGGTGCGCCTGCGGGACGTCGCCCGCGTCGAACTCGGCGCCCAGGCCTATAACGTGCTCGGCCGCCTGAACGGCAAGCCGGCCGCGGTCATGGCCATCTACCAGCTGCCGGGCTCCAATGCGCTCGACTGCGCCCAGGGCGTCCAGGCCGCCATGGCCCAGCTCAAGCAGCGCTTTCCCGAGGATCTCGACTACACCGTCGCGCTCGATACGACGCGCTCCGTCTCCGAGGGCGTCCGCGAGATCACCCAGACCCTCTGGGAGGCGCTGGCCCTCGTGGTGCTGGTCGTCTTCATCTTCCTGCAGGGCTGGCGCGCCACGCTGATCCCCCTCCTCGCCGTGCCCGTCTCGCTGATCGGCACCTTCGCCCTGTTCCCGCTCTTCGGCTTTTCCATCAACACGCTCTCCCTCTTTGGGCTGGTGCTCGCGATCGGCCTGGTGGTCGACGACGCGATCGTCGTGGTCGAGGCGGTCGAGCACCACATGGAAGAGGGCAAGTCTCCCCGCGACGCGACGCTCCAGGCCATGGCGGAGGTGTCCGGACCCGTCGTGGCGATCGCCGTCATCCTGGGCGCCGTTTTCGTGCCGACCGCCTTCATCCCCGGAATCACCGGGCGGCTGTACCAGCAGTTCGCGCTCACGATCGCGATCTCGGTCGCGATCTCGGCCTTCAACGCGCTGTCGCTCAGCCCGGCCCTCTGCGTCCTCCTCCTGCGGCCCCGGCAGGCCTCGAAGGGTCTCCTGGCCCGCTTCTTCGGGTGGTTCAACCGCGTGTTCGCCCGGGCGACCGACCGCTATGTCAGCGCCTCCCGGCACCTCATTCATAAGAGCGTGTTCGCCTTCCTGCTCCTCGGCGGCTTCATCGCCGCCGCCGCGCTCCTCTGGCGGCACCTGCCCACGTCCTTCCTGCCGGACGAGGACCAGGGCTACATGTACGTCGCGCTCCAGCTGCCGAACTCCGCGTCGCTGCAGCGCACGGGCGAGGCGGCCCGCGACGTCGAGCGGGTCCTGGCCAGCACACCCGGGGTGGCGAACTCGGTGGAGATCGTGGGCTTCAGCCTCCTCAGCACGGTCTACAGCACCTACAACAGCTTCTTTTTCGTGACCTTCAAGCCGTGGTCGGACCGGACGAAGGCGGCGGAGCACTACGCCGAAATCAAGGCGCACATCAACGCCGCGCTGGCCAGGATCCCCGAGGGCACCGCCTTCGCCTTCGCCCCGCCCTCGATTCCCGGCGTGGGCACCGCCGGCGGCTTCACCTTCGTCCTCGAGGACCGGGCCGGCAAGGACATCGGCTTCCTCGGCGCCAACCTGAACAAGTTCCTGGAGGCCGCGCGCAAGCGGAAGGAGCTGGCCGGGATGGCCACCACCTTCCTCCCCGCCGTGCCGCAGGTCTTCATCCAGGTCGACCGCGACAAGGTGCTGAAGCAGGGCGTCGCCCTGGCGGACGTCTACAAGACGCTGCAGTGCTACATGGGCGGCATCTTCGTCAATTACTTCAACCGCTTCGGCCGCCAGTGGCAGGTCTACGTCGAGGCGGAGGGAGAATACCGCAGCCGGGTCGAGAACCTCGACTCGTACTACGTGCGCAACAAGGCGGGCGACATGGTGCCCCTTTCCGCGCTGACCACGGTGGAGCGCCGGCTCGGCCCGGAGTTCACCATGCGCTACAACCTCTACCGCAGCGCCCAGATCAACGGCGCGGCCGCCCCCGGCTACAGCTCGGACCAGGCGACCAAGGCCCTGGAGGAGGTCTTCGCGCAGACCATGCCGAAGGAAATGGGCTTCGACTACATCGGCATGTCCTACCAGGAAAAGAAGGCGGCCGAGGGCGTCTCGCCCGCGGCGATCTTCGGCCTCTCGCTGGTCTTCGTCTTCCTGATCCTGGCCGCGCTCTACGAGAGCTGGTCGCTGCCCTTCAGCGTCCTCCTGGGCGTCCCGATCGCCGTCTTCGGCGCCTTCGCCTTCCTGCTTCTGCGCTCGATGGAGTTCAACGTCTTCGCCCAGATCGGCCTGGTCATGCTGATCGGCCTGTCGGCCAAGAACGCGATCCTGATCGTGGAGTTTGCGCGGACGCGCTTCGAGCATGGCCAGTCGCTGATCGATGCCGCGCTCGAGGGCGCGAAGATCCGGCTTCGCCCCATCCTGATGACCTCCTTCGCCTTCATCCTCGGCTGCATTCCGCTGTGGGTCGCCTCCGGCGCCGGCGCGGTCGCGCGGCAGGTGATGGGCACCGCGGTCATCGGCGGCATGCTGGCGGCCAGCGTGCTCGCGATCTTCTTCACCCCCGTCGCCTTCTATGCCGTCGAGAAGCTGGCCGGCGGCGAGGCCAAGCGGGCCAGGCGCCAGGCGGCGATCGGCACGCCGCCGCTGCACTAAACCCCTGAGGCCCGCGCCCATGCGACTCCGCTTCCCGCTCCTCGCCCCGCTCGTTCTCCTCGCCGGCTGCGCCGTCGGTCCGAACTACCGGCGGCCGGACACCCAGACGCCCGCCGCCTACCGCGGCCAGCCCGAGGCCGACGCGCGCTCGCTCGCCGACCTCGGCTGGTGGGATCTCTACCACGACCCGGTCCTGACCGAGCTGGTGCGCGCCTCGCTCGCCCAGGGCTTCGACGCGCGGATCGCCGCCGTCCGGGTCGAGCAGGCCCGCGCCATCGCGCGGGAGGCCCGCGGCGCCCTCTTCCCCTCGCTCGGCTACGCCGGCGACGCCTTTCGCGGCCGCAACACGGTTTCCGGGCGGCCCAACACGCTCGGGACCGGGACGACCGGCAACGGCTTCGACGCCTATCTGTCGGCCGCGTGGGAGCCCGACATCTGGGGCCGGCTGCGCCGGCTCGACGAGGCGGCCCGCGACCAGTACCTGGGGACCGAGCAGGCGCGCCGCGGCGTGCTCCTCTCGCTCGTGACCGAGGTCTCCTCGGATTATTTCCAACTGCTCGAGCTCGACGCGGAGATCGCCATCGCCCGGCAGGCCGCGGATTCCTTCGGCCACAGCCTGGCCCTCTTCAACCAGCGGCTGACCGGCGGCATCGCCTCGCGGCTGGAAACCGCCAGCGCCGCCGCGGCGCAGGACCAGGCCGCGGCGCAGATCCCCGCCCTGGAGCGGCAGATCGCGCTGACCGAAAACCAGCTCAGCGTCCTGATCGGCCGCAATGCGGGCCCGATCGTCCGCGGCACCCCGCTCTTCGCCCATGCCGCCGCCCCCGAGGTTCCGGCCGGCATCCCCTCGGCGCTGCTGGAACGCCGGCCCGACGTCCTCCAGGCGGAATACGCGGCCAAGACCGCCAACGCCCAGCTCGGCGCCACGATCGGCGGCTTCCTGCCGCGCTTCGGCCTGAGCGCGCTTTTCGGCGGCGTGAGCCAGCACCTCCAGGACGTCACGCTGCACCAGGACGAGCTGTGGTCGGTGGGGGCGCAGGTCACCGGCCCCCTCTTCCAGGCGGGCGCCCTCAAGGGCGAATACGACGCCGCCAAGGCGATCGCGCAGACGGCGAAGCTCCAGTACGAGCAGACGGCGCTCGCCGCCTTCGCGGACGTGGCCAATGCCCTCGTCACCCGGCAAAAGCTCGGCGAGGTCCGCGGGCTGCAGGAGCACGAGGTCGCGGCCTACCAGGACGCGGTCCGCTACGCCGAGGATCGCTACAAGTCCGGCCTGATCGGCTATTTTGAGCTGCTCCAGACCCAGCAGCTGCTTTATCCGGCCGAATCGGCCCTGGCGCAGACGCGCCGCGACGAGCTGATCTCGATCGTGCAGCTGTACAAGGCCCTCGGCGGCGGCTGGTCCCTCCGGGACCCGGCCGCCTGGCAGGACGCGGCGGCGGCGCGCTGAGCGCGCCCTCGGTCAGAGCGAACGGGCGGCGGCGACCAGGGCCTCGGTGGTAATCCCGAGTTCCTTGAAGATCACCGGGGCGGGGGCGCTGAGGCCGAACCGCTCGATGCCGATCACCTTGCCCTCGAGCCCGACGTACTGGCGCCAGAGCGCGGGGACGCCGGCCTCGATCGCCACGCGCTTCTTGCACGACGTCGGGAGCACGCTCTCGCGGTACTCGGCGGCTTCGCGGTTGAAGCGCTCGAAAGAGGGCACCGACACCACGCGGACGCCCGCGCCGAGCTCCTTGGCCGCGGCGAGGGCGAGCTGCAGCTCGCTGCCGGAGGCCAGCAGGATGTGCGTGAGGGTCTCGGTTTCCTGGACGGCGATGTAGGCGCCGCGGAGGACGCCGGAACGGCGGACCTGCACCGGAATATCGTTGAGGTTCGGCACTTCCTGGCGCGTCAGCGCGAGAAGCGTCGGGCCGTCGGTCCGCTGCATCGCGGCGGCGAAAGCGGCGGCGGTCTCCTCCGCGTCCGCCGGGCGGATCACGTCCATGCGCGGGATCAGGCGGAGGGCGGAGATCGTCTCGATCGGCTCGTGGGTCGGGCCGTCCTCGCCGACCCCGATGGAGTCGTGCGTGTAGATGTAGACGACCGGCAGCTTCGAGAGGGCCGCCAGGCGCATCGGCGGCCGCGAGTAGTCGGCGAAGACCAGGAAGGTCGCGCACGACGGGCGGAAGAGCCCGTCGTAGGCGACGCCGTTGCACATGGCCGCCATCGCGTGCTCGCGGATGCCGAAGCGGATGTTGCGGCCGGCGCGATTGGTCGGGTCGAAGTCCTTGTCGGCCTTGATGTAGTTGTAGGTCGAGCCGTGGAGGTCGGCGCTCCCGCTGATCAGCAGCGGCAGCTCCGCCGCGATCGGCTGGAGGACTTCGCGGCCCGCGCCGCGGGTGCCCGGGAGCTTCACGTCGGGGGCAAAGACCGGGATCTTCTCGAGCAGCTGGACCGCGCTCGGGGTGGCCGAGGCCGAGTCGAGCAGGGCCGCGCGCTCGGGGGCGGCGAGGCGCCAGGCCTTGTAGCCCTTGTTCCACTTGTTGTAGCGCCGGACGAGCGCCTTCTTGTGGACCGCGAAATAGGCGCGGACTTCCTCGCTGACGAAGAAATGCTCCGGGGGCAGGCCGAGCCCGGCGCGGGCCGAGTCGGCGAACTTGGCGCCGCCCTCGCCGTGGCCCTTCTGCGTGCCCTGCACCTCGGGGATGCCGCGGGCGATGATGGTGTGCGCGATGATGAGCTGGGGCTTACCGCTCTTCGCCTTCTTGGCCTTGAGGAAGGCCTTGAGGAAGGCGGCCATGTCGTGGCCGTCGACCGTCTGGACGTCCCACTCGATGGCCCGGAACCGCCCCGCCGTGTTCTCGCTCTGGGTCTTGTCCGCCATCGCGTCCAGGGTGACCTTGTTCGAGTCGTAGATCAGGATGAGGTTGTCGAGCTTCTGGTGCCCCGCGAATTCCACCGCCTCCATCGCGACGCCCTCCTGCATGCAGCCGTCGCCGGCGAGGCAGACGACGTGATAGTCGAAGATCGGGTGCGCCGGGGTGTTGAACCGGGCCATCGCCATCTGGCCGGCGACTGCCATGCCCACCGCGTTGGCGACGCCCTGGCCCAGGGGGCCGGTGGTCGCCTCGACGCCGGGCGTTTCCCGGAACTCGGGATGGCCGGGGGTGATGCTGTGCAGCGTGCGGAATTTCTTCACCTGCTCGAGCGGCAGGGCATAGCCGCTCAGGTGCAGCCAGGCGTACAGGAACATGCTGCCGTGGCCGGCAGACAGGATGAACCGGTCGCGGTTCAGCCAGCGCGGATACTCCGGGTTATGGGAGAGCGCGTGGCCGTAGAGCACGGCGCCGATCTCGGCGCAGCCCAGGGGCAGGCCGAGGTGCCCGGACGAACAGGCGTGGACCGCGTCGATGGCCAGGCCCCGAGCCTGGTTGGCGGCTTGGGAGAGGACCGACGTGGACAGCGCCATGGCGGGTTACCGGATTAGGAGGCGGCGGCGGGAGCCGCCACGGGGGCGGCCGCTGGAGCGGCGGCGACCCGGCGCTCTTTTTCCTTCACGGCGACCGCGGCCTTGCCGGTGCGGTGGCGGAGGTAGTAGAGGCGGGCGCGCATCGGCTCGGACTCGCGCTCGACCTCGATCTTCTCGATGTTCGGGGAGTTGACCGGGAAAACGCGCTCGACGCCCTCGCCGTAGCTGATGCGGCGGACGGTGAACATTTCCTGGATGCCGGCGCCCTTGCGGGCGATGACGATGCCAGCGAAAACCTGGACCCGCTCCTTGTCGCCTTCGCGCACCTTGGTGTGGACGCGCACGCCGTCGCCCACCTTGAAGGGCGTGACGTCTTGCTTGATTTGGGAGGAGGTTATCTCCTTGATGATCGGGTTCATAGCGATGGCTTTATTTGAGTAGATCGGGTCGATTCTGGCGGGTCTTTTCCATCGCACGGTCGTGTCGCCATTTTTCGATCTCGGCATGGTTGCCGGAAAGAAGGACATCCGGCACGGACATGCCCCGGAATTCGGCGGGACGCGTGTATTGAGGAAAGTCGAGCAACTTGCCGGTGAAAGATTCGTGCGTCAACGACTTTTCCTCACCCAAAACCCCCGGAATAAATCGGCTCAACGCGTCGATCAAAACGGCCGCGGCGATGGTCCCGTTGGTCAGGACATAGTCCCCGATGCTGATCTCCTGGTCGATCATCCCCTCCCGGATCCGCTGGTCGATGCCTTCGTAGTGGCCGCTCAGCATGACGAGGTGCTGCTGGCGGGAAAGCTCCTGCGCGACGGCGGGAGAAAGCGGTATCCCGTCGGGGGTGAGGTAGATGCGGCGGCAGCCGGGAGACTGGAGCTGCTCCAGGGCCGCAAAGACCGGCTCGGGCTTGAGGACCATTCCCGCGCCGCCGCCGAAGGGCCGGTCGTCCGCGGTGCGGTGCTTGTCCAGGGTCCAGGCGCGCAGATCGTGCGTTTTGACCTCAAGCAGGCCGCGCTCAATGCCCCGGCCGAGCATGCTCTCGGCCAGAAAACCATCCAGCATCCGCGGGAACAGCGTGAGGACGTCGATGCGGAGCATAACGCCTCTCCCGCCGCCGCGGCGGCAAAAATCAGGCCGCCGGAGCCGCCGGGGCGGCCGCGGCCGAACGACGGTAGCGCTTGATGATCGCGTTCAGGGTGTCGGTCGGGAGGGCGCCCTTGCCCAGCCAGTAATCGACGCGGGCCAGATCCAGCTTCACCTGCTCGCCTTTGGCGCGGGGGTTGTACGTGCCGATGGACTCGACCGGGGCGCCGTCACGACGGGAACGGGCTTCGGCGATGACAACGCGGTAGTGCGGCTCGTGCTTGGTGCCGACGCGGGTGAGGCGGATTTTGAGTGCCATGGAAGGGACGGGAAGATCGGTTTCTCTGAGGAAAAGCCGAACATAAGACCGGGCGGCAAAAGGCTTGTCAAGCCCCTGCGGAGGGACGATTTTGCCCAACCCAATGCTTAAAACCGGCATCGTCGGGCTGCCCAACGTCGGCAAGTCCACCCTTTTCAACGCCTTGACCCGTTCGCGCAAGGCGGAAGCGGCCAATTACCCGTTCTGCACCATCGATCCCAACGTGGGGGTCGTCACCGTGCCGGACGAGCGCCTGCTGGCCCTGCAGAAGATCGCCAAGACCAACGTCATCATCCCCGCCGCGATCGAGTTCGTGGACATTGCCGGACTGGTGGCCGGAGCCAGCAAGGGCGAGGGCCTGGGCAACCAGTTCCTGTCCCACATCCGCGAGGTGGACGCCATCGTGCACGTGGTCCGCTGCTTCGAGGATCCGGACGTCATCCACACCATGGGCGGCGTCGACCCGGTCCGCGACATCGAGATCATCAACACCGAGCTGGTCCTGTCCGACCTGGATTCCGCCCAGAAGCGGCTGGATAAGAACCACAAGAAGGCGAAGAGCGGCGACAAGGAGGCGATCGCCGAGGTCGCGCTGCTGGAGCGGCTCATCCCCCACCTCAACGCCAACAAGCCGGCCAACACCCTCCCCGTCCACGACGACGAGGTGCGCCTCCTCAAGCTGTTCCAGCTCCTGAGCGCCAAGCCGGTGATCTTCGCCTGCAACGTGGCCGAGGGCGAGCTGGCCACCGGCGAGCAGAATCCCTTCGTCCAGAAGGTCGCGGCCTTCGTCAAGGCGCACAGCGACGCGGCCTACGTGCCGATCAGCGCCCGGATCGAGGCGGAACTGATCGACCTCTCGCCCGCGGAGGCGAAGGAATTCCTGCAGGACCTCGGCGTGTCCGATTCCGGCGTGTCCAACCTGATCCGCGCCACCTACGCGCTCCTGGGGCTGATGACCTACTTCACGGCCGGCGAGAAGGAAGTCCGCGCCTGGACGATCGTGAAGGGCTGGAAGGCCCCGGCGGCGGCCGGCGTGATCCACAGCGACTTTGAAAAGGGCTTCATCAAGGCGGAGATCGTCTCCTACGACGACCTGACCCGGCTGGGCAGCGTCGCCGCGGCGCGCGAGGCCGGCAAATATCGCCTCGAAGGCAAAGAGTATGTCTTCCAGAACGGGGACGTTGCGCTTTTCCGTTTTAATAACTGAGAACAAGGCGCCGGTCCGCTGGATCGCCCCCCTCCTGGCGGCGGTCACCCTGCTGGCCTACGGGCCGGCGCTGGCCAACGGGCTGGTCTGGAACGACCCGGATTATGTGACCCGCCCGGAGCTGCGCTCGCTCGGCGGCCTCGGGCGCATCTGGCTCCAGGTCGGGGCGACCGAGCAGTATTACCCCGTGCTCCACTCCGCCTTCTGGGCGGAGCACCGGCTGTGGGGCGACGCCCCGCTGGGCTACCACCTGGCCAACGTGCTGCTGCACGCGGGCGCGGCGCTCCTGCTGGCGCTGCTGCTGCGCCGGCTGGCGGTGCCCGGAGCCTGGCTGGCCGGGCTGCTCTTCGCGGTCCATCCCGTCATGGCCGAATCCGTCGCGTGGATTTCCGAGCAGAAGAACACGCTCTCGACCGTCTTCTACCTGCTGGCGGCGCATGCGTATTTTAAATGGCGATACACAGAGGGCGCCGCCCCGGGCCTTTACCTGCTCGGCCTCGCCGCCTTCGCCGCGGCCGTCCTGAGCAAGAGCGTGACGGCCACGCTGCCGGCCGCGCTCCTGGTCGTCGTCTGGTGGCGCGAGGGCCGCCTGTCCTGGCGCCGGGACGGGGCGCCTCTGATTCCCTGGTTCGCCCTGGCGGCGGCCGGCGGCCTCTTCACCGCCTGGGTGGAGCGGACGTACATCGGGGCGGAGGGGGATGAGTTCGCCCTGAGTTTCGCCCAGCGCGGCCTGATTGCGGGCCGGGCGATCTGGTTCTACCTCGCCAAGCTGGCGTGGCCCGCGCGGCTGACCTTCATCTATCCGCGCTGGCACGTGGACCCGGGGGCCGCCTGGCAGTACGCCTACCCGCTCGCGGCCCTCGCCGCCGTGGCGGCGCTCTGGCTCATCCGGCCCTGGAGCCGCGCCCCCCTGGCGGTGGCCCTCCTGTTCGCGGGCTCCCTGTTTCCCGTGCTGGGGTTCCTGAACGTGTACGCCTTCGTCTTCTCGTTCGTCGCCGACCACTTCCAGTATCTGGCGAGCCTGAGTATCCTGACCCTGGCCGGGGCGGCGCTGGCGCTGCTGCTCGCGCGCGTGCCGGCCGGTCTCGCCTGGCTCGGCTGCGCCGCCCTGCTGGGCGCGCTCGCCCTGGAAACCCGGCAGCTGTGCGGCCGCTACCGCGACCTGCCGACCTTCTACCGCGCGATCCTCGCCGACAACCCCCACAGCTGGCTCGCCCAGGCCAATCTCGGCAACCTGCTGCGCGAGGAGGGCCGCGGCGCGGAGGCGATCCCGCACTACCTCGCCGCCCTGCGCGACCATCCCGGCGCGCCCCAGATCGAGAACAACCTGGGGCTGGCCCTCGCGGCCGCGGACCGCAACGCCGAGGCCATCGCCCACTACCAAGCCGCGCTGCGGCTGCGCCCGTCCTTCGCCCAGGCCCATAGCAACCTGGGCACCGCCCTGCGGGTGGCCGGCCGCAATGCCGAGGCCATCGGCGAGTACGAGGCCGCGCTCCGGTTCAAGCCGGACTACGCCGAAGACGAGTACAACCTGGGCCTGGTCCTGCGGGCCGCCGGCCGCAACCCGGAGGCCATCCCCCGTTTTCAGGCCGCCCTGCGGCACCGCCCGGAGTTCCCGGAGGCTTTGACGGACCTGGGCAATGCCCTGCGCGACGCGGGCAATCCCGCCGGCGCGATCGCCGCCTATGAGCAGGCCCTGCGGCTCAGGCCCGATTCCTTTGAGGCCCTCAACAACCTGGGCAATACCCTCCTGGCCGAGCGGCGGACCGCGGAGGCGATCGCGCGCTTCACCGCGGGGCTGCGCGCGCTGCCTGATTCGGCGGTGCTTCACAACGATCTGGGAGTCGCCCTGGCCGCGGAAGGCCGGCTGGCGGAAAGCATGGCCCAGTTCGCCGAGGCGGTCCGGCTCGATCCCGCCGGGGCCGCCTACCGCCAGAACCTGGCCATCATCCGGCGCCAGACGGAGGGGGCGCCCTGAGCGCGTTTGGGCGTTACTTGACCGGCCCGGAGGCGTCTGACAGGATGGAATTCCTGCCCGTGCAACCCCTCCGTCGCATCCTCCCCTTCCTCGTGGCGGCCCTGAGCTTCCAGCCCGCCTCGCGCGCGGTGGCCCAGCTGGTCGACAGCTCCCCCTTCATGGCGCCCGGCGCGGCCTCCTCTGCTCCCGGCGCCGCTGAGACCGGCGCCCTCGAACTGCGCGGCATCATGTCGACGCCTGACGGCGTGCGCTACTGCATCTACGACCCGGCCAAGAAATCCGGCACATGGGTCGGCGTGAACGAGCGCGGCAACGCCTTCGTCGTTCGCCAGGCCGACCCGCAGCACCAGGCCGTCACCGTCCAGGCCGACGGCCGGACCGTGCGCCTCGTCCTGCGCGCCTCGAAAGTGGCGGCCCTGAACACGGCCGCCGGCCCTGGTGGCCTGAACGGCACCAGCGGCCCCGGCGGCCCCGAGGCCCGTCCCTCCCCGGCCGAGGAAGCCGCCCGGCTTCAGGCCGTGGCCGAAGCCGTCCGCGCCCGCCGACAGATGCGGGAACAGGCGGCGCAGGGCAATTCCGGCGTCGCCCCGGCCGCGCCGCCCGCCGACACCAGCGATGGCAGCGGCCGGCGCAACCGGCGGCAGCAGCAGTAGCCTGGCGGCCCCTCAGCGCTGGCCGATCGCCGGCGGCGGGGTGGCGTGGATCACCGTCTGGGTCGGGAAGGCGAATTCGAGGTTTCGCGCGGCGACCGCGCGCATGATCTTCAGATTGATCCGCTCGCGCACCTCCATGTGCTGCGCCCACGCGGCATCGCTCGTGAAATAAACGATCTGGATGTCGAGGGTGGACTCGCCGTACCCCGAGAAATAGACGCCGACCAGGCTCGGATGCACCCCCGGATCCGCGCGCAGCAGCGCGCGCAGGTCGCCCAGGATTGCCTCCATCTGTTCCGGCGTGGTGGCGTAGGTGAGCCCGATCGCCTGGTCGACCCGGCGCTGCGGCATCCGGCTCAGGTTGGTGATGGCCTCGGTCGCCACCAGCTTGTTGGGCATGACGATCTGGGTCCGGGCGCTGGTGCGCAGCCGGGTGGAGCGCAGCCCGATGTCCTCGACCGTGCCCTCGTTGCCCGCGATCCGCACCGTGTCGCCCACGCGGAAGGGATGATCGAGGACGACCACAAAGGAGCCGAACATGTTCGCGATGGTGTCCTGCGCGGCCAGGGCGACCGCGAGGCCGCCGATGCCCAGGCCCGCCAGGAAGGTCTTCACGTCGAGCCCGAGGCTCTCCGCCAGCACGAGGACGCCCAGGACCGCGAAGCTGAAGCCCAGCATCTTGCGCACGAGCGGCATGAAGACCGCGATCCCGAGGTCCTTGCTCCGGGCCGCCTTCTCGAACTGGGTCAGGGTGCCCGCGCCGACGCAGAAGATGCCCCAGAGGACGATCACGGTCGCGGCGGCCCGCGCGCCATAGGCGGCGATCCGCTCCGCCTCGAGCGGCAGGTTGAACACCGCCAGGGCGGCGTAGATGCCGCAGACCATGAAGAAGGCCCCGATGGGCGGGACGATCGCCATCAGGAACTCCTCCTCGACATTCGTGCCGCCCGCATCGGCCTTCTGCCGCGCCCGCCGGATCAGGACGCCCGTCGCCAGCGTGCGCAGGAGGGCCGCGATGACGATCAGGGCCAGGCCGGCAATGAAATGGAAAAGGCTCCCGTTGATCCGCGGAAAGAAGCCATGCACCCAGTCGACCAGCTCCTGCAGGAGCTGGACCACCGCTGAAACCACCCGGCCGGGGGTCGGCGCCGGCTCTTGCGCCAAGGGAAGGATTGGGGGATAGATGCCTGACCGCATGGCGAAAAATGAAGCACGTTTCCGGGCCGACCGACAAGGTTTGCCTGCGAAGCCCCTCCGCGCCGCCCTGGCCTGGTGCGCCCTCTTCATCGGCCTCGCCCTCGCCATGGCCGTCGTCATCGGCCGGTGGAGGGGCGGCGAGGCCGGCCAGCAGTACCTCGCCGGCTACCTGGTCGAGCTCGGGCTGAGCGCCGACAACGTCTTTGTCTTCATCCTCATCTTCTCGCGGTTCCAGGTGCCCGCCGCGCTCCAGCGCCGGGTGCTGTCGTGGGGCATCTGGGGCGCCATCGCGATGCGCGCGGTCTTCCTGCTGGCGGGCTTTGGGCTGATCCGGCGCTTCCACGCGGTCCTCTACGTCTTCGGGGCCTTTCTGCTGGTCGCCGGCTATCGGCTCGCGCGCTCCCACGGCCAGGCGTCCGACTTCGATCCCACGAAAAGCGGCACCGTCCGGTTCCTGCGCCGGCATCTGCCCGTCTCGGATCGGTTTCATGGGTCCCGGTTCTTCGCGGTCGTGAACGGACGCCGGATGGCGACCCTCCTCTTCGTCGTCCTGGTCGTGATCGAGACCACGGACCTCCTGTTCGCCCTCGATTCCCTGCCGGCGGTGATAGCCGTGACGCGGAGCACCCTGGTCGCGATCGCCTCCAACTTCTTTGCCGTCCTCGGCCTGCGGTCCCTCTACTTCGTCCTGAGCGGCGCCATGCTCCGCTTCCGGCACCTCAAAACCGGCCTGGCCGCCATCCTCGCCTTTGTCGGCGCCAAGATGCTGCTCGAACCGTGGGTCGCGTTGCCCACCTACGTGACCTTGGCGGTGATCACGGCCATTCTCGCGCTCGCCGCCCTGTGGGGCCGGGGCCGGACGGCCTGATCAGAAGATCCGCGCCGCCCATTCAGGCCGCGGCAAGGGACCGCCGCGCCAGGGGCCGAAGAAGCGCTGGCGCCCCCGGGCGACCAGCCGATAGCCGGCATCGCGCCAGGCGGTCGGGAAGATTGCCAGGCCCGCGGCCAGGACCGGCCCGGCGCCGCCGATGGCGCGCAACGCACGGATGACGCCGTCCGTGCGCAGCTGGAAATCCGTTTGATTCCGCCGGGCCCAATCCGGCACGAAGACAAGCGTGCTGAAATCCTCCGTCGGCAGCCCGTGGGTCCGCAGGAACTCCTGGCCCGGCGCGCCCTGCAGCGGGGTGAAGCGCAGGCGCCCGCGCCGGTCGAGCCGCAGCAGCAGCCGGACCACCCGCTGGCACAGCCCGCACTCCCCATCGAAGAGGAGAACGGGGGCGGCGGCATCGGCCAGCGGGGGCGCGGACATGGCCACACCCTATCACCGGCCCGGCCGGCGCGCCAAAAGAAAAGCCGGGCCCCTGGGGCCCGGCTCGGTTCCGTCCTTTAACCTGGCGTTCAGTTCACCGCGATTTTCCGGGGCTTGAGCGCCTCGGTCTTCGGCAGGGTCACGCGCAGGACGCCGTCGGCCAGCTCGGCCTGGATCTGGTCGACATTCAGGGCGTTGTCGTGCCCGAGAACGAGTTCGTAGGCCGAATCCGGCGTCTCGCGATGCACGGCGGTCCAGCCTTCGGGCTGTTTCCAGGCCCGGCGGCCGACGACGCGGAACTGCTCGCTGTCCGCGGTCAGTTCGAGGCCTTCCTTGGTCACGCCGGGCAGCCGCACCGACAGGCGGTAAGCCTCCGGCGTCTCCTTGACGTCGAAGACGGGCTTGAGGCCGACGGGCGCCTCCGCGGATGCGGCGGCGGGCGACGGGATCCGGCTGAGCGAGGGAATGAGGGTGTTGAACAGAGACATGGTTGCTTCCTTTTTTTAAGTGCTGAGGGGAGGGCCGCCTTATTGCACGGCGACCGAGACCTTCTTGGGTTTGGTTTCCTGGCGCTTGGGCAGAGTGACCGTGAGGATGCCGTTCTCGTAGGCCGCAGTGACCTGTTCGGACTGGACGTCCGCCGGGAGCGTGACCGAGCGGCTGAACGAGAATGCCTCCTCGGCTTCGCCCGCCGTCTCCTTGCGAGTGGCGGTGATGCTCAGGACACCGTCGGCCGTCTCGACCTGGATGTCCTCGCGTTTGACGCCCGGCAGCTCGGCGCGGACATAGGCGTTGGCCGCGTCCTCGTAGAGATCGACCGGGAATTGCGTACGGGAAAGCACGGCGCCCCCGAAGTCGGTGACGGCGGTGCTGAAGAGCCGGTCAATTTCCTGCTCGAGACCGGCCCACGGGCGGCCGGCGGGAACGAAGCTGCGGTTGTTCGGATAGTAGCGAATGATGCGCATGATGGTTGGGAGGTTGATGAATAGACTTTGCCTCCCCCCTTGCACATCGAGTGCCGGACTAAATGGATCCGTAACCTGTTGCCATTTTGTAATTTGAGAATCTCAACGGCCCCGCGAACGAGCAAGATTGTCCCGAGGGGACTGGCGCAGCGGGAAGATTTTTCTCACTCGTGACTCGGTTCCTCCCCGGCGTCGGGAGGGAGACGCTATTAAGACAGCGTTTGGTCTTTTCGCTTTTTTCGTTTTCGCAATAGCTTAGGCATTCGCATGCCCACCTTCGACTTCGACACCGTTCCCGAACGCCGCGGCACCGACTCGCAAAAGTGGCAGAAATATGCCGGCCGCGACATCCTGCCCATGTGGGTGGCGGACATGGACTTCGCGTCGCCACCGCCGGTCATCGCGGCCCTGCAGGAAAGGGTGGCCCACGGCATCTTCGGCTATGCCCGGCCGGTCAAGGCGACGGTCGATGCCGTGGTCGGCGCCATGGAGGCCCGCTACGGCTGGAAGATCGATCCCGCCTGGCTGGTCTGGCTGCCGGGACTGGTCTGCGGACTGAACGTCGCCGTGGATACCTTCAGCGAACCCGGCGACGAGATTCTCTGCCTCACGCCGGTGTACCCGCCCTTTCTCACGACGCCGCGCAACCGCGGCCGGATCACCCGCTCGGTCCCCCTGGTGCTCCGGCCGGGCGAACCCACCAGCTGGGCCATCGACTGGGATCTGCTCCGGCAGGCCGTCACCCCGCGCTCCAAGGTGCTCCTCCTCTGCCAGCCCCACAATCCCCTGGCCCGCATCTGGGGCCCGGACGAGATCGCGCAGCTGGCCGAGTTCTGCGTCCGCCATAAGCTCGTCCTCTGCTCCGATGAAATCCACTGCGACCTGATCCTCGACGGCCAGCGCCGGCACGTTCCGACGGCGGTCGCCGCCGCGGCGGTCGAGGGGATGAGCCGCCAGCTCGTGACCTTCATGGCGCCGAGCAAGACCTACAATCTCCCCGGCCTCGGCACCTCCTTCGCGATCGTCCCCGATCCGGACCTGCGCCTGCGCCTGGTGCGCGGCGGCACGGGCATCGTCGCCGAGGTGACCGCCCTGGGCTTCGCCGCCTGCGAGGCGGCCTATCGCGACGGCGAGCCGTGGCGCCAGGCCCTGCTGGCCTACCTGAGCGGCAATCGCGACTTCCTGCTCGATTACATCCGCCGCGAGCTTCCGGGAATTCAGGTGGACGGGCCGATCGAGGCGACCTATCTGGCCTGGCTCAACGTCTCCGCCCTCGGTCTCTCGAATCCCGCCGCGCATTTTGAAACGCATGGCGTGGGCCTGAGCGACGGCGAGATGTTCGGCGCCGCCAAGGGCAGCGCCGTCCGGCTCAATTTCGGCTGCCCCCGCTCCACGCTGGCCGAGGGGCTGCGCCGGATGAAGGCCGCGCTCGCGGCCGGCAGCCAACCACGCCCGTGAAGGAACTCCAGGCCATCACCCGCCGGCTGACGGATCCGGCGCGGGCCGACGACGGCCCGCTGGTCCTGGGGACCCTGGTCGCGGTCGAGGGCTCGTCCTACCGCCGGGCCGGGGCGCGGCTGCTCTACGACGACGCCGGCGTCCGGCTCGGTTCCATCAGCGGCGGCTGCCTGGAGGAGGACATCCTGGTGCGGGCCCGCGTGGTCGCGTCGACCGGGGTGGCCGAGCTCGCGATCTACGACACCACTTCGGAGAACGACCTGATCTGGGGGACGGGGGCGGGGTGCCATGGCATCGTCCGCGTCCTGCTGGAACGCCTGCCCAAAAAGCCGGCCTGGGCGCAGGCGCTCGCCGAGAATCTCGCGCAGCAGCGTCCGACCGAGCTCGCCGTCGTCTGGGAGGCCGCGGCGGCCGGCACGCTCGGAACGGTCCTGGCCGACCAGCTGCCCGGCCCGGCGGCGGCGGCGAAGGTCTTTCGGCAGACGGTGGCGCCGGCCCCCGCCCTCTTTGTCTTCGGCGCCGGCGACGACGCGCAGCCGCTCGTGCGCGCCGCGAAGGAGCTGGGCTGGCGCGTGGTGGTGGCGGACGCGCGGCCGGCCTTTGCCACGGCGGAACGTTTTCCCGCGGCGGACCGCCTGATCGCGGCCCCCGCCGGGCAGCTGGTGGCCCAGGCCGCGCCGGCGGCGGGCGACTTGGCGGTCGTGATGACGCATCACTACATCCACGACGCGCCGATCCTGCGGGAACTCCTGCCGCATCCCCTCGCCTACCTCGGCCTCCTGGGCCCCCGGACCCGCGCCGAGCAGATTCTCCGGAACCTCGGCGACGACGGCCTCGTGGTCACACCCGAGCAGCGCGCGCGCCTCCGGGCGCCCGTCGGGCTGGACCTCGGCGCGGAAGCGCCCGAGGAGGTCGCCCTCAGCATCCTCGCCGAAATGCAGGCCGTGCTCGGCGGCCGCGACGGCCGTCCGCTGCGCGAGCGCCGGCGCCCGATCCATGGGTGAGCGCCGGCAGTACGGGGTGGTGATCCTCGCCGCGGGCGCCTCCCGCCGGATGGGCACCCCGAAGGCCCTCTTGCCCGTCGACGGCCAGCCGATGGTGGGGCGCGTGGTCGAGGCCGCCCTGGCCGCGCCGGTCTGGCCCGTCGTCGTGGTCCTGGGCGCCCATGCCGAGCAGGTGCGGCCGGTCCTCGCCCGCTACCCCGTCCTCGTCGTGGAAAACGCCGCGTGGTCGGAGGGCATGGCCTCGTCGCTGCGGACCGGACTCGCCCTCCTCCAGCAATTCTCGCGGCGGCTCGACGGGGCCCTGTTCGCGCTGTGCGACCAGCCGGCGTGTTCGGCGGCGACCATTCTCCGCCTCATCGCCGCCCATGAGACCACGGGCCGCCCCATCGCCGCCTCGCGCTACAGCGCCCGGCGCGGGGCGCCGGCGCTCTTCGGCCGGGAACACTTCGCCGCCCTGGCCGCCCTCACCGGCGAAGAAGGGGCGCGCCTCCTCCTCAATGGCGACCCGAGCCAGGTGGCGGAGGTCGACCTGCCCGAGCTCGCCATCGACCTCGACACGCCCGAGGACTACGAGCGCTGGATCAAGGCAGCTGGGTCTTGACGACCTTCTCAGTCTGCGCGGTCCGGTAGGCGTCGAGCGCCGCCTTGATCTTCGGATCGGACAGCGCGAGCATCGCGGCCGCGAACAAGGCGGCGTTGATCGCGCCCGGCTTGCCGATCGTGAAGGTGGCGACGGGGATGCCCGCGGGCATCTGCACCATCGAAAGCAGGGAATCCATGCCCTTGAGCGAGGCGGACTCCATCGGGACCCCGAGGACCGGCAGCGCCGTCAGGGCGGCGGCCACGCCCGCCAGGTGCGCCGCGCCGCCGGCGGCGGCGATCACAACCTGCAGCCCGCGCCCCGCGGCGCCGGTGGTCCAGTCGTGCGCCAATTGGGGCGAGCGGTGCGCGCTGATCACCCGCTTTTCATAGGCGATGCCGAGGCCGTCGAGCGTCAGCGCGGTGTGCTGCATCGTCTCCCAATCGGAGATGCTGCCCATGATGATGCCAACCAGAGGATTTGCCATGGGGCAAGGCGTAGGCGGAAAAATAAACGGCGGAAAGCGAAAAACGACTGCCCGGCTCAGACCAGGGAAATGCCCTTCGTCCGCACCACCACGGTCCCGGCGAACTTGTCATGCCAGGCCTGCTTGTCCGGATCGAACGCGATCCAGAGGAACCCGAGCCCGAGCGCCGCGGCCGACAGAAAGCAGCCGAGCGCGCGGATGATCGCCGCCTCCCAGGACAGCGGACGATCGTCGAGGCGGACCACGCGGAGCCCGAAGACGATGTCGCCCACGGTCGAGCCCTTCAGCTTCCACATGACGGCCGCGTAGACGGCGATCGCAAGAAACCAGACGTGCGCAAAGATGCCGATGATCATCGCGTCGATCAGGAGGGCGCCCATGCGCACCCAGAAACCGGCCCGGGGCAGGACCGCCAGGGGCGGCGGAGCGGCCGGGGGCGGGAGCGGGTCCGACCCGGTCGGCGGCGGTGCGGCATCGGCCGGGGGCATGGTGAAAGCGGGGGCCGGCTCCGGGGCCAGCGCGACGGGAGTGGGCACCGCTTCACGCGGAGGCGGAGCGGGAGCCGGGGGCGGGGCCGGTGCGATCGGCACGGCGACCGGGCGGACCGCAAAGAGCAGGGCGGCGATGGCGCAGCCGAAGCCGAGGGCCGACAGGCCGATGGAAATCATTATTCCGGCAAAGGGAATCCGGTAGAACAGCACGCACAGCAGCGCACCCAGCAGCACGCTGAGCGCCGGCGCGACGCGGCCCTGGGTCAGGTTGCGGCCGATCAGGTGGTAGATCGCCGTCTTGCCGAAGTAGATGGCGAAGCAGACCCCCACCGGCAAGCCGACGAGCGCCAGGGGCAGCCCGACCACCGTCACGCAAAGCAGGATGAAGAGAAACGGCAGCGAAAGCGGCGCCAGGAACATCGTGAGGATCACGGCCCCCGGATGCTCGGCCAGCACATCGGCGGTGCGGCGGACCCCCCGCGGAAAGACCAGCGCCAGCAGGACGTTGAGCAGGACCCCCAGGCCGATCAGGACGTATTTCCACCGATACAAGAAGACCGCCAGCGCCGGCATGCCCGCGTGCGCGGGATCCGGATGGCGCCAGACGGAATCGCGGTTCCATTCATCGCCTTCCTGCGGGCTGAAACCAAAGCGCTCATTGGTGATCCGGCCATGGATGACCGACCCAGGCGCCTGGCGCACCGTGCCGCCGACGCTGACCACGTCGCCGCCGATCACCGCATCCGGCCCAAGGGTGACATTGCCCATGATGGCGGTGACCTGGTGCCGGACATGGCCGTTGATGTACACGCTGCCCATGATCGCCACCACCTTGTCGCCCACCAGGCCGTTGATGGTGTTGCCGCCCATGATCGCCACCACGTCGTGGGAAACCACGCCGTCAACCGTGTTGCCGCCCATGATCGCCACGACGTCGCCCGCCACCACCTCGGCGGCGCCGACCCGGTTGCTGCCGAACATCTGCACCCGATCGCGACTGTGGGGCCGGCCATCGCGCAGGGCGGCGGTGATGCCCATTTCCGAGTCGAACGGCGGATTGGCCGCCGTGGCGTCATTGGCCTGGGCCCGGCCGGCCACCGTGAGGCCAAGAAAGAGAGCGCCGCAGGACAGGAGAGAAAGAAAGGAGCTTTTCATGGCAGAAGTACGCGGTAGCGGCCGCGCGGCCGAAAGAAGGCGCGATAGGCGGCGGCGCCCAGGCCGAGCAGCACGCCATAGGAAAGCACCAGCGCCGCGGCGGCATAGTAAAGCCAGGCCCGCGGCACCACGTCCCCGACCACCTGGAGCGAATCGAGGAGCGTGGCGCCAATGGACTGGACCAGGGCGAGCCAGGAAAAGCGCAGGACGAAGGTGCTGATGGCCTGGCTGGCCGGGGCGCTTTGCAGGATCGCCCCGAGCCCCGCGGCGGCGCCGACCAGGACCAGGAGAACCAATGAGCGCCCGTCCCGGGGCCAGTCCGCGAGGGATCGCCGCCACCACGGCTGCGCCGCGCGCCGGGCCAATTCCGCCCGCACGCGCTGCTCGAGCGTCGCCGGCGCGGCGCGGTCGGGCAGCGCCCGCAGCGAGGCCTGGAGCGCATCGGCGACCTTCTGGGGGGATTCGTCGGGGATCATTGGGAGGACGGACTTCAGGCAGGACGGCCCAGGAGCAGGGCCAGGGCGGCGCGGCCGCGGCGGATGTCGGTCTTCACCTTGGAGAGCGAAACCCGCAGCTGCGCGGCGATTTCCTCAT
>CAIWXW010000016.1 GCA_903916755.1 uncultured Opitutaceae bacterium | reverse complement strand
GGCGGAATGTCGCGTCGCCCTCCGCTTTCGCCTGTGATTGCGCGTTGAGCCGGCCCTCGGCAATCCATTTGCGCATTTCCTCGCCCGAAACCGGGCCGTATTCCTTGCCGTCGCCGCCGATGATGGTGAACATCCCCTTACTGACAGCGAAAAGAGGGAAGAGGGTCAATCGCCGGAGGCGCCCCCTTAAGCCGGCGTTTAGGCTCCCGGCGGGCGGCCCGCCGCCCGCGCGGTCGCCTGGCGGGCGAGCACGCAGTCGTAGCGGGCCTGCAGCCGGGCGAGTTCGGCGCCGCGCGCCGCGCTCTGCGCGTCGAGGAGCTCAAAGTTGGTCACGACGCCGTTGGCGTAGCGCGTCTGGGCGAGGCCCAGCGCCTCCTGTGCCTGCGCCACGAGGGCGTCGGCGTTGGCCAGGCGGGCCTGCGCGGCGCCCCAGTCGGCCAGGGCGTCCTCCACGTCCGTCGCGATGGTCGCGGACAGCTGGCGGACGCGGGCCTCGGCGGCGCGCGCATCGGCCCGGGCCTCGATCCGCTGGCCGGTGATCCGGCCGCCGGTCAGGATCGGGACGGTGAGGCTGACCCCGCCGTTGAAATAGCCCTTGTTGTCATACATCGCCGGGAGCTGGCCGTCCTCGAGCCCGCTGGAGGCGTTGGCGGTCAGCACCGGCCGGTTGGCGCGGTTGGAGACGCCAACCTGGCGGCGGGAGATTTCCGCGGAATCGCGGGCGACCTTGATCTCCGGGCGATTCTGCAGGCCCTCCGCGATCGTGACCGACAGGTCGGGCGCGGGAGCCGTGGTGTCGAAGTCGCCGACGATGAGGACCGGGGCGGCCGGCTCATAGCCGAGGAGCTCGCGCAGGGCGGCCTCCTGCTTCTGCAGCGAGGCGAGGAGGTCGGTGCGGCGGTTGTGGGCCGTGGCCAGCCGGACCTGGGTCGTCAGCACGTCGAACTTGGTGGCGGAGCCGCCCGAGTATTTCTGCGCGGAGATGCGGCCGGCCTCCTCCAGGGCGCGGATTTCCTCGTCGGCCACCCCGACCGACTGGCGCAGGAGGAGCACCCCGTAGAAGGCCTGGACCGTCTGGTAGCCCAGCTGGCTGCGGACGCCCTCGAGGGCGTCCTTGGCGGAGATCTCGCCGGCCCGGGCCAGGTCCACCAAGGCGTCCGTCCGGCCGAAGTCGGTCAGGAGCTGATGGGCGACGACGGCCGCGTTATAGTTGTCGTAGATCGTGGTATAGAACGTGCCGGGCCCGAAATCGATGTGCGGGCGGAGGCTCATGTGCTCGTACGAGGCGTTGATTCCCACCTGCGGGCGGTAGTCGGCCAGGCTCTGGTCGGTGCGGCCGCGGGCGGCGTCGATCGAGGCCTGGGCCGCGTCAAGCGACGGGTGGCGGGCCAGCACGAGGTCGATCGCGCGCGCCAGGGTGAGCGGCGTGTCGTCGGCGCGCAGCGGCAGCGCGAGGGCGGCGAGGGCCAGCAGGAGGGCGAGACGGGAGGTGATGTTCATGTCAGTGAGATTCGGCCGCGGCAGCCGCCGCCGCCGCAGGATTGGTGCGGCGCGGCTTGCCCGCGAGTAAGATTAGCGGCAGGCAGGCGACGCAAATGAAGGCGACGAGACGGAAGGCATCGAGGTAGCTGAGCAGGTTGGCCTGCCGCTCGACCATCTGGCCCAGGACGGCGAGGGCATGCCGGGGCGCCTCCCACGGAGACATCCCGGCGGCGGCCATCCGGTGGGTCAGTCCGCTCAGGCGCGCGACGGTGGCGGGATGGCCGGGCACCAGCTCGGACACGAGGTCCTGGCGATGGACGGCGAGCCGGTGGTCGATGTAGGTGTTGATGAAGGCGATGCCGAACGAGCCGCCGACCTGGCGCATCATGTTGTTCAGGGCGACGCCCTGCGGAATGTCGCGGGGGGGCAGCCCCGAGACCGCGAGCTGGGTCAGCGGGATCGCCATCAGGCTGAGCCCGAGCGCGCGGAGGATGATGGGCCAGAAAAAGTCGCTCGAGCCGGCGGCCTGGTTGAGACTGCCGAGCATGTAGGCGAACACCGAGACGACCATGAAGCCGATGACGATCAGGACGTGGGGAGGCACGCCCTTCACCAGCATCTTGCCGATCAGCGGCAGCACGACGATCGAGACGGCGGCGCCGGGCAGGAAGAGCATCCCGGTCTGCATGGCGGTGAAGCCGAGCAGCCGCTGCACGAACACGGGCACGATGAAGACGCTGGCGAAGAGGGCGAAGCCGAGGACGAAGGTGAGCGCCGCCGCCGAGGCCAGGGTCCGGCTGCGCAGGACGCGGAGATCGACCACCGGGTGCTCGGCGATCAATTCCCAGATGACGAAGCTCACGAGGCTGACGACGGCCAGGGCGGCCAGGACGACGATGTAGCGGGTGGAGAACCAATCCTCGCGCTCGCCGCGTTCCAGCACCACCTGCAGCGAGCCCAGGCCCATGATCAGAAGGCCGATCCCGGTCCAGTCGACGCTGTCGGAACGGCGCTGGGTCAGCGGCTCCCGGACGAAGGTCCAGGAAAGCGCCGCGGCCGCGAGGCCGATCGGCAGGTTGATGTAGAAGATCCAGGGCCAGGAATAGTTGTCGATGATCCAGCCGCCCAGGGTGGGCCCGAGCGTCGGCCCGATGAAGATGCCGACGCCGAACAGGGCCGAGGCGATGCCCCGCTGCTCCAGCGTGAAGGTCTCGAACAGGATGGCCTGCGAGGTGGACAGGAGGGCGCCGCCGCCGATGCCCTGGATGAAGCGGAAGGCCACCAGCTGCCAGATGTTATGGGCCTGGCCGCAGGCCATGGAGGCGACGGTGAAAAGCAGGATCGAGCTGACGTAGTAGTTCCGGCGGCCGAAGCGGGCGGCGAGAAAGCTCGTCATCGGGATGATGATGACGTTGGCGATCGCGTAGGCCGTGACCACCCAGGCGACGTCCTCCAGGGTGGCGCCCAGGTTGCCGCTCATGTCGGACAGGCCGACATTCACGATGGACGTGTCGATCAGTTCAATCACGGCCGCCCCGATCACCGTCACGGTGATGATGAACTTGCGAAAGCCGATTTCAGCCATGACGGCCGGGATTATTCCCGCACGCTGACGGTGACGTCGGCGCTCACGCCGGGGCGCAGGGCCTGGTGATTCGAGGGATCGACGGCGATCCGGACGGGCACCCGCTGGGTCACCTTGACGAAATTGCCCGAGGCGTTGTCGGGAGGCAGCAGCGCGAAGCGGGCGCCGGTCGCGCCGGCGATCGACTCGACCCGGCCCTGGAAATGGACGCCGGGATAGCTATCGAGGGTGAATTCGACCGGCTGGCCGTCGTGCATCCGCGCGATCTGGGTCTCCTTGAAGTTGGCCACGATCCAGGCGCCCTGGTCGGCCGCGATGGAAAGCAGCGTCTGGCCGGCCTGGATGAACTGGCCGGGCTCCAGGTCCTTGTGGGAGACGATGCCCGCAATGGGCGCCGTGACGGTGGCGTAGGAGCGCTGCAGCTGGGCGTAGTCGAGGTCGGTCTTGCGCTGGTCGACCTGCGCGTGGGCGGCGTCGACCTGGGCGCGGCCCGAGACGATCTGGGCCTCGGCGGCTTCGGCCTGGCGGCGCGAGGCGAGGTAGCGAGCCGCGCTCTCATCGGCCGCGGCCTTGGTGTCCGCCAGCTGGCTGGCCGAGATCGCATTGTTCTTAAAGAGGTTCTCGTCGCGGGCGAGGTCGGCGGCGGCCTTGGCCCGCGTGACCTGGGCCGTGACGACATTCGCCCGGGCCACCGCCTCGGCTGCGACCGCATTGGCCAGGGCAGCCTCCGCGGTGCGGGTGGCGGCCTCGGCGGTGCGCTGGGCGGCGGCCGCAGCGGCCACGCGCAGATCGAGCTCGTGCGGATCGAGGGTCACGAGCGGCTGGCCAGCCTGCACCCGCTGGTTGTCCTTGACCAGGACTTGAGCCACGTAACCGGGCACCCGCGGCAGGACGGGGCTGACGTCGCCCTCGACCTGTGCATCGTCGGTCTCCTCATGGGCCTGCACGAAGAGGAAATGCCGGACGCCAAAAAATGCAGCCACTGCGACCACGATCGCGACGACGACGGTGGCGATGGAACGGCCGGAGGCGGCCGAGGGCGCCGCGGAGGTATCCGGCACGCTGGGGGCGGGAAGGGCGGAAGAGGAAGTGCTCATGGAAAACGCTGGATAGTTAGGAGGGTTATAATTAGGACCCTAATTACATTGAAAAGCAAGTCCCCCTGCAAAAAACCTCAGTCTATGTAAGTCGTTCAGCCGTAACCACTTCCATGATTCGCTGGATTTTATTCATCATCTCCATGCTCTTGTTCGCCGTCGGATTGCTGACGGTGTTCAAGGCTCCCGCTCACCTGAATTGGCAGCTTTCACTCTTGGCGGGAGAATACGGCCATTGGCTGGGAGTCGCGGCTGGGGTGATCCTGATCTATGCTTGCAGCCGGCGGACCGTGGCCGGCCTCGGCTTGGCCACGTGCCTTGCGGCTAGTCTGGCCGTGCTTCTTCTCTTCAATCCATCCGTGCAGGCCTGGTGGATCTCCCGGACCCTGCCCCAGCGGATGCAGGCGGCGTTTGGGCCGGCTCAGCCGGGTGGCGCGCCCTTCTCCTTTGTCCGCCTGTTCGCGCCCGGTCCGGCGCCGGTCGCCGTCGAGACCCTGACCTATGCCCCGGGGCTGGGGCTGGACTTTTACCGGGCGCGGGGCCGCGCGCGGGCGGCCTGCGTGGTCGTGGTCCACAGCGGGGGTTGGGACAACGGTGTCCGCAGCGAGCTGCCGAGTTTTGACCGCTGGCTCGCGGGCCAGGGATATGCCGTGGCGGCCATTTCCTACCGGCTGGCTCCGCGCGACCGCTGGCCGGCCCAGCGCGACGACATCGTGGCGGCCGTGGCTTTTCTCCGGAGCCAGGCGGAGGCGCTCGGCCTCGATCCGGAGCGGATGGTCCTGTTCGGCCGTTCGGCCGGCGGCCAGCTGGTGGAAGCCACGGCCTATGGGGTCCCCGCCCTGCGGCTGCGGGGGGTGATTGCCCTTTACGGCCCGGCCGACCTGAATTTCGCCTACGCCTTCGGGCAGGAGGACGATATCCTCAAGTCGCCTCTCCTGCTGCGGCAGTTTCTCGGGGGCGCGCCCGGGCAGGCCCCGGCGGCTTATGACAGCGCCAGCGCGATCCTGCACGTGACCCCGGCGAGCCCGCCCACCTTATTGATGCACGGCCGGCTCGACCCGCTGGTGTGGCATCGGCAGAGCGAACGCCTGGCGGCCAGGCTCACCGCCGAGCGGGTGCCGCATGTCTTCATCTCGCTGCCGTGGGCGACCCATGCCTTCGAGTACAACCTGCAGGGACCGGGCGGCCAGCTGACGACCTATGCGGTCGGCGGCTTCCTCGCGGCCGTGACAAAGTAGCGCCCGGCCCGCGGGCCCTTTCAGTTGAAGAATTCCCGGAGCGCGGCGGCCACGGCCGACCGGCGCCGCTGGTAGTAGACGGTCAGGCCCCCTTGGTAGAGCAGGGTGGCCACGCCCACCAGGGCATAGGTGCCGATATAGACCATCCGCAGGAACGCGTCCACGCCCAGGCCGGACTGGGCGATGGCCTGCCGCTGCTGCTCGGTGAGGAGCGGCTTCATCATGGCCGTGTCGATGTGGCTCAGGCGCAGGGCGACATAGCCGAGCACCACCACCAGCAGGACGATCTGGCTGCCCACCAGCCAGCGCATGCCGCGCTCGGCGCCATGGCGGAGGAGGGCGACGCCATGGAGCTCCACCGCCCCGGCTCCAGCCACGATCAGGCCGATGACGGTACCAATCTGGTCATGCATCAGGGCGGAGGCGAGGGCGAAGATGCCGGCGATGGTGAGGACGCCCATGCCATCGAGGCGCGCGATGTGGATGACGCGCTGGAGGGCTTGGGCAGGGAGGAAGGGAGGGCGCTTGGCGGCCATGGAAAAAAGATAGGAGCTCAGTCGACGTCTTCAACCGCATCCGTCGGCGGCAGGCCGGCGTCGCTGCCCGGCGGGAAATGCGCCGCGAGGAGGGCCCCGGCGCGCTCGATGCCGTGGACGAGCCCGTCGGTGAACCGTCCCTGCTTGAAGTAGCCGGTCATGGCCGCCGCCAACTCCGTCCAGAACGCCTCGCCGCACTGCTCGTGTACGCCGCGGTCGCCGATGATCGCGAAGGTGCGCGAGCGGGGGGAAACGAAGATGAGGACACCGTTGCGCTGGGGGAGGGTGGCGATGCTCAGTTTGGGGAAATGGGCCTGCGCGGCCGCGATCGGCCGGGGGGCGCGATGGCGTGCGACGAGCACGCGGACGCGGCCTGAGGTCTGGGCCTCGGCCGCGACGATCGCCGCGGTGACCCGGGCGTGGTCGAGATCGATCGGACTGGAGAAAAGCCAGCGCATCACCAGCTGCCTCCCGCGCCACCGCCGCCGAAACCGCCGCCGCCCCCGGAAAAGCCCCCGCCCCCGCCGCCCCCACCACCCCCGCCAAAGCCGCCGCCGCCCATGAAGATCCAGGGTGCGGCACCCCACAGGCTCCGCCGCCCCGTCCCGCGATAAACGGTCTGCTGGCGGCTGCGGATGAAGGAGATCACAATGATCACGAGAAAAAAGATGACGCCAAAGGGAAGGGGGAAGCCGCCGCGGTCGCGGTCGCCGGCGACGGCCCCGGTGCCGTGATATTCGCCCTTGGTCGCGGCCAGGATCGCCGCCACCCCGGACCGCAGGCCCCCGTCGTAGTCGTTCTGCCGGAAATGCGGCACAATCTCATCCTCGATGATCCGCTTGCAGGTGGCGTCGGGCAGCGCACCCTCGAGGCCATAGCCGGTCTGGATGTACAGCTTGTGCTCCTTGACGAAGACGAAGAGGACCGCGCCGTTGCTGACGGCCTTCTGGCCCACCTTCCAGGACGCGGCGATCCGGACGGTGTAGTCCTCGATCGAGGAGTCCGTCTGCATGGTCGGGTAGACCGCGACGACGATCTGGTTTGAGGTGGTCCGCTCGAACTGGCGCAGCTCGGCGTCGAGCGACTGGGCGGTGCCGGGCGCGACGACGCCCGCATAGTCGTTGAAGTAGTTGGCCGGGACGGGCGGAAGCACTTCCGCGCCGCGCGCCCAGGTCAGCCCGCAGGCGACGAGGAAAGACAGGAGCAGAATCCGGCGCATGGGGAAATCCCGCGGCCGCCGATCAGGACTTGCCGCTGAAATCGAAGTTCACCTTCGGCGCGGTCTCGGCGCCTGCCGCGGCGGTGAAGTAGGGATGGACGGTGTGGCCGAACATGCCCGCGATCAGGACCGCCGGAAAACTCCGGATGGCGGTGTTGTAGGCCTGGACCGTCTCGTTGAACCGCCCTCGCTCGACGGCGATCCGATTCTCGGTGCCTTCGAGCTGGGCCTGCAGATCCCGAAAACTGGTGGTGGCCTTGAGGTCCGGATAGCGTTCCGAGACCACGAGGAGCCGCGAGAGCGCGGCGCCCAGCTGGCCTTGGGCCTGGTCGAAGGCCTGGAGCTGGGCCGGGTCGGTCGGCGCGGTGCCGGCGGGCAGCTGCACGCGGCCGACCGAGGCCCGGGCGTCGGTCACCGCCACCAAGGTCGACTTTTCGAAGTTGGCGGCGCCCTGGACGGTGTTGACCAGGTTGGGCACCAAGTCGGTCCGGCGCTGGTAGACGTTCTGGACCTGCGCCCACTGTCCGTTCACGCCCTGCTGCAGGGAAACCAGGTGGTTGTAGGTGCCGGCCGCCCAGAGGCCGACCACCACCAGGAAGGCGACGAGGGCGCCGAGGACGATCAGAAGGGTTTTGCCGGCGCTCATGGTTGAAAGGTAATCCCACCCCGGCCTTTCCTGCAAGCGCGCAGGCGTTCGGCAGGGTTGCTAAAGGCCGGCGGAAGGGCAAACTGACCCCAGTTCTTAGACCCCCCATCCCCATGAATACTCCGGTCTCCGCGCTCCTGGAGCGCAAAAGCCCGTTAGTGCACGCCGTGACCTCGACGATGACTGTCGCCGAGGCCGTGGCCGAAATGAACCGACACCACGTTGGTTGCACCATCATCCTCGATGGCGTCCGCCTGAGCGGCATCTTTACCGAACGCGACGTGCTCCGTCGGGTGGTCGGTGCGGGTCTTGACCCGAAACGAACCTGCGTGGCCGACGTGATGACAAAGGAGATCATCACCATCACCCCGGACACCGTGGTCGAGGACGCCCTGCTGGTCTTCACCGAGAAGCGCTGCCGGCACCTGCCGGTCGTCGTCGATGGCCGGATGATCGGCCTTTTGTCCAGCGGCGACGTGTCGCGCTGGATGAGCGATGTGCACCGTTCCGAGGCGGAGCACTTGAAAAATTACATCTCCGGTGGCCTGGTGTAGGTCGTCACCCGACCTTACCATGAAACTCAACTCACTCCCCGCGTTTGCGCTGCTGGCATTGTCCGTAACCTGTCCAATGCAGGCCAAACTCGTCAGCAAAGCCGTTCCCTACGAGCACGCCGGCGTGCAGCTCGAGGGTTATCTCGCCTATGATGACGCCAGGACCGCCGCGGGCAAGCTGCCGGGCGTCCTGGTGGTGCCGGAGTGGTGGGGCCTCAACGATTACGCCAGGCACCGCGCCGACCAGCTGGCGGCCCTGGGCTATGTGGCCTTCGCCGTCGACATGTACGGCAAGGGCGTGGTCACGACCGACGCGAAGAAGGCCACGGAGCTGTCGAGGCCGTTTTATGGCAGCCCCCTGATGGCGGCCCGCGGCCAGGCCGGGCTCGACCAGTTGCTCGCCTGCGGGCTGGCCGATCCGGCGAAGATCGCGGCGATCGGCTACTGCTTCGGCGGGTCGACCGTCCAGGCGCTCGCCTACACCGGGGCGCCCCTGGTCGGCATCGTCAGCTTTCACGGCGGCCTGATCCCGGTGCCGAAGGACGCGGCGGAAAAGAACCACGCCAAGATCCTCGTCTATCAGGGCGAGGCCGACCCGCTGATCCCGCGGTCCGACCGCACGACCTGGAAGGACGCGATGGACGCCGGGAAGTTCAATTACGAGTTCGTGACCTTCGCCTTCGCGGTCCATGCCTTCACCAATCCCGACGCGGACCGGATGGCCGAGCTGAACGGCCTCCAGGGCAAGATGGGCTACAACGCCCAGGCCGACCATCGGTCTTGGGCCGGCATGCAGTCGTTCCTCACCGAAATCTTCGGTCTGCCGGGGTCCTGACCGCCGACGGCCGGACCACCGCCCGGTAACGGCGGCCCTCGCGGCGGACGGCGACGGGCGCCCCAAAGACCCCGCTCAGGGTGCGGGTGGTGACGACCCGTTCCTTGCGCCCGGCGGCGAAGACCTCGCCGCCGCGCAGCGCCAGGGCGTGCGTGAAGACCGGCATGATTTCCTCGACGTGGTGGGTCACCAGGACGAGGGAGGGGCCGCCGCGGCGGCGGCCGACCGCCTCGACGAAGCGCAGGAATTCCTCGCGCGCCACCGGGTCCAGCCCGGCGCACGGCTCGTCGAGAATCAGGAGCCGCGGGTTCGCCATCAGGGCGCGCGCGATCAGCACGCGCTGGCGCTCGCCCTGCGAAAGGTAGGCCCATTCCCGCTTCGCGAGGGCGCCGCCGCCGACGAAGGCCAGCCAGCGCCGAGCGGCGCCCAGATCTGAGCGCGTCGGGTTGAGCCAAAGGTCGAGCTGCGCGTACTTGCCGCTCACGACCGTTTCCAGGGCGGGCTCCGCCGCGGGAATCGAGGCCTGCAGGGCGCTGGTGACCAGCCCGATCAGGAGGCGCAGCTCGCGCCAGTCGGCCTCGCCGTAGTTGCGCCCGAGGAGCGCGAGGTTGCCGCTGGTCGGCGCGAGAAAGCCGTTGATCGACTTCAGGAGCGAGGTCTTGCCGGAGCCGTTCGAGCCGAGAATCACCCAGTGCTCGCCCGCCTCCACGCGCCAATCGATGGCGCGCAGAATCGTCGTGGCGCCGCGCGCCACATGCAGCCGGGAAACAGCGAGGATCGGAGGTGTCGACATGCCCCTTTAGCCTGCGGGCAATCTTGCCTTGGGCAACTCCGGGAATAATTTCCGGGGATGCCCGCCGCCGCCCCCGTCGACCTGCAGCCGGTCGTTGCCGCCGCCCTCCGCACCATCGAGGGCGCGCGCCTGGCGCCGGGCCAGTACGCCCGCTATCAGGGCCCGGCCCGGCAGGCCAAGCCCCAGGGCGGCCGGGTCAATCCCTACGGCTGCGCCGACGCCGCCAACATCCTGTACATGACGGGACATTTTCCGCGCGACCTGGCGGAGCGGGCCGCATGGGTGTCCGCGCTGCAGGCGATGCAGGACCCGGCGACCGGCCTGTTTCACGAGGCGACGCACCACACCTACCATACCACCGCCCACTGCATCGCCGCGCTGCAGCTCTTCGACGCGCGCCCCCTTTACCCGCTGACGGCGCTGCATTTCCTGCGGGAGCCGGGAGCCCTCGAGCATTTCCTCGACGGACTCGACTGGCTGAAGACGCCCTGGCCCGCCGCCCACCAGGGCGCCGGCCTGTACGCTGCGCTCGTGATCACCGAGGAGGTGACGCCGGCCTGGGAGGACCGCTACTTCGCCTGGCTGTGGAGCGAGGAGGATCCCGTGACCGGATTCTGGCGGCGCGGCTACCAGAAGCTGGACGGGCCCGGCACGACGGCGCCGCCCTTCCACCACCTGGCCGGCAGCTTTCACTATCTCTTCAACCACGAGCACGCCCGGCGGCCGCTGCGCTATCCGACCGCGATGATCGACTCGACGCTCCGCATCCGGCTGAACCACGAGTGGCCCTTTGGCCACACGCTCGGCTTTGCGGAAATCGACTGGGTCTATTCGCTGACGCGGCCGCTGCGCCAGAGCGGCCACCGGCATGGCGACATCAAGGCCGCGCTGCAGGGGCTGGCCACGGAATACGCGGCCTATCTGCAGGGCCTGGTCGCGCGCGAGACGGTGCCGTTCGACGACATGCACAACCTCTTCGGCGCGATGTGCGCCCTGGCGGAGCTGCAGGCAGCCTTGCCGGGCCAGCTGCGCACGGACCGGCCGCTGCACCTGGTGCTCGACCGCCGCCCGTTCATCTGAACCCGAGCCTCCGGTCCATGAGCCTCGTCGACACCCACACCCATCTCGATTCCTTCGTGCCCACGGGGGAGCTGGAGGGCGTGCTGGCGCGCGCGCAGGCGGCGGGCGTGTCCGCGATGATCGCGATCGGGACCGAGCCGGGGGACTGGATCGTCCACCGCGACATCGCACGGGCCCATCCGGGCGTCGTGTTCTACACCGCGGGGCTGCATCCCTGCTGCGTGCAGGGCGACTGGGAGGGCCAGCTCGCCGGGCTGGAGGCCTGCTGGGCGGGATCGGCGGACCGCCCGGTCGCCCTGGGGGAGACGGGGCTCGACCGCTATCACCTGCCGAAGGATCCCGCGGAGGCGGAGCGCATCTACGGCTGGCAGCGGCAGGCCTTCGCCGCGCAGCTCGGCGTGGCGAAGCGGCTGGGCTGCCCGATCGTGATCCATTCCCGCGAGGCCTTCGCCGACTGCCGGGACCAGATCGACGCGAGCGGCGTGGATTGGGCGAAGGTGGTCTTCCACTGCTTCAGCGAGGGGCCGGCGGAGATGACCGAGATCTTCCAGCGGGGCGGCCGCGCCTCGTTCACGGGCATCCTCACCTACAAGAACGCGGAGCCGGTCCGGCAGGCGGCGACCGCGCAGGGGCTGGCCCGCTGCATGGTGGAGACCGATGCCCCGTACCTCGCGCCGGCGCCGCACCGGGGCAAGCCGAACGAGCCCGCTTTCCTGCGGCACACGGCGGAATATGCGGCCGCGATGTTCGGCGTCGGCTACGCGGAGTTGGCGGCGGTTACGACCGCCAATGCCCGCGCTTTCTTCGGGCTCCCGGCGGGTGCCCGGCGCTGATTCAGGCCTCGTCGAACTTGCGGGTAAAGAGCAGCTCGAGTTCGGTAAGCATTTGGGCCGCATCATCGCCCGTGGCGATGAACTTGACGGTGGAGCCCTTGCCGGCGGCCAGCATCATCAGGCCCATGATGCTCTTGCCGTTGACCTGCTCTTCGTCCTTTTCCACGAACACCTCCGCTTTGAACTTGTTGGTAATGCGGACAATCATCGCGGCCGGACGGGCATGAATGCCCATCTTGTTCTGCACGATCAGCTCCTTGACGAGCTGTTCTCCGGCGGGTGTGGCGTCGGTTTTATTCATGGAAGCATCCGGAATGAAAGGGGCAGCAAATTCCGTCACCCCAGACCGGCTTGCAACCCCAAAACCAGCTGACAGCATGCCAACTCATGGGTCCAACGGCGATAATCGTCCCTTGCCGGTTAGAATCTACCCGCTTCCCGCGCAAGCTCTTGCACAGGATTCAGGGTCGGCCGCTCCTTCTGTGGGTCGCGGAGCGCATCGCGCGTCAGGCCCCGGAATATCCGCTCTATTTCGCTGTGGATCACGAACTTCTGCATGATTGCATCGTGTCGGCCGGGTTTAGGGCCATCCGGACCCGATCCGACCACCCGAGCGGCACGGATCGAATTGCGGAAGCCAACCGTGAAATCGGAGCCGGAGCGGTCATCAACGTGCAGGCGGACGAGCCCCTTGTTTCCGCCCGCCAGATCCGCCGACTGGCGGAGCTTATCGGCGGGCCCGCCGAGATGGCGACCCTGGCCACGCCTTTCCAGAACCGGGCCGATTTCTACAATCCCAACCAGGTGAAGGTGGTCTGCGACCACGCCGGCCGGGCGCTCTATTTTTCGCGTTCGCCCATCCCCTATGCCCGGGAGACGGGGGGGGAGGTGAATGAGGCGTGGTTCAAAGCGGCTCCCTGCCACAAGCACCTTGGCCTCTACGCATACAAGGCGGACCTGCTGCAGCGCTTCGCCCAGCTCCCGGTGGGCCGGCTGGAGCAGCAGGAACGGCTCGAGCAGCTCCGGGTGCTGGAAAACGGCCTCACGATCGCGGTCGGCCTGACGGACGACCCGACCATCGGCGTCGACACGCCGGAGGACGCGCAGAGGTTCGAGGCCTGGCTCGGAAAGACCGGCTAGATCTTCCCGGCTTTCCGCCGCTGGACCATCTTATAGAAGTCCAGGAAGAGCGGATCGGCGTCGTTCGGGCCCGGGGCCGCCTCGGGGTGGTACTGCACGCAGAAGACCGGGAGCTCCTTATGGCGGAGCCCCTCGACCGTCTGGTCGTTGAGATTGATCTCGGTGACCAGCGCGCCGCGATTCTCAATGCTCTTCGGATCCGTCGCGAAGCCGTGGTTCTGCGCGGTGATCGACACCTTGCCGGTCTCCAGGTTCTTGACCGGCTGGTTTCCGCCGCGATGGCCGAACTTCAGCTTGTAGGTGGTGCCGCCCAGCGCGTGGGTGATCATCTGGTGGCCGAGGCAGATCCCGAAGACCGGATAGTCCGGGAGAAGCTCTGTCACCGTCTTGTGGATATAGGGGAGCGCGGCGGGATCCCCGGGGCCATTGGAGAGGAAGATCGCATCCGGCTTCTGCTCCTTCACCTGCTCGGCGGTCGAGCCGGCCGGCAGGACCAGGACGTCGAACCCATGCCGCACCAGCTTGCGGTAGATGCTGTACTTGGCGCCGTAGTCGAAGGCCGCGACCCGGTAGCGCGGCGAGGGGACGACGGAGCCGCCGAAGGAGGTGCCCACCGGCTGGTAGGCCGCATTGTGGTTGGCCGGATCATCGGCCTTCCACTGGTGGGGCTGACTGCAGGTGACGTCCTTCACGTAGTCGCTGCCCGCCATGTCCTGGCCGGCCCGCGCGAGGCGCACGGCCTCGGCGTCCGAGAGCGGCAGGGTGCTGAGGCAGGACTTCATGCTCCCCTCGACCCGCAGCTTCTTCGTGAGGGCGCGCGTGTCGACCTCGCTGATTCCGGGAATGCCGTATTGCCGGAGATAGGCGTCGAGCGAGAGCTCGGATCGCCAGTTGCTCACGACGGGCGAAAGTTCGCGCACGACCAGGCCGCTGGCCTTCGGCGCGGCCGCCTCGGCGTCCTCGGCGTTGATGCCGTAGTTGCCGATCTGCACCGCGGTCAGCGTGACGATCTGCCCGAAATACGAGGGATCCGTCAGGATTTCCTGGTACCCCGTCATCGAGGTGTTAAAGACGCATTCGCCGGCAATCGTCGCGGCGGCGCCGAAGGCGAGGCCGCGAAATACGCTGCCGTCTTCCAAGGCAAGGATGGCGGGCGACGAGGGCATACCCGTCCATTTCACGGACGAAATCGGCCGCTGCCAAGGGTTTTTGCTCGGTCAGTCCCATCGGGGAAGGTCCCAGCCGTCGCCAGCGGGCGCAACGGCGCCTGGAATCGCCGGTCCATTGCCCTCCCCCGGCCCAAACGTGGTCATTTGACACGGGGCCGGTCCTGGTAATCATTCTCACCCACCACAATGCCCTATTCTGAAGACCGGTCCGCCTGGTACGAAGGCCAGGGATTGTGGGCCCACGTTCCCGCCAGCGACTGGCAGGACTGGGTCTGGCAGCTGAAGAACCGGCTCACGACCGCCGAGCAGCTCGAGCGCCACCTCACGCTGACCCCGGAGGAAAAGGCCGGCTGCGCCTTTGCCAACCAGAAGCTGGCCGTCGCGATCACCCCGTATTTCTTCAACCTGATCGACCGGAACGACCCGAACTGCCCCATCCGCAAGCAGGTCATCCCGCGGGCCGGCGAGATGGTGATCAGCGAGGAGGAGAAGATCGACTCCCTGGGCGAGGACGAGCATTCGCCCGTCCCGGGCCTGGTGCATCGCTATCCCGACCGGGTGCTCTTCCTGGTGACGGACCGCTGCGCCGCCTACTGCCGCTACTGCACGCGCAGCCGGCTGGTCTCGAATGCGCAGGACTATAACTTCCATCCGGAGTACGAGCAGGGCCTGCGCTACATCGAGGCCCACCCCGAGATCCGCGACGTGCTGCTGTCGGGCGGCGACCCCCTGCTCCTCTCCGACAAGAAGCTGGAGCACCTGCTGAGCCGGCTGCGGGCGATCCCGCATGTGGAGTTCATCCGCATCGGCTCGCGGATCCCCGTCTTCCTCCCGCAGCGCATCACGCCGGCGCTCTGCGAGATCTTCAAGAAGTACGGCCCGATCTGGATGAGCATCCACGTCAATCATCCCAAGGAAGCCACGGCGGAGCTGAAGGCGGCATGCGAGCGGCTGTCGTTCGCCGGCGTTCCGCTCGGCAACCAGAGCGTCCTGCTGAAGGGCGTGAACGACGATGCCGACGTCATGAAGGCGCTGGTCCACCGGCTCCTGCGGATGCGGGTGCGGCCCTACTACCTTTACCAGATGGACCTCATCACCGGCGGCAGCCACTTCAAGGTGGATGTGCGCAAGGGGATCGAGATCATGCGGGCGCTGCGCGGGCACACCACCGGGTATGCGATTCCGCAGTACGTCATCGACGCGCCCGGGGGCGGCGGCAAGGTGCCGATCAACCCGGAATACGTCGAAAGCGTGAATGACGAGGAGATCGTGTTCCGCAATTACGAGGGGAAAACCTTCCGGTATCCATTGAAGAGTACGCCGAAGAAGGTCTCGAATCCCGAATTGATTCCGGTGGAAGCAACTATATACCAATAGGTTGCGTATTTATCCGGAATTCATCCGGGTTTTTATTCTTTTTTTGAGCGTTCCGCGCGCGGCCGCGTCTTACTCCGTGCATCTCATTGTTCGCGAGAACGGTGGATGTTTGTAGTTCTTACGGTTTGCTTGGTGTTAGGTCACACGGGCCGCCCCGCAAGGGGCGGCTCTTGTGTTTACCGGGGTCGAGATTGCGCGATGGACAGCGATCCGGCCCATCCTCAATCTGGCGGAAAGAAAAGCATGACGCCGCGGCGCAATTCCGGGCCAACACTCGGGGCCAGTCCCTTGATTGGATTTGTCCCCACGCACGATTTTCGGCGCGCCCGGCGTTTCTATGGCGCAAAACTGGGGCTGGAGTTCGTCAGCCAGGACACCTTCGCCCTCGTTTTCAAGATTGCCGGCAGCATGCTGCGCGTGGTGAAGATCGAGGGGTTTGCGCCCAGCCCCTACACCATCCTGGGCTGGCAGGTTGCCGACCTGGCGCGGGCGGCGGCGGCGCTGAAAAAACGGGGCATTCGCTTCGAACGGTTCCCGGGGATGGACCAGGACAAGCTCGGGATCTGGAAGGCGCCGGAAGGCGCCCGGGTCGCCTGGTTCAAGGATCCCGACGGCAACCTGCTTTCGCTGTCGGAGCATCCGGCCTCCTGAGCGCCGTCCCGGTGATTTCGGGGGGGCAGGGCTTCTGCCGCGGCCGCCCCCTTGCCGCCCGCTCCCCTTGGAGGCGTCGCCGGTCCTCGGCTAAGCGGCGGAAAAAGGGTGGGGTCGGGGAACTCCCCTAGGGGGGGATGGTCCGTGGGCCTGTCCTCACTCTACCCCGCACCACCTTCCTCCATTGAAGTCCACCCCCCGCCTTCGTCTCTTCGCCTTGGCCGCCGCCCTCGGCGCCGGCGCCCAACTTCGGGCCCAGGAGCTGTCCGTTCTCTACGGCAGCGACGTCAGCGCCAACTTCAAGCAGACCACCTACTCCTACCAGGTGGACTACCGGCAGGACTTCAATTCCTACCTGGCGACTTCGCTGGGCTGGATCAACGAGGGGCACTTCAGCACGCACAAGCGCGATGGCTATGCGTGGGAGGCCTGGCTGAGCCTCCCGACCATGGACAACCACCTCTCTTTTTCCCTGGGGGCGGGCCCCTACTATTATTTCGACACGCAGCGCCAGGGCGCGAACGGATCGGTGGACGTGCATGGCACCGCGCCGATCTACAGCTTCACGGCCACCTATTATACCGGCAGCCGCTGGTTTGCGCGCTTTGTGGTCAACCAGATCGTCCCCAATCACGACATCAAGGTGAACACCGCCTCGATAGGCCTGGGCTACTGGCTGGGCCGCGGCGACCGTCCTAAAAAGGGCAATTTCGGCGACCCGCCCGAGGCGGAATTCGTGACCGTGAACGAACTCACCCTCTTCGGCGGCAAGAGCGTGGAGAACACCTTCACCGACTCGCGCACCTATGCCGCCGAGCTCGAGTACCGCCACGGGCTCCTGCCGCATGTCGATGGCACGATCGCCTACATCTACGAGGGCGACCCGCGCCTGATCCGCCGCAATGGCGCCGCCCTGCAGGTCTGGCCGGTGAACGCCTTTGGCCACGGCCGGTTCACCGTCGGGATGGGCTTTGGCATCTACGCCTCGATCGACCGCAAGAACATCGCGGAGGTGAAGGGCGAGCACGCCCCCGCCGTCTCCCCGCTGGTTTCACCGACCTTCTCCGTGCGTCTTTCCCCATCGTGGG
>CAIWXW010000015.1 GCA_903916755.1 uncultured Opitutaceae bacterium | reverse complement strand
GGTGACCAACACGGGCGACCGGCCGATCCAGGTCGGCTCCCACTGCCATTTCTACGAGGTCAACACCGCGCTGCGCTGCGATCGCGCCGCCGCACGCGGCTTTCGCCTCAACATCCCCGCCGGCACCGCGGTCCGATTCGAGGCCGGCGACACCAAGCGGGTCGAGCTGGTCGCGCTCGCGGGCACGCGCGAGGTCTATGGGCTCAACGGCCGGGTGAACGGGAAACTATGAACCTTTCCCGCCGCCAGTATGCCGAAATGTTCGGGCCGACCGTGGGCGACCAGGTCCGCCTCGCCGACACCGGGCTGTTCGTGCAGGTCGAGCGGGACCTGATCGCGGAGGGCGGCGGCTACGGCAACGAGATCAAGTTCGGGGGCGGCAAGGTGATCCGCGACGGCATGGGCCAGTCGCCGGTGGCGCTCGATGCCGAATGCCTGGACCTGGTGCTGACCAACGCCCTCATCCTCGATCCGCTCCTCGGCGTCATCAAGGCGGACCTCGGGATCAAGCTGGGACGGATCGTCGGGATCGGCCACGCGGGCAATCCCGGGATCCAGAGCGGCTTGGGCTCGGCGTACCCGGACCCCGCGACCGGGAAGAAAAATCCCATGATCGTGGGGGCGGGCACGGAGGTCATCGCGGCGGAGGGCTGCATCGTCACGGCGGGCGGGATCGACACGCACATCCATTTCATCTGCCCGCAGCAGATCGACGAGGCGCTCGCCAGCGGCGTCACCACCATGCTGGGCGGCGGCACCGGGCCGGCGACGGGCACCTTCGCCACCACCTGCACGCCGGGCGCCTGGAACCTCGCGCGGATGCTCGAGGCGGCCGACGCCTTCCCGATGAACCTGGGTTTCTTCGGCAAGGGCAACTGCTCGACGCCGGAGCCGCTGCGCGAGCAGGTGCTGGCCGGCGCCATCGGCCTCAAGCTGCACGAGGACTGGGGCACCACCCCCGCGGCCATCGACACCTGCCTCGGCGTGGCCGACGAGCTGGACGTGCAGGTGGCCATCCACACGGACACGCTGAACGAGACGGGCTTTGTCGAGGAGACGATCCAGGCCTTCAAGGGCCGCACCATCCACACCTTTCACTCGGAGGGGGCGGGCGGCGGCCACGCGCCGGACATCATCCGCGTCTGCGGCGAGCCCAACGTCCTTCCCTCTTCGACCAATCCGACGCGGCCCTTCACCGTCAACACGATCGACGAGCACCTGGACATGCTCATGGTCTGCCACCACCTCGACTCGAAGATCCCGGAGGACGTGGCGTTCGCCGAGTCCCGGATCCGCCCGGAGACCATCGCGGCGGAGGACCGGCTGCACGACCTCGGCGCCATTTCCATGATGTCGAGCGACAGCCAGGCCATGGGCCGGGTGGGGGAGGTGATCCTGCGCACCTGGCAGACCGCCCACAAGATGAAGGAGCAGTTTGGCCGTATGACGGGGCCGGGTCACCCCGCGGCCGACAACTTCCGGGTGCTCCGCTACCTCGCCAAGTACACCATCAATCCCGCGATCGCGCACGGGATCGCCCATTGCGTCGGATCCATTGCCGTCGGCAAGCTGGCCGACCTGGTGATCTTCAAGCCGGCCTTCTTCGGGGTGAAGCCGGAGGTGATCCTCAAGGGCGGCTTCATCGCCTGCGCCAACATGGGCGATCCAAACGCCTCGATTCCCACGCCCCAGCCGACCTTCTACCGGCCCCAGTTCGGGGCCTTCGGCCGGGCGCGGCTGTCGACCAGCCTCACCTTTGTCAGCGAGGCGTCGCTGCGTTCCGGCACCCTGGCCCCCTCGGGGCGCCTGGCCGCCGTGCGCGGCTGCCGCGGGCTGGGCAAGCGCGACATGATCCTGAACGACGCCCTGCCAAAGATTGAAATCGATCCGGAGACCTACCTGGTCAAGGCCGACGGGGTGCACCTCACCTGCGAGCCGGCCAAGGTGCTGCCGCTGGCGCAGCGCTATTTCCTCTTCTGATCAGACGCGGCGGAGATCGCTGCGGAGGCAGGGGAGCTTTTCGGCGAAGAGGATGCGCAGGCGGGCGAAGCCTTCCCGGAGGGACTGGCTGTCGGAGGCGACCAGCCGAATGATCCAGCCGGCCGTGCGCAGGCGGGTGACGCCGACGCGGCAGGCGGGCCCATGCACCGCGCGGACCCGTTCCCAGAATTCGGCCGCGGCCTCGAGTCGGTGGGAAAAGACCAGGACGGTGCCAAACCAGGCTTCCTCGTGGCCGAAGAAGGCCGCCTTCCGCGCGAGCTCGGCGCCGCCGCCGGCCAGGCGTTCGCGCAGCACCGGCTCGCCGGCGTGGAGGACCTCCAGCGTGAGCTGCAGGCGGCGCCAGCCCCAGGTTTCGCCACGGCCCGCGCGGCCGGGTGCGAGCGCATCGGTGAAATACGCTTCCGCCCCGTCGGCCACCTCCAGCCGGGTGGTTTGCGCGTAGTCGCTGCCCCGGTGCGGAAACAGGGGCTCGGGCGCGTATTCGAGCCAGCCGCCCGTCCCCACCGCGAAATGCTGGCGGCATTCGGCCACGCCGCTCGCCATCATGAAGGCCCGGGTGGCGGAGGGCGTGGTCACGAGCAGGGCGGCGGCGGGCGCGACGCGCACCTCCAATTCCAGCCGGTCGCCGGCGAGGATGCCGGCGGTCGCGTTCACCAGCCGGATCTGCAGCACCGTTCCATCCCAGTAGCCCTTGCCGAGATGGAAGGGCGCGCGGAACGACTGCCGCCCCAGCGCGGTGCGCCCGTCCGCCTGGACATTGGCCTCCACCCGCAGATGGCCGGCGAAGTCCTTCAAGGGACGCGGTGGGCCGCGAAGAGCACCTCGCGCTCGATCCAGGCGATGACCTGGTCGAGATTGTGCTCCCGCTTGAGGTCGCAGAACACGAACGGCCGTTCCT
>CAIWXW010000014.1 GCA_903916755.1 uncultured Opitutaceae bacterium | reverse complement strand
GTGGAGCGCCGCGCCCGGCGCGCGGGAGCCGCCTCCCATGAGGCCTGCATGGCCTCCTCTCTCCCCCAGGCCCGCGCGGGCACGCTCGACCTCATGTGCGGGGGATCGCGGCGCGCATTCCTCCAAGCGAAGCCCGTTCTGGAAAAACTGAGCGCCGCCCCGCGCTACATCGGCAAGGCCGGCCGCGCCGCGCAGGTGAAGGCGCTCGTCAACCTGGTGATGAACATCAACACGGCGGCACTGGCCGAGGGCCTGGGCCTCGGGCGGGCGCTGGGCCTCGATCTCGATCTCCTGCGCGAGGTATTCGCCCAGACCGGCGCCGCCTCGCAGGTGCTGAAGACCGACGGCGAGGACATGCAGCACCGCGCCCACGACTGCTTTTTCTCCGCCGCGCACGCCGCCAAGGACACGACGATCGCGTGGGTCCTGGGCGCGCAGGCCGGCCTCGCGCTGCCACTGGCCGGCGCCACCAAGCTGCAATATGACCGGATGGTCGCACTCGGCCTCGGGTCGCTCGACAAGAGCGGCGTCGCCGAGCTGACCTTCCCCGGCCGCCGCACCTGACCCCGCCATGCATCGCGCGCCCGCCCTGGCCCTGCTCGAGGCCCATGCCGCCCTTCCGCTCGACGCCCACGAGGCGGCCATGGTGGCCGACGCCCTGCGGTTCATCCGCGAAGAACCCCACTGCTTCCAGCGGACCTGCCTGCCGGGCCACGTCACGGGCTCGTCGTGGATCCTCGATCCCTCGCGGACCCGGACCCTGCTCACCCTCCACCGCAAGCTCGGCCGCTGGCTGAATCCCGGCGGCCACGCCGATGGCGATCCCGATCCCCGGGCCGTGGCGCTGCGCGAGGCGCAGGAGGAAACGGGCCTGGCGAGCGTGCGGATCGCGGACCCGGCCCTGTTCGATTTCGACCGGCACTGGATTCCCGAGCACAAGGGCCAGCCGGGCCACTGGCACTACGACTTCCGATTCCGGCTGGAGGCGGATCCGGCTGAACCGCTGCAGATCAGCGAGGAGTCGAACGACCTGCGCTGGGCCGACCTCACGGAGGTCCCGGGGCTCAATGCCGCTGAATCGGTGTTGCGGCTGATCCGCAAGACACGGGCGCTGGCCGCGCCATGAACGGGACGTCCTGCTGCACGCCGGGCCGCGACCCGGCCGCGCCGGAGGTCGCCGCCGCGCGGCCCGGCTTCCAGCGCATCACCACCGGGGCGGCCGACGGGATGCGCCCGATACCCGGCGGTGAATTCCTCATGGGATCGGCCGACGCGGACGGCTGGCCGGCCGACGGCGAGGGTCCCGTGCGGGCGGTCACGCTGCAGCCCTTCCTGATCGACGCCTGCGGCGTGACCAACGAGCAGTTCAACGGCTTCGTCAACGCCACCGGCTACAAGACCGAGGCCGAACGCTTTGGCTGGTCCTTTGTCTTCGAGCGCTTCCTCACCGCCCGGCAGATGGCGGCGGTCACGCAGCGGGTCCTGGGCAGCGAATGGTGGTGCCGGATCGAGGGCGCGACCTGGCGGCACCCCGAGGGTCCCGGCTCCAACATCAAGCGGCGGTGGGACCATCCCGTGGTCCATGTTTCCTGGAGCGACGCCACCCGCTACGCGGCCTGGGCCGGGAAGCGGCTGCCGACCGAGGCCGAATGGGAATGCGCCGCCCGCGGCGGCTTGGTGCAGCAGCGGTACCCCTGGGGCGACGAGCTCACCCCGGAGGGAAGGCATCGGTGCAACATCTGGCAGGGCGTGTTCCCGCTCCAGGACACCGCGGAGGACGGCTACGCCGGCACCGCCCCGGCGAGGACCTTCAAGCCGAACGGCTACGGTCTCTACAATGTGGCCGGCAACGTCTGGGAATGGTGCCAGGACTGGTTCAGCCCGGACTTCCACGCCACGGGACCGCGGGTGGATCCCCTCGGGCCGCCGGGCGGCGACCGCAAGGTCATCCGCGGCGGCAGCTACCTCTGCCACGCTTCCTACTGCAACCGCTACCGCGTGGGCGCGCGCACCGCGAACACGCCCGACAGTTCGACGGGCAACACCGGCTTCCGCTGCGCGCGTGACGTCTAGCCGGATTCGGCCACGGGGCGGCCGAGCCGCGCGGCATAGGCCCGGGTGAGCGCCGACAGTTCGGCTCGGACGCCGGCGTGCGCGGGATCGTTGGCCAGATTCGTCATCTCCAGCGGATCGGCGTGGACATCGAAGAGCATGGCGCCCCACGAGCCCGCCGGCCCGTAATCGACAAAGCGCCACTTCTCCGTGCGGACGGCGACACCGTGGAGCGTCCTGCCGTCCTCGCTCCAGACGCTGTAGGCCGGCTGGCCCCAGGGAGCCTCCGGGTCGCGCAGCAGCGGCAGCAGGCTCGTGCCCTCGCCGCCCGCCGGCAGCGGCAGGCCGCAGAGTTCGGCCAGGGTGGAATAGAGATCGATGGACTGCACCGGCTGATAGCAGCTCCGGCCGTTGCCGGCCATCCCCGGGGCGGCGATCATGAGCGGGACGCGCGTGCCCATCTCGAAAAGCGAACCGGCCTTGGACCACTTGCCCTTTTCCCCGAGCTGGTAGCCGTGGTCGACGGCGAAGACGATGATGGTGTTATCGCGCAGCCCCAGGCGGTCGAGCTCGGCAACCACGCGGCCCAGATTCCAGTCCGAGAAGCTGATCGAGGCCAGGTAGGTCTGGATCGTCCGCTTCGCCTCGTCCTCGCTGGCGCCCCGGCCGATGAAGAGGTCGGCATTGTGCCGGCGGATGGCGGCGCTGGGAAAGCCCGCGGGCACGGTGGGCCACGCGGCGAAGTCGGGGGTGAGCTGGATCTTGGCCGGATCGTAGAGGTCGAGGAAGCGCCGCGTGGCGCAGGGCGGGCTGTGCGGCTTCACGAACCCACAGCCGATGAAGAAGGGCTGATCCCCCTCCTTGTGCTCGCGGAGATGCTGGATGGCCAGGTCCGCGGTGTGGTAGTCGGGATGGCCCTCGCCATTCCCCTCCAGCACGATCAATCGGTCGGACTCGGCGGCCCGAGCGTTGTCCCCCGCCAGGGCGGGCAGCACGTATTGCGTGGCATAGTCCGCCGCGGCGTAATCCGGATCGTGCTGATGGGCATTGTCGACCACGTGAAGCTGGTCCGAGGCCTTCGGCTGCATGCTGGCCGGGTCGGGCCGCGGGATGACCATGGCCTTGCCGCCGGCGCCACCTGGGCGCAGGGGCACGCCGCCCCCGACGGTCCAGGCCTTGGGGTCGTCGTAAAGGTCATGGAAGATCTTGCCCGAGCGCATCGACTTGTAGCCGTTCTCCCTGAACAGCTGGGGCAGGCTGACCCAGTCCGGATGCGCGGGCCGGAAGTCCGTGCGGTTGCCCAGAACCATGGTGGTGGTCGGATGCCGGTTCGTCAGGAGGGAGGAGCGCGAGGGATTGCAGAGGGGATACTGGCAGTAGTTCCGGTCGAAGCGGACTCCGGCCGCGCCGAGAGCATCGAGGTTCGGGGTGATCGCGCCAAACATGCTCTGGTAGCAGCCAAGCTCGACGCGCATGTCGTCCGCCATGAAGAAGAGGACGTTGGGTCTTCGGGCGGGCGCCGGCGCCTGGGCGCGGAGCGGCCGGGCCAGCGAGGCCGCCGCCGCGGCCCCCGCGACCCGGCCGATAAAATGGCGACGCGTGAGGGACGAGGAGCCGGCGGGGGTTTTCATGCGCACAGCCTGTCGTGCCGGGGCCTGAAAAGGCGCGCAAATTCCGCCGGCCGGGCGCGCCGCCGCCCGGGAGAAATACCCCCTCACGGGATTGCCGGAGCCGGACACGCGCCTTAGCTTCCGCCCCATGCATTTCGAAATCGCCCAGACCGCCCAGAACGACATCTACAACCTCCTGATCGGCGTCGTGGCCCCGCGCCCCATCGCCTGGATCACGAGCCATGACCTGGAGGGGACGCTGAACGCCGCGCCCTTCAGCGCCTTCAACTACGTCTGCACGGAGCCGCCGATCCTGGCCATCGGGGTGGCGAACCGCCCGGGGCCCGGCATCGTCGGCAAGGACACCGCCCAGAACATCCGCCAGACCCGCGAGTTCGTGGTCAATGTGGTGAGCGAAGAGCTGGCCGAGGCCATGAACCTGTGCGCGATCGACTTTCCGCCGGGGGTGAACGAGCTGGAGCTCGCCCAGCTCGAGACCGCCCCCTCCCTCGTGGTGAAGGTGCCGCGAATCAAGCGGGCCCCCGCCAGCCTGGAGTGCCGCGAGTTCTCCACGATCGAGATCGGCCGGTCCCGGATCGTCCTCGGCCAGGTCGTCGCCATCCACGTGCACGATGAATTCATTGATCCGGCCGGGCCCTATGTGAAAGCCGAGGCGATCCACGCCATCGGCCGGATGAACGGCAAGGGCTCGTACATCAGGACCCGGGACGCCTTCTTTCAGATGCCCCGCAGCAACTATGCGGAATGGCTGAAGACCCATCCGGCACCGGGAAAGTCCGGCTAGCCCGGGCGCCGCATTTTGACTTGCAGGCGGGGCCGCCTGAAACAGCCTCGGTTTCGGCAATGGATTCTGCCGACCCGCCTCGCGGGTGAACCGCCTCATCCCGGGGCCGATGACTCCTACAACCCAGGAGTTGTCATGTCCTCACATCCACCAAAGGTCCTGCCATGAGTGCGGATAAATCCGCGCCCAAGTCGTCCCCGTCTCCGGTCTCGGCCGGCCTCGGGCAATTCTTCCGCCACCGCAGCGCGGGCGCGCAGGCCGGCCGGCAGGTCCGCTGGGCGCTGCTCGTCATTCCGGCCGCCCTGCTGTCCGGATCGGCGAGCGCGTTCCTGCTGTGGTCGCTGGACGCCGTGACCCACCTGCGCTGGTCGCATCCCTGGCTGCTCTATCTCCTGCCGGCAGGCGGCATGGCCGTGGCCTTGCTCTACCATGCGTACGGCAAGAACGCGGAGCGCGGCCACAATCTCATCCTGGAGGAAATCCACCAGCCCGGGGGCGGCGTGCCCACCCGGATGGCGCCGCTGGTGCTGCTCGGCACGATCGTCACCCATCTCTTCGGTGGCTCCGCCGGGCGCGAGGGCACTGCGGTGCAGATGGGCGGCAGCCTCGCCGCCGGCTATAGCCACTGGTTTCACCTCAAGCCGGAGGATCGCCGGGTGCTGCTGCTCGCCGGCGTGGCCGCCGGTTTCGGCTCCGTTTTCGGGACACCGCTGGCGGGCGCGATCTTTGCCCTCGAGGTGGTCGTCGTCGGCCGGCTCCAGTACGAAACCCTGGTTCCCGTGCTGGTCGCGGCCTTCGTCGGGGATGCCGCCTGCGGCGCCTGGGGCGTCCATCACACGATCTATCATATCGCCTTCGCGGACCCGACCGGGCGCTTCGCCGCCCTCCACCTCCGCTGGCTGGCGGCGGCCGTCGGCGCGGGCGTCGTGTTCGGCCTCGTGGCGAAGGCCTTCGCCGAGCTGACCCACGCCCTCCAGGCCGCCGGAGCCAGGCTGGCGCCCTATCCGCCGCTGCGTCCCGTGCTCGGCGCCGCCGCGGTGATCCTGCTGACCTGGGCCCTCGGCACGCGTGATTTTCTCGGGCTCGGCGTGACATCGCCTGATCCCCATGGCGTCTCGATCCTGTCCGCCTTCACCCCGGGCGGGGCGGGTTACTTCAGCTGGGGCTGGAAGCTGCTTTTCACGGCGGTGACCGTCGGCTCGGGTTTCAAGGGCGGCGAGGTGACCCCCCTTTTCTTCATCGGCGCCACGCTCGGACACGCCCTAGCCGTCCTCGCCGGCGTCCCGATCGACCTCTTTGCCGGCCTCGGGTTCATCGCCGTCTTCGCCGGGGCCGCCAACACGCCCCTCGCCTGCACGGTGATGGGCATCGAGCTCTTCGGCTCCCCTTACATCGTCTACTATGCGATCGCGTGCTTCGTCGCGTACGCCTCCAGCGGACGTTCCACGATCTATCGGTCCCAGCGCTTCCGCCGGTCCTGAGCCCCCCGGAGGGGGCGTGGCTTAGCCAGCCGGGTCGCGGCCAGCCTCCAATTCCTCCCAGCGCGCAAAGGCGACCGCGTGGGCCCGCTCCAGCTCCTCGAGCTGGCTCTTGGCCTTGACGAAGGCCGCCGGCTCGCGCTTGTAAAAGGCGGGGTCGCCGAGGCGGATGGCGAGTTCGGCCTGCTCCTTTTCCAGGATCTCGATCCGCGCGGGCAAGGCGGCCAGTTCCTTGGTCTCCTTCGCGGTCAGCGGCTTCCGCCGGCGGGCGGGGGCCGAGGGCACGGCCGCCAGCGGGCGCGGCGCGGCGGTCTTCTCGCTGCGAGTCACGGCGCTCTTCGCCGCCGCGTTGCGCTTGATCCAGTCGGAATAGCCACCGATGTAGTCGCCGATCCGGCCCTCGCCCTCGAGGACCAGCGTGCTGGTGACGACATTGTCCAGGAATTCACGGTCGTGGCTCACCAGCAGCAGGGTGCCCTGGAATTCGACCAGCAGATCCTCCAGCAATTCCAGCGTCTCCGCGTCGAGATCGTTGGTCGGCTCGTCCATGACGAGGACGTTGCAGGGCTTGGTGAAGAGCCGCGCCAGCAGCAGGCGGTTGCGCTCGCCGCCGGAGAGGACGCGGGCCGGCGTGCGCGCCCGGTCCGCGGTGAAGAGGAAATCCTGGAGGTAGCTGATGACGTGGCGCGACCGCCCGTCGATCGTCACCGTCGAATTCCCGTTGGCAATATTGTCGGCCACCGTCTTGTCGTCATCGATCTGGGCCCGGTGCTGGTCGAAGTAGATGACCTCCAGGTTTGTCCCGTGCTTGACCTCGCCGCCGGTGGGGGGGATCTCGCCCAGCATCAGCTTGATCAGGGTGGTCTTGCCCGAGCCGTTGGGGCCGATCAGGCCGATCTTGTCGCCGCGGGTGATGACGGTCGAAAAGTCCTTCACCAGCAGCCGGCCGTCGCCCCAGGCGAAGGAGACCTTCTCGGTTTCGATCACCTTCACGCCCGACCGCTCCGCCTCGCCCAGCTTCAGCGTGACGTTGCCCGTGCGCTCGCGGCGGGCGCTGCGCTCGGCGCGCATCTGCATCAGCTGGTTGATCCGGCTCTGCGCCCGGGACCGCTGGGCGCGGACGCCGCGGCGGATCCAGACCTCCTCCTGGGCCAGCTTCTTGTCGAACAGCGCCTGCTGGCGCTCCTCCGCCTCAACCACCTCCTGCTTGCGCACCAGGTAGGTGTCGTAGTCGCAGGCCCAGCCCGCCAGCCGGCCGCGGTCGAGCTCGATGATCCGGGTGGCCAGCTTGCGCAGGAAGGCGCGGTCATGCGTGACGAAGAACAGCGTCAGCTTGGCGTTGAGCAGGAAATCCTCGAGCCAGAGGATTGACTCGAGGTCGAGATGGTTGGTCGGCTCGTCGAGGAGCAGGAGGTCGGGCTTGCCGGCGAGGGCCCGGCCCAACAGGGTCCGGCGCTTGAGCCCGCCCGACAGGGTGGCGAATTCCGCCTCGGGATCGAGCTGCAGCCGCTCGATCAGGTCGTCGACCAAGAGGTCGCGCTCCCAGTCCTCGTCGTGGGGGCCGGCCACCCGCAGGCCCGAGGCCACGACGTCGCGGACCGAGCCGGCGACATCCTTCGGCACTTCCTGGGTGAGGCAGGTGTAGACCGCGCCCGCCGGCCGGAAAATATCGCCCGTGTCCGGCTTCATTTCGCCGGTGATCACCTTCATCAGGGTGGATTTGCCCGAGCCATTGCGTCCGACCAGGCAGACGCGGTCGCCCGGGTCCACCTGGAGGTTGACCTTCTCCAGGATGAAGGGACCACCGAAGCTGAGGCTGATATCGAGAAGACTGAGAAGGGCCATGAACCCTCCAGCCTACGCCTCCGCCGGCCGGGGGCAATCCTGACGGCGGATAACTCTTCCCCGGCCAAGGCCTCGCCCGGCGGGCCCGACCCGCACTTGCCCCCGGGCCCCGGAGGGGAAATACTGCCGCATGCCCGTGTGCGCCCCCCGCCGCCTGTGCCAGGCACTAGGCCTGTCGCTGCTGTTCGCAGCGGCCGTGGCCAGCGGCGCGGCCGACGATGATGACACGCCGGCCACCGCGCCCGCCCCGGCGGATGCCCCCGCCCCGGAATATCCCCGCCCCGCCCGGAACTGGCTCGAGGCGCAGATCGTGCTGGCCCGGCACGACTTCTCCAGCGGCGCGATCGATGGCGTGGGCGGCCCCCAGTCGACCGCGGCCCTCCGGGCCTATCAGGACAGCATCGACCTCCCCATCACCGGGACCCTCGATGCGGAGACCCGCGGGCACCTCGAGCTCAAGACGGCCCCGCTGGCGCCCCTGACCCTGACCACGTCCGACCTGGCCCATATCCAGCCGCTGAGCCCAACCTGGCTGGGCAAGTCCGAGCAGACCGCCCTCGACTACGAGAACGCGCTGCAGCTGGTCGCGGAACGCACCCATGCGAGTGAGTCCCTGATCCGGCGGCTCAATCCCGGAATCGACTGGACCCGGGTGCTGCCCGGCCAGGTGGTGCTGGGCCCATCCGTCGCTCCCGAGGTCACCCGCAAGGAAGTCGCACGGATGCGGATCCTGCTGTCGGCCCGGATCCTCGAGGGTTTCGACGCGGAGGGGCGCCGGGTGGCGCATTTCCCGGTGAGCATCGCCCAGCATGTGGACAAGCGCCCGGTGGGTCTGCTGCACGTGGTCGTGATCATCCCGAATCCGAGCTACACCTTCGACCCGGCCGTTTTTCCAGAGTCGCCCGAGGCGCGCCAGCTCGGCCGGAAGCTCATCCTGCCCCCTGGGCCGAAAAATCCCGTGGGACTGGCTTGGATCGGCCTGGACCGCACGGGCTACGGCATCCACGGCACGCCCGCCCCGGAGAAAGTGGGCCGCACCGAGTCACATGGCTGCTTCCGGCTGGCGAACTGGGATGCCCTGACCATGGTCGACCTCGCCTCCGAGGGTCTCGAGGTCTCCGTCGAACCCTAGGATGCCCGTGGCTTTCGTCGCGAAAGCCGGGACGGCGCTCCGGGCCGGCCGCGCAGCCTTGCCCCGGATACCCGGGCCCACTAGGCCATGGGGGTTGCGTCCCGTCTCACAACCCCCTGCCCGATCCGGGCTTAACCTTCCCGCTCCCCTCAATGCGGCGCTGGGTGGCCTTTTGCTGTGCCTCCTGGCCGGACCGTTGTCGGCGGCGTGGACCTGGTCGACGCGAAGCAGCGGTGGTGACCTCTGGTTGACCGCGGCCCAGGATGGCGCCCCGCTCTTCGACCTGCGACTGGGCGCTGGCGGCGCCATTGCCGAACTCGACTACCGCCCCGCGGCCGGCGCTGACCTGCTGGCCAACCCCTATGGCGACAACGACACCGACCGGGTGATCCAGTGGACGCTGTGGTCGGACAGCTATGCCGTCGCGACGCCCTCGGGCAGCGAACCCTTCAACGAGGATCTGGCCGGCAGCGGCGACGGCACCTTCTCGCCGATCGTGGCGGTCAACGCCGGCCCCGGAGTGATCGACATCTATGCGGTGCCGCAGGACCAGTGGGATCGTTCCCTGAACGGCGCGATGCAGGCGCGCTATGCCGCGCTGACCCGCTACGAGCTTCTGCCCAACGGCGTGCTCAAGGTGCGGCGGGTCATCCGGACGGCCGACATCGCGGGTCCAGCCGACGGCGGGCACGCCTACGACGTCTATTTCGAGCAGTGGAATCCCTTCAAGGTCGGCGCCGGCGCCTTCAACGCCTATGCGCTCAGCCTCGACGCCGGCGGCCAGCCCGACTGGTGGTACCAGGCCAACGAGGATATTCCCTACTATCAGTACCTGCCGGCGGCCGATTCCTTCGGATACGCGGTGATGTACCAGACCTCCGCCTGGCTCACCCAACCCGTCGTCGGCGTGGTCTATGGCACGAAGGAGCTCAACCTCGCCTCCGACCCCGAGTTGGCCGGCGTGAGCGGCCGCAGCGTCTTCAATTCGATGGGCTGGGGCGCGGAAACCCCCGGGGACCAGGGCATTGCGCTCCTACCGGCGCTCCAGCTGTTCGACGTGCCGAGCCGGAGCGTGATCGACTATAGCTACTATCTGGTCCTGCGGCCGCACGCGGAGGCGCCCCTGAAATCCGACCTCGAGCAATTGTCGGCCGGCGCGCCCGCGCCCGCGCTGTACGGGGCGGGACACGCCTTCACCGGCGACCTGGCCGCGATCGTCCCCCTGCTGGATGCCAGCCTCGGCGCCACCGGTGTCCGCACCGAGAATCTCGCCACCCTCCTTCACGCCGCGGCCAGCCGGCCCGCCGCCAGGTAAGGTCCGCCGTCGGCCCGCGGCCGGTCAGTGCAGGACCGCGCGGGAATTCGGCAGGTCGCCCGCGGTCCAGCCGCCGCCCAGGGCGGTCATCAGGGTCACACTCGAGGTGAGCCGCGCCTGGAGGATGTTCAACTCCGTCTCGCGGTTGCTCAGCTCGGTAACCTGCGCGGTCACGACCGTGGTGTAGTCTACGGTCCCGGCATTGTACTCGTTGAGCGCGATCTGGGCCGCCTGCGTGGCCTCGCCCACCGCCGCCTTCTCCACCTCGGCCTCCTGCGCCAGAATGGTAAGGCCGGAAAGGCCATCCTCGACCTGCTCGAAGGCGGTCAGGACGGTCTGCCGGTAGTCGGCGACGCTCACCTCGAAATTGGCCCGGGCCTCGAGGACCAGGGCGCGGCGCTGGCCACCGTTGAAGAGGGTCTCCGTCAGCTGCGAACCCAGCGACCAGAATTCGGTGGGGTCCGTGAAGAGGCGGTGCAGCGGGAAACCCTGGTAGCCGCCCTGGGCGGAAAGCGAGAGATCCGGGTAATAGGCGGCCGTCTGGACGCCGATCCGCGCATTGGCCGCGGCCATGTCGCGTTCGGCCTGGGCCACGTCGGGCCGGCGCTCGAGGAGGCGCGAGGGCAGATCCGGCGGCGCCTCCGTCAGCCGGAGCGTGAATTCCGCCTGCGGCGCGATCGCGAAGTCGCCCGGCGGCTTGCCGATCAGGACGGCGATCGCGTGCTCGAGCTGGGCCCGCTGCACGCCGACATCGATCCGCTGGGCGCGGGTCGAGTCGAGCTGCGTCTGCGCCAGGATCACGTCGCTGCGCGCCGCAACGCCGACCGTGTACTTGTTCTTGGTGATCGTCAGCGCGTGCTGGTATTCGGCGAGCGAGTTGTCGAGGAGCTGCGCCCGTGCGTCCAGGATCCGCAGGATGATGTAGTCCTGGGCCATCGTCGACTGGAGCGAGAGGCGGGCCGAGGCGACTTCCGCCGCCACCGCCTCGGCGCTGGCCACGTCGGCCTCCGTCTGGCGGCGCACCCGGCCCCAGAGGTCGGGCTCCCAGGCGGCCTGCAGCGAGGCGGAGAACGTGGTGTTGCCCCGCGCGCTCGGCGTGGCGGAGGAGAACGACGGGGACTTCGACTTGTTGGCCGAGCCGACGGCCGAGAGGGTGGGGAAAAAGGTGGCGCGATCGGCGCGGGCAATCTGCCGGGCGGCCTGGTAGTTTGCTTCGGCGGCCAGCAGCGACTGGTTCGAGACCGCCACCTGCTCCTCCAGCTGCGCGAGGAACGGATCGCCCAGCACGGTCCACCAGGCGCCGCGATCGGCCGCATCGTTGGGCGTCGCCTGCTTCCAGCCCGGAGCCTCCTTGTAGGCGGCCGGCACGGGGGCCGCCGGGCGTTTATAGTTCGGGCCGACCGCGCAACCCGCCGCCAGAACGGTCGCGGCGCAAGCCAGCCAAAGGCCGCCACGTCGGCGGGCGGCCGCAGGCCGGAAAATCGTAGGAATCGATGCCATAGTGTTTGCCGGAAAAGTCAGATCTAGGCTCGGACGGGCTTGGACGCGGGATGCGAGCCGCCCCACCGGGCGCTCTGCCGATGGCACCAGCCACGGAGCCGGTCGATGTAAAGGTATACGACGGGCGTCGTGTAGAGCGTGAGCAGCTGGCTCACGATCAGGCCGCCCACGATCGAAATGCCGAGCGGCTGCCGGAGTTCCGCACCGTTGCCGTGGCCGATCGCCAGCGGCACCGCGCCCAGCATCGCCGCCAGGGTCGTCATCATGATGGGGCGGAAGCGCAGCAGGCTCGCCTTGTAGATCGCGTCCCGCGGGCTCAGACCGTCGTTGCGCTCCGCCTCGATCGCGAAGTCGATCATCATGATCGCGTTCTTCTTCACGATGCCGATCAGGAGGATGACGCCGATCAGGGCGATCAGGCTGAACTCGGTCTTGAAAAGCATGAGGGCCAGGACGGCGCCGACCCCCGCCGAAGGGAGGGTCGAGAGGATCGTGATCGGGTGGGCGTAGCTCTCATAGAGCACCCCGAGGACCAGGTAGATGGCGACGATGGCCGCGAGGATCAGGATCGGCTCGTTGCCGACCGACTGCTGGTAATTCCGGGCCGTGCCCTCGAAGCTGCCGTGCACCGAGCTCGGGATGTGGATCAGTTCGCTCTGGCGGCTGATGGCCTCGACCGCCTCGCTCAGCGAATGGTTCTCGGCCAGGTTGAAGGAGATGGTCGCCGCCGCGAACTGGCCCTGGTGATTCACGGCCAGCGGGGTCGTGCCCATCTGGTAGTGGGCGAACGAGGCCAGCGGCACCATCTTCTCCCGGCTCGTGCTCACGGCCTGGCCGGTCGAGGCCGAGCCGTGGCCGGTGGCGGCGATGCTGTTCATCGCGGCGTTGCGGGCGGAATCGGAGGCGATCGACGAGCTGGAGCTGGAGCTCGACCCGACCGTGCCCGCCACCGCTCCCGTGGCCTGGGTTCCGCTGATGCTGGCGGCGGAGGTGCTGATGTAGACGTCGTTCAGGCTGACCGGATCCTGCCAGTAGCGGGGCGCCACCACCATGATCACATGGTACTGGTTCAGCGACTCGTAGATGGTGGAGACCTGCCGCTGGCCGAACGCGTCGTAGAGGGCGTTGTCGATCTGGCTCGCCGTCAGGCCGAGCCGCGAGGCGGTGGGCCGGTCGATGACCAGGTCGGTTTCGAGCCCGGAATTCTGCTGGTCGGTGTTGAGGTCTTCGAGGACCGGCTCGGTCTTGAGGGCCTCCAGCAGCTTGGGGGTCCAAACCTTCAGGTCCTCCAGGTTGTCGGCTTCGAGGGTGTACTGGTAGAGGGAGTTGCTCTGGCGGCCGCCCGAGGGAATGTCCTGCACCGGTCCCAGATAGAGCGAAGCCCCGGCCACGTGGGCCAGCTTCGGGCGCAGCCGCGTGATCACGTCCTCCGAAGACTCCTTGCGCACCTCGAGGGGCTTGAGCGTGACGAAGAGCCGTCCGGTGTTGCTGCCGCCGCCGCCGCCGCGGCCGCCGCCACCGCCGCCGCCGCCACCGCCGCCCATCGTGCCGACCGCAATTTCAACCGCCGGATCGGCCTGGATGATGTCGATCATCTGCCTCAGCTTGCCCGAAGTGCGCTGGAACGAGCTGCTCTGGTCGGCCTGAACGCCGCCCTGCATGAAGCCGGTGTCCTGCTCCGGGAAGAATCCCTTGGGAATCTTGGCGAAGAGAACCACGTTCAGGGCGATCGTCCCCATCAGGATCAGCATCATGATCCGGCCGTGCCGGAGCGCCCACTGCAGCGAGGAGTCATAGGTCGCCAGGAGGTCGTCGAAGAAATTCTGCGATATCCGGTGGAAGCCACGGCTCTGCCTATTCGCCTGGTGGTGGCCCAGGAAGCGCGAGCACATCATCGGGGTCGCCGTCAGCGAGACGACCATCGAGATCATGATCGCGACGGACAGCGTGACGGTGAACTCGCGGAACAGCCGGCCGACCTGCCCGGGGTAGAGCAGGATGGGGATGAACACCGCGATCAGCGAGAAGCTCATGGCCAGGACGGTGAAGCCCACCTCGCGCACGCCCTGCAGGGCGGCCTCGAAGCGCGGCATGCCCGCCTCCATGTGGCGGACGATGTTCTCCATCACCACGATGGCGTCGTCGACGACGAAGCCGGTCGCGATGGTCAGCGCCATGAGCGTGAGATTGTTGAGGCTGTAGCCCAGGAGGTACATGACCCCGAACGTGCCGATCAGCGAGATCGGCACCGCCACGCTGGGGATCAGGGTGGCGCGGATGTCGCGCAGGAAGACATAGACCACCAGGACGACCAGGATGACGGCGATCGCGAGGGTCCGCTCCACGTCGCGGAGGGAGGCCCGGATCGTCACGCTGCGATCCATCGTGACGTCGAGCTCGACCGCGCCGGGAATCGACGCCTGCAGCGCCGGCAGCAGGGCCCGCACGCGGTCCACCGTTTCGATGATGTTGGCGCCCGGCTGGCGGGAAATCTGCACGAGCACGGCCGGGCGGTCCTTGGCAATGCCCATGTTCCGCAGGTCCTCGACGGAGTCCTGCACGTTCGCGACATCCGCCAGCCGGATGGCGGCGCCGTTGCGGTAGGCGACAATGAGGTTCCGGTAGTCGGCCGCGTGGTGCGCCTGATCGTTGCTGTAGATCTGCCAGTGCTGGCTGTCGTTCTCGATCGCCCCCTTCGGGCTGTTGGCATTGGCGGCGGCGAGCGCCGCGCGCACGTCCTCCATCCCCACCCCATACTTGAAGAGCGTCGTCGGGTTCAGCTCCACCCGCACGGCGGGCAGCGAGCTGCCGTTGACCCCGACATCGCCCACGCCGGTCACCTGCGAAAGCTTCTGCGCCAGGATGGTGCTGGCCGCATCGTAAAGCTGGCCCTGGCTCAGGGTCTTGGACGTGAGGGTCAGGATGAGGATGGGAGCGTCCGCCGGATTCACCTTCCGATAGGTCGGATTGCTCCGCAGGCCCGGCGGCAAGTCGGCCCGGGACGCGTTGATCGCCGCCTGCACGTCGCGCGCCGCGCCGTCGATGTCCCGGTTCAGCCCGAACTGCAGGACGATCTGGGAGCTGCCGACGGAGCTCTGCGAGGTCATCTCGGTGACGTCGGCGATCGCCCCCAGGTGGCGCTCCAGCGTCGTGGCGACGGTGCTGGCCATGGTCTCCGGGCTGGCCCCGGCCATCGAGGCCGAGACCGTGATGGTCGGAATGTCCATCTGCGGCAACGGTGACACCGCCAGCTGGAAATAGCCGGCCAGCCCCGCCAGGGCAATGCCCACCATGATCAGGGTCGTCGCCACCGGCCGGCGGACGAACGGTTCCGAGATGTTCACCGCACGGCCTCCGGGGCGCCCGCCGGCTGCGGTCCGCGCGCGCGCAGCCGCGCCGCCAGGCCCACAAACGCCAGATAGATGACGGGGGTGGTGAACAGGGTCAGGACCTGGCTGACGATCAGGCCGCCCACGATCGTCACGCCGAGAGGATGGCGGAGCTCCGAGCCGGTGCCGGTGCCGACCATGAGCGGGACGGCGCCCAGCAGCGCCGCCATCGTCGTCATCAGGATGGGACGAAACCGCAGCAGGCAGGCCTGGTAGATCGCCTCGCGCGGCGGCAGCCCCTCGTTGCGCTCCGCATCGAGCGCGAAGTCGATCATCATGATCGCGTTCTTCTTCACGATGCCGATCAGCAGGATGATGCCGATGATGCCGATGACGCCGAGATCGCTGCCCACCAGCATGAGGGCCAGGAGCGCGCCGACGCCGGCCGAGGGCAGCGTCGACAGGATCGTGATCGGGTGGATGAAGCTCTCGTACAGCACCCCGAGGATGATGTACATGAACACCACCGCGGCCAAAATGAGGAAGAGCTCGTTGTTCAGGGAGGCCTCGAAGGCCGAGGCCGCGCCCTGGAAGCTGGTGATGATGCTCGGGGGCACGCCGATGTCCTTCTCGGCCTGCCGGATCGCGTCGACCGCCTTGCCGAGCGAGCCGCCGGCCGGGATGTTGAAGGAGATCGTGTTGGCCGGGAACTGCCCCATGTGGTTGATCAGCAGCGGGGAGGCCCGCTGTTCCACCCGCGCGATCGCGGAAAGCGGCACCTGGCCGCCGCCGGCCGAGGGCACGTAGATCTGGTAGAGCGATTCGGGCGAGCGCTGCATGGCGGGATTCGCCTCGAGGATCACGCGGTACTGGTTCGCCTGCGTGTAGATGGTCGAGATGTTCCGCTGGCCGAATGCGTCGTAGAGCGCATTGTCGATCGTGGCCGCGGTGATGCCGAAGCGCGCCGCCGTGTCGCGGTCGACCACGAGGTAGGCCGACAGACCCCGTTGCGCCAGGTCCGTCGCCACATCCGTCAGCTGCGGGAGCTGGTCGAGGCGGTCCATCAGCTTGGGAATCCACTCGGAAAGGGCATTCGCATCCGCGCTCTCGACCACGAACTGGAACTGGGTGCGGCTGACCCGGTCGTCAATCGAGAGATCCTGGATTGGCTGCATGTACGCCGTCATCCCGACCACGCCGCCAGTTTCGCCCTGGAGCCGGCCGATGATCTGGGCGGCGCTCAGGCGCCGCTGGCTGTGGGGCTTGAGGTTAACGAGCATCCTCCCGCTGTTCAGCGTGACGTTGCTGCCGTCGATGCCGATAAAGGAGGAAAGGCTCGCGACGTCGGGATCCTTCAGGATCGCGGCCGCCATCTCCTCCTGCAGTTTCGCCATCGCGCGGTAGGAGGTGGACTGCGGCGCCTCGGTGATCACCTGGATCAGGCCGGTATCCTGCACGGGGAAGAAGCCCTTCGGGATCACCACGTAGAGGAGGGCCGTGAAGGCCAGGGTGCCGACCGCCACGCCCAGGGTCAGGGTCTGGTGGTCCAGCACCCATTCCAGCACCCGGCCGTAGCCGGCGACCAAGTCGTCGAACCACCGGCCCACCGCCCGGCTCCAGGCCGGCTCATCGGCCTCCGGCCGGTGGCGGACCAGCTTGGCGCACATCATCGGCACCAGGGTGAGCGAGACGACGGCCGAGATCAGGATGGTGACGGCCAGCGTGATGGCGAACTCGCGGAAGAGGCGCCCGACCACGTCGCCCATGAAGAGCAGCGGGATCAGGACGGCGATCAGGGAGATCGTGAGCGAAATAATCGTGAAGCCGATCTGCTCGGAGCCCTTCAGGGCCGCCTCCATCGGCGAGTCGCCCATCTCCACGTAGCGGGCGATGTTCTCGATCATGACGATGGCGTCATCGACCACGAAGCCGGCCGCGATCGTCAGCGACATCAGCGAGAGATTGTTCAGGCTGAACCCGAGGGCGTACATCACCGCGAAGGTGCCGACCAGGGAAAGCGGGACGGAGAGGCTGGGGATGATCGTCGCGGGCAGGTTGCGCAGGAAGACGAAGATCACCATCACCACCAGGATGACGGCCAGCGTGAGCTCGAATTCCACGTCGTCGACCGAGGCCCGGATCGTGTCCGTCCGGTCCGTCAGGACGCTCACCGCCACCGACCCGGGCAGCGACGCCTGCAGCGAGGGGAGCAGCTCCCGCACGCTCTCCACCACGTTGATCACGTTCGCCCCGGGCTGGCGCTGGATGTTCAGGATGATCGCCGGGGTGATGTTGTACCACGCCGCCAGCTTGGAATTCTCCGGCGCGTCCTCAACCGTGGCCACGTCCAACAGCCGCACTGGGGCGCCGTTGCGGTAGGCGATGATCAGGTTTTTGTAGTCGGCCGGGCTCTTGAGCTGGTCGTTGGCGTTGATGGTGAAGGCCCGCGACGGTCCGTCGAAATTGCCCTTGGCGGTGTTGACGTTGTTGTTGTTCACCGTCGTCCGCATGTCGTCGAGATTGAGCCCGTACGCGGCCAGGG
>CAIWXW010000013.1 GCA_903916755.1 uncultured Opitutaceae bacterium | reverse complement strand
TCTAGTCCTTCCCATGGAGCGCTCCCTCCGGGTCGGCATCACCTGTTATCCCTCGGTCGGCGGCAGCGGCATTCTCGCGTCCGCCCTCGGCGAGGAACTGGCGCGGCGCGGGCACGAGGTCCACTTCATCAGCTATGAGCGCCCCGTGCGCCTGCCGGCCGCGGCGCCGCGGCTGCATTTTCATCCGGTCGTGATCAATGACTACGGGCTGTTCAAGTATCCGGACTACACGCTGCCCCTGTCGGTCAAGATGGCGGAGGTCAGCCGCGCGGCATCCCTGGACGTGCTCCACGTCCACTATGCGGTGCCGCACGCGACGGCCGCCCTTCTCGCCCGGGCCATGCTGCCGCCCGGCGGCGGCCCCCGGATCGTCACGACCCTCCACGGCACCGACACCACGCTCCTCGGGCGCGATCCCGGCTACGGCCCGGCCATCCGCCACGCGCTCATGCGGTCCGACGCGGTGACGACGGTCTCCGCCTTCCTGGCCGGCGAGACGCGCCGGCTGCTCACCGTCGACCGGCCCATCGACGTGATCCACAATTTCTTCGCGCCGCGGCCCGCCCAGCGGACCCGCCTGGAGGTGCGGCGCGAGCTCGGCGTCGGCCCCGAGGCGCTCATCGTCCATGCGTCCAACCTCCGGCCGCTGAAGCGGATCGATCTCCTGCTGGAGGCGGCGTCGCGGATCGGGCCGACGGACGCGTTCAAGCTCCTGATCCTCGCGGGTGGCGACTTCACCCCGTACGCCGCCGATGTCCGCCGGCTGGGCCTCGCCGGGCGCGTGATCGTGCGCTCGGACGTGACCAACATCGAAGATTATTTCCAGGCCTCCGACCTGGGCCTCTTCACGTCGGAAACGGAGAGCTTCTGCCTGAGCCTGCTGGAGGCGATGTTCCTGGGCGTGCCCAGCGTCGCCACCGCCGTGGGCGGCATTCCGGAGGTGATGGTGGCGGAGACAACGGGGATCGCGGTCCCCTTCGGCGATGCCGACAGCCTGGCCCGCGCGCTGGAGTCGCTGCTGCGCGATCCGTAAGGGCGGACGCGGTTGGGCGCGGCCGCCCGGCTCCGCGCGACCGGCCATTTTTCCGCGGACACGATCGTGCCCCAGTATGAAGCGCTCTACCGGCGCGTGTGCGCCGCCCCGCCGTGGTGACCGGGGCCGCGGTCCGCCGGGGGTGGGCCCTGATCTTCGCGGTCACTGTCCTTGCCTATCTGCCGACCCTGCGGAACGGATTCGTCTGGGATGACGACACCTTCCTGACCGACAATCGCCTGATCAAGGCGCCCGATGGGCTGCAGCGCTTCTGGCTCACGACCGAGCCGCCCGATTACTGGCCGGTCACCTCCACGACCCTCTGGCTGGAGTGGCGCCTGTGGGGCCTCCATCCCGCCGGCTATCACCTGACCAACCTCCTGCTGCACGCCGCCGAGGCGTGCCTGCTCTGGTCCATCCTCCGACACCTCCGCCTGCCGGGCGCGCTGCTGGCGGCACTGCTCTTCGCGGTGCACCCCGTCAACGTGGAATCCGTCGCCTGGATCGCGCAGCGCAAGAACCTGATGGCGATGCTGTTCTTCCTCCTCGCCGTGGAGGGTTTCCTCCGGACGCGCTGGTGGCGGGAGCAGGACCGCAAGGGAGCCGCCCGCGAGCCGGCCTACTGGCTCAGCCTCGCGGCCTTCGTCCTCGCCATGCTCAGCAAGGGCTCCGCGGCCATGCTGCCGCTGGTCCTCCTGGGGCTGATCGCCTGGCGGCGGCGCCCGACGCGCGGCGACGGCGTCCGGCTGCTGCCCTTCTTCCTCGTGGCGGCCGGACTGGCCGCCGTGAACGTCTGGTTTGCGGCCCATGCCGCCAAGGGCGTCGTCCGCTCGGCGGGCTTCGAGGAGCGCTTGGTCGGATCCGGCGCGGTCGTCTGGTTCTATCTCGGCAAGGCCCTGTGGCCGGCGCGGCTGATCTTTGTCTACCCGCAGTGGCCGATCGATCCTCATCGCCTCGTCTGGTGGCTGCCGGGGCTGGCCGTGCTCGCGGTTTCCGCCGGTCTCTGGCTTTGGGTCCGGCCCCGGGCCCTGGCTTTCGCCTGGGCCTACTTTGTCGTGATGCTGGTGCCGGTCATGGGGTTCACCGATGTCTATTTCATGAAGTACTCGCTGGTGGCCGACCACTACCAGCACCTGGCGATCATCGGCGTGATCGCGGCCGCCGCCGCCGGCCTGGCCGCGGTCGCAAGGGGGTGGGCGCGGCCGGCCGCCTGGGTGCTGGGGGGCGTCCTGGTGGGCTCGCTCGGCGCGCTCACGTGGCGGCAGTGCCTGATGTACCGCGACAGCGAGACGCTCTACCGCGCCATTCTCGCTGAGAATCCCAATGCCTGGATGGCGCATAACAACCTGGTCAATATCCTGGTCGGCACCAACCGGCTGCCGGAGGCGGTGGGCGAGCTCAGGGAAGCCCTGCGGCTGCAGCCCGAGGCCGAGAACGAGAATAACCTCGGGGTGGCCCTGGTGCGCCTCGGGCACCCCATCGAGGCCGTGCCGCACTACCAGGCAGCCGTCCGGCTCCAGCCCGGTCATCCGGAATTCCTCTACAATCTCGGCCTGGCCCTGAGCCAGACCGGCCAGGCGGAGGCCGCCCTCGGTCCCCTGACCGAGGTGGTGCGCCGGCTGCCGCAGTTCCCCGGCGGCCACTTCGCGCTGGCGGCGGCCCTGCGGCAAAGCGGCCGGGGCGACGCGGCGGAGGCGGAGCGAGCCATCGCCCTGCGCCTGCAGGCGGGGGGGCGCTAGGGCGCCGAGGTCGGCGCCGGAACCGCGGGGGCAACCGTCCATGCGCACGTGTCGCGCACCTCGCGGCCCTGCTCGCGGCCGATGGCCACGAGCTGATTGTCGCCGGCCTGCAGGGTGACCGCCGGCCAGCGCGCGATGCCGAGCTTGTCCGGCTGGACCCGGCCGAGCGAGCGGCCGTCGAGCAGCAGCTCCACCTCGGCGCAGTTGGAGTAGACCTTCACTTCCGTCCGGGCCTGGCGGCGCGGCGTGAGCCGCTGGTCGGTCAGGTGCACCATCGGCTCCCGGGTCC
>CAIWXW010000012.1 GCA_903916755.1 uncultured Opitutaceae bacterium | reverse complement strand
CGGCCAAGAAGACCCTCGGTCTTGTGCGGCCCGGCTCCTATCACTTCAAGACCGCCGCCGCGGAGCGGATGGAAGTGGTGGCCGGCGTGTGCTGCGTCACCCTGGACGGCGAAAAGGCCGTCCGGGAATACGCCGGGGGCACCTTCTTCGATGTCCCGGCCAACAGCGGCTTCACGATCACGGTCGCGACCGGCCTCTGCGAATACATCTGCTCGTTCCTCTGAGCGGAGCCCGGACCGCGCCGGCGGCTAGCGCCGCCAGCGAAAACCGGTCGCGCCGAGGACGGAGTCATCCTCGCCGCGGCTGAACACGCGGACCCCGAGCCAGCTGAGCAGGGTGATGAGGCCCACGAGGACCGCGAACGACAGCAGCGGCGGGAAAAAATAGGTGCCCAGGAGCGCCCCGCGCATCAGGTCCACCGCGTAGGCCACCGGGTCGAAATGCGCCGCGACCTGCATCACATGCGGGGCCATCGCCAGGGGGTAGAGCGCCCCGGAAAGGAAGTACATCGGCAGGATGATCGTGTTGCTCACGATCGGAAACACCGTGGTCGAGGTGAACTGCGAAGCCACGGCGACCCCGATCGCGGAAAAGGTCATGGAGGCCAGGACCATGGCCGCCAGCATCTCCGCCGTATTGACGATGCCCAGGTGGATGCCGACCAGCGGCGCGAACGGCAGGAGGATCAGCCCCTGGATGAAGGCCTGCGCCGCACCCGAGGTGATCTTGCCCAGGGCAATGGCCGCGCGCGGCAGCGGCGACACCAGGACCGCCTTGAAAAAGCCGATCTGCCGGTCGAAGACGATCGAGATGGCCATGAAGACGGCCGTGAACAGCAGCGACAGGCCCATGACGCCCGGAAAGATCCCGCGCTGGTAGGCGGGGCCGCCCATGCGCGAACTGCCGCCGATGCCGGCGCCGAGCACAAAGAGATAGAGGAGCGGCTGCGCGAGGCCGGTCAGCAGCCGGGCGCGGTCGAGCCAGGCCCGCTTCAGGTCCAGCACCACGACGGCGTAGATGCCGCGGATCATGGCCGGCCCCTCCCCGGACCCCGGACCGGCGCGGCGGCCCCCTCCATTTCGAGGCCGCGCCCCGTCAGTTTGAGGAACACGTCCTCAAGGCTGGGCTCGTGCACCTCGGCGCGCAGCACCTTGACCGGGAGGTGGCGGAGCAGGTCGGGCAGGATGGCCGCCGGGTCGTCGTGCACCAGCATCAGGCCGGGGCCGCCCGCCTCCGGCTTCAGTCCGCGCTCGATCAGCCAGGCCCGCGCCTGGTCGTCACCCTCGGTCTGCAGTCGGATCACGCCGCCGCCCACCCGGGCCTTGAGGGCCCGCGGCGTGTCCAGTGCCACGATCTGGCCGGAATCGATGAGTGCGATCCGGTCGGCGATTTCCGCCTCCTCCATGTAATGGGTGGTGAAAAAGACCGTTCGGCCGGCCGCGGCGATGGCGCGCACCTCCCCCCAGAACACCCGGCGGGCGTCCACGTCGAGCCCCAGGGTCGCCTCGTCGAGGAAGAGGATGCTGGGATCGGTCACCAGGGCGCGGGCGAGCTCCAGCTTCCGGCGCTGGCCGCCCGACAACGTCCGGGCCGGCCGGTCGGCGGCCTCGGTCAGGCCCAGGTGGTCGAGCAGTTCCGCCGCCCGTTTCCGCGCCCTCGCCGCGGGCAGCTGATAGAAGAGGCCCATCAGCAAGAGGTTGTCACGGCCGGTCAGCCGCTGCTCGATCGCGGGTTCCTGGAAGACGATGCCCATCGACCGCCGAACGGCGTCGCGCTCGATCGTGACATCGCGCCCGAACACGCAGGCCGTCCCGGCCGTGGGGGTGCGGAGCGTGGCCAGGATCGAAAAGAGCGTCGTCTTGCCGGCGCCGTTGGGGCCGAGCAGGCCGAAGATCTCGCCGCACTTCACCGTCAGATCGATCCCCTTCAGCGCCTGGACCGCGCCGTAGTGCTTCACGAGCCCGCGGACCGCCACGGCGGGCGCGCTGGCATCGGGCATGGCGACGGTCGGCATCGCCCGCCACGACAAACGGCCCCGGCCGGGAAGTAAACTTGTTTCAGGGTCGGCCGGTGCTAGGGTGAAGGGCTATGTTCCGGAGTTCCTGGTTCTATCTCGTGGTCCTGGGTGCCCTGCTGCTGGTCCTCGGGCTGGTCGTCCGCTCCGGCCTGCTCGCCCTCAAGAACCCCGGGGAGCCGATCAATGCCTCGATGCGCGCCGCCCTGGCGCAGGAGCGGCCCGAGCTCAGCACGACCGACGAGCTGACGATCGACCGCCTCTATCCCACCGCCCACCAGATCACTTCCGGGCTCCGCTACATCGTGCGCGCCCATGGCAGCGGCGACCGGCTGCCCCGCGAATCCGACGAGGTCGCCGTCCGCTACCGGGGCCAGCTGCTCGATGGGACCGTTTTCGACAGCTCCGAAAAGCGCCCCAAGGGCGTCCTTATCTTCCGGGTCGGGATGGGCGACGTGATCCGGGGCTGGGACGAGGCGCTGCTCCAGATGAAGAAGGGCGAGAAGCGCACGCTGATCATCCCCTATTGGCTCGCCTACGGCGAGGCGGGCCGCCCCCCGACGATCCCGCCCAAGGCCACGCTCGTCTTCGACGTCGAGCTGGTGGACTTCCACTGACCCTAGAAGCCGACGAGGCTGCCGTTGCGCTTGATCCAGCGCTCGGCCTCGCGCCAGTCCGGGCAGATCTCCTCCACCCGCGACCAGAACCGCTGCGAGTGGTTCATCTCCCAGAGGTGCGCCAGCTCGTGGTAGATGATGTAGTCCCGCACGAACTCAGGGGACTGGATCAGCCGCCAGTTGAGGGAGACGGTGCCGTTGACCGAGCAGGAGCCCCAGCGCGAACGCTGGTTGCGCACCGTGACATGCTTGAGGTCGGCGCGGGTCTGCGCCGCGAGTTCCCAGGCCCGGGCGGGCAGTTCGATCTTCGCCCGCCGGGTGAACTGGCCCTCGAGCGCCGGCCGCAGGTCGCCCTGGATCAGCGGCAATTTGAAGACGTCGGCGCCCAGGCTGAGGACGGTCTTGGGCCGGGCCGGCGTCGCCACAAAGGGCGCGAGGCGGATCTCGGTCATCTCCCCCCGCCAGAGGACGGAAGTCCCTGGCACCCAGACCTCCGCGCCGCGCGGCCGGCTCCGCTGGCGGGCGCGGGCGCGCTCCAGCCACTCCTGGTGGCGGAGCACAAACTGCTCGGCCTCCCGCTGGGAGCCGCGGGGCGGGATGATCGCCACAGCCGCGCCATCGCGCCGCAGCGTGAGCCGGTAGTTGCGCGCCCGGGTGCTGCGCTGGAAGACGAGCGCGGGGACGGCGGGGGCCTCGACTGCCGCCAGGGTGAAAAGGTCGCCGGTTTCCATCCGTCGGCGCTCAGGCCCGCAGCTTTTCCCGCAGGAAGGCCAGCGTCAGCGCCCACGCCTCGCGGGCCGCCTGCTCGTTGTAGTTGGCGCGATCGTCGCAGAAGAAGGCGTGGTTCGCGTACGATATCGCCACATTGATGTAGGGCTTGCCCGCCTGCTGGAGGCTCTCGATCACCGCCGCCACCTGTTCCGGCGGGATATGCAGATCCAAGCCGCCCCAGAAGAAGAGCATCGGCCCGTGCAGGTCCGGCGCCCGCTTCAGCAGTTCCGGCCCGATCCCGCCGCCATAGTAGGCGATTGCGGCCTTGAAGGGACAGACGGTGTTGGCGAGAAAGGAAACCCGGCCGCCCAGGCAATAGCCGATGCAGGCAATGGCGCCCGGCCGCACCTCGGCCCGCCCCGCCAGCCAGTCCCAGGCGGCGCGCGTGTCGGCCTCGAGGCCAGCGGCCGTGATCGCCAGGTAGTGCGGCTTCACGCCTTCGAAGTTCTGGTAGTCCCCCTCGAAGCCAGGCGGGGCCGTGCGATGGAAAAGCTCCGGTGCGATCGCGACATACCCCTCGTCCGCGAACCGCTCCGCGACGTCGCGGATATGCCCGTTCACCCCGAAGGCCTCCTGAAAGACCATGAGGCCCGGAAAGGGTCCGGGTCCCGCCGGCCGGACGGTGTAGGCGCGCAGGGTCGTGCCATCGGCCACTTTGAGTTCAATCCAGGACGTTTGATGAGCCATGCCTGAAAGGGGCGAACCGGACCTCAGTTTGCAACCGCCGGCAGCGCAAAGGTGACCGGGCTGGCGTGATCGGAGCCATCGACCGCCTGCAGGCCGAATATCGTGGTCGCCGCCGAGACGCCGGGCACGACCGCACGGACCGCTCCCGCTGGAACCGCGAGGCCATGCTCCCAGAAAGGGGCGGTGGTCTCGCGCCATACCACGCGGTAGGCGGTCGCCTCCGGCCCCGGCGCCCAGCTCAGCTCGGCCCCGGATGGGCCTGCCGCCACCACGACCGCCCGGGGCGCCTCCGGCGCCCGGCCCAGCGCCGCCAGCAGCGCGGCCTCGATCCGGGCGGCGTCGGCCACGTGCGCAAAATCGAGCGCGTCAGGCATGTCGTCCCCGTGATCGGCACTATCCTCGGCCGAGGTAAGCCCCACCGCAGGAAATCCCCGGGTAAGGAACGGCAGCGGTCCGCCCCGCGCCGGGTGGGGGGCCGAACGGTAGACCACCCGCAGGTCGGCGGCCGGCGCATAGAGAAGCACGGCCGACTGGATCGCCCGGGCCAGCATCCGCGGAGGGGTGTCATTCTCGCCCCCCGCCTCGACCAGCGCGCGCACATAGCCGGTTTCATCGCCGAGCTTCGGCACGCCTTGGGCGAAGAGCCGAAAGCCTCTCCGGCTGGTGCCGTCCGGCTGGCGCGTGCGCCCGACGGCATCCACGTCGACGACGCCCGCTACGTCGAGGCCCTGCTTTCTCGCCTCCTCCGCCCAATGCGCCGCCCCGAGCCCACCTTGTTCTCCCCCGGTGGTGATCAGGAAGACGAGGGTCGCGTTGAAATCCAGGGGCGCCAAGTCTCGCGCGGCCTCCAAGACCGCGGCCACGCCGGCGGCATTGTCATCGGCCCCGGGCGCAGCGCCCTCCGTGTCGGCCAGGTCATGCGCG
>CAIWXW010000011.1 GCA_903916755.1 uncultured Opitutaceae bacterium | reverse complement strand
GCGATGAGGTCGTCGGCGAAGAGCTTGTTCAGGCGCAGCAGCTCCTGCTCCACGATCCGGCCCGCCCCGATGTTCTCGTGGCCCACCTCGCTGTTGCCCATGATCCCGTCCGGCAGCCCGACGTCGTGGCCGGAGGCGGCGATGAGCGCATGCGGGTATAGCTGGTGGAGGCGGTCATCGACCGGCTTCTTCGCCAGGTGGATGGCGTTGAACGAATCCTGCTCGGGATGGGGATTGTGGCCCCAGCCATCGCGGATCACCAACAGGACGGGTTTGCGCTCGGTATTCATAGGATGGGAACCAGGACCGAGCTAAGGTGATCGGTGGGGAGGGATAAAGGCCTTTTCGCCATTTATTTGCCTTTCCGCGCCCCGGCTTGGCCCTCAGCTTGCTAGGTACTTAGCTTCTCGATGACGCTCATCATCCGGGACCAGCTCGTAAATCCGCCGACGTGGTTCGCGTCCTTCCGCGACCTCACCCTCTACTGTCACATCTTCCTGCGCGACGATGTGGTGATCGAGTCGGACGACATCGACACCTACTACCGCTGGATCAAGCCCCGCGGAGGCATGGATTTCATCGAGGACTTCGTCCGGCCGGGGGCCGAGGACGGCCTGCACCTGGACACCGAATACAACTACCCCCTGACCATCGTCACCGACCGGATCGCCCCGGAGAACGTCCAGGGGCTGATCCACCGGATCCGGGCCTGGCGGGGAGCGGCCTGAGCCGCTTTTGCGCGTCCCGGGCGCCGGCCCTGTCCTCAGTTGCCGGAAGGGGCTCTCGCAGCGGCCTTTTGGCCTCGTCGCCGCCTCCGGGCCGCAGCCCGGGGCGGCCGGTTCGGCGGCGATTCCGGGCCTTGGCCAAAACAAGACGCGGAGAGGGCCCCTTCCGGCAACTGAGGACAGGGCCCGGGCGCCTGCCGGTTTGACTTAGACCGCAAACTACGGAGCAATTCCGGCGCATGTCCAAGCGCGCCGTCCTCGTCGTCAACCTCGGGTCGCCGGACTCCACGTCCATTCCGGACGTCCGGCGCTACCTGCGGGAGTTCCTGGGGGATCCCCGCGTCCTGGACATTAATCCGATCCTGCGCTGGCTCCTCCTCGAGTGCGTCATTCTGCGGAGCCGTCCCGCCAAGACCGCCGAGGCCTATGCCTCCGTCTGGACCGCCGAGGGTTCGCCCCTGGTCGTCACCTCGCAAAGCGTGCAGCGTAAACTGCAGGAGGCCCTGGGCCGGGAGACGCCGGTCTACCTCGCGATGCGCTACGGCAAACCCTCCATCGCCGCCATCGTCGCCCAGATGGCGGCCGATGGGATCGAGGAGGTGCTCCTCCTGCCGCAATATCCCCACTTCGCCATGGCCTCGTGGGAGACCGTCGTCGTCAAGGTGGAGGAGGAGGTCGCCGCGCGCGCGCCGAAGATCAGGCTGACCTGCATCAAGCCCTTCTACGCCGATCCGGACTACATCGACGCCCTGGCGGCCGTGTCCGACTACTGGCTGGACCGCCCCTACGATCACCTCCTCTTCAGCTATCACGGCCTGCCGGTCCGCCACATGCGCAAGGCCGATCCCACCGGCTGCCATTGCCTGGCCTCGGCCGACTGCTGCACCACGCCCTCCCCCGCCCACGCCACCTGCTATCGCGCCCAGGTCTATGCGACCACCCGGGCCCTCGCGGAGAAGATGGCGATCCCTCCCGGGAAGTATTCGGTGTCGTTCCAGTCCCGCCTGGCCGGCGAGCCCTGGCTCGAGCCCTTCACCGACGTCGAATTCAAGCGGCTGGCCGAGAGCGGCGTGAAGCGCCTGCTCGTGATCTGCCCGGCCTTCGTCACCGACTGCCTCGAGACCCTCGAGGAAATCTCGATGCGGGGCGAGGAGCTCTTCCTCGAGGCCGGCGGCAAATCCTTCGAGCAGATCCCCTGCCTCAATGACCAGCCGCCCCTCATCGACTTCCTGGCCGGCCGCGTGCGGCAGTGGCTCAGCGCTTCAGGTTGAGCACCAGGAAATAGACTCCCGTCAGCGTCAGGGCGATGCCGGTCATGCCCAAGCCCGCCATCTTGTTGAAGATCCGGTTTTCGAGCCGGGCCAGATCGAGCTTTAGCTCAGCGAGCCCGACTTCAAAAATGGGTCTCGTGACCAGGTCGGAACCCTTCACCTCGCCCTCGATCGCCTGAGCCAGCGCCCGCGCCTGCTTCGGCGAAAAGTCAGCGGCTTCCAGAATTTCGAGCGTGCTCGCCAGCATGGTCATAGGATGGAGGGGGTAGAAGTTGCGGTCAACCGGGATGCTAACAACCCGCGGGCGCACCCTATTCGCGCCACGTGTAGGCATGGCAGAGCGCCACCCCCGCCGCGTCCGCCTCATCAAAGGCCAGGGTCCGGCCATGGCCCAGCACGCCCATGACCGTCCGCGCCATCTGCTCCTTGCTCGCCCGGCCCGCCCCCACCACCGCCTGCTTCACGCGAAGCGGGGCATATTCAAAGACCGGCAGGTTGCGCAGCGCCACCGCGGCGATGGCCGCCCCGCGCGCCGCTCCCATGATCTGCGCCGTCTGGAAATTCTGCACATAGATTGTGCCCTCGATCGCGACGTGCCGGACCTCGCGGCCCAGCAGGAGCTTCACCACCGCTTGATGGATCTCACCCAGGGCCTCCACCATGGGCCGGCGCGCGGCAATCTTCACGGTTTGGCAGTGCAGCAGCACCGGCCCGCGGTTCGGCGTGAACTCGATCAGGGCGAGCCCCGTGCCGCGCAGCGACGGATCGATCCCGAGGACGCAGCCGCCATAGGCCGGACGGCTCAGCGTGAAACCGACGCCAGACGTGACCGTGCGGGCCGGCAGGGGCTTCCCCTCCAGCTTCGCCTTCCACATGTCTCGCACCGACATTCGCGCCATGCTGCCCACTCCCGTAAAAATTTCTGTCGCGGGCAAGCGTGCATCCGCCTTTAGTGCGGTGATGACCTTCGACGACTCGCTCGCCGAGACCACCCGGACGCTGCAGGCGCTGCCCCAGATTCGCCCGGCGATCGACCGGGCGGGACAGCTCATCCTCCAGACCCTCCGCGCCGGCGGCAAGCTGCTGATCGGCGGCAACGGGGGCAGCTCGGCCGAGGCGGGCCATTTCGTCACCGAGCTGGTGGGCCGTTACGCGAAGACCCGCCGCGCCCTGCCCGCGATTGCCCTTTCCTCCGACGGCGCCCTTCTCTCCTGCATCGGCAACGACTTCGGGTTCGAGCACGCCTTTGCCCGGCAGATCGCGGCCCTCGCCCAGCCGGGCGACCTCGTCGTCCTCCTGACTTCGAGCGGCAACTCGGCCAACGTCCTCACCGCCCTCCACGAAGCCCAAAAAAAAGGCGTCGCCACGCTCGCCTTCCTGGGCCGGGGCGGCGGCCAGGCGGCCGGCCTGGCCACCTGCGAGCTCCTGATTCCGGGACCCAGCGGCGCCGCGGCCCAGGAAGCCCACCTCTTCCTGATCCATCACTTCTGCGAATTGATCGACCAGGCATTTCCCAGCTAGGCGCCACCGACCGCTCCCCGCCGGGCCTCAACGGGGGGCAATGATCCGGACCGGGTACACCGCAAATTTCGGGTCGATAGTGAAGAGGTGAGCGCGAGCGAGGCGGGCCGCCGCCACATCGAGGAGCACACGGGTCTCGATCAGGGTCGTCATGAGTTTCTGGCCCATTCGGACGCCCAAACATCCTCGTCCCGGAACGAGATCTTTCCCGCCCAGCGCGGATCCGGTTTAAGCGAACGACCACCCGTCGGACGGAGCGCAATCAGCTGGAATGCTCTCGCCTCCGGGCCCCGGCCTCGACGGATGATGACCTCCTCCCCATTTTCCGCTCGGCGGAGCAGGGACCAAAGCTGACTACGGGCGGAAAGGACCGTGGTTTCCATTCTAGGCAAGATTGCTAAGCTATACGTCGGGTCAAGAAGTCGCGGGACTTCTGGGGGTCAGCCAGGCATCACCAAATCCTCCCGTCGTGCCAGAGCACAGGCCCGCCGGTCAAAACGACTTCAGTATCCGGCCAGCGCCCGGTCCAGGCGGCGCGCAAATGCCTTCGGCAGGGCTTTCCTAAAAAGGCTGCGCCGCCGGGCAGAAAAGTCGGGCAACGATACGATAGATCGGGGTTTTTCGACTTCCGCCGTGATGACATAGACCCGGCCATCGCGGCAGCGAATCCGCGCCTCTCCAGTGGAATCGCACGCCGCCAGCACTTTGCCTGGCTGCCGGTTGAGATCGCGCGCCGTGAAAATTCTCACATCCGACATCAATGTTGGCGTTAGGGGAGAGGTCAAGGGATGCGATAGGCATCTTCCGCCCCTGCCATTAACAAGTCGGCCCAAAATTCCTGGCCCCACCGGGGCACAAAAACCTCGCGGCCCGGGAATTCCTGGCAAAAAATCGGGACATGGACGCTCCCGTTTTCCTCACCGAACTTCTTCACGCCCGCTCCCCCTCCGGTTTCGAGACCGAGGCGCAGGTTGTCTGGGACCGGCACGTGAAACCCGCGGCCGACGCCTACCGCAACGACGCCCTCGGCAACCGCCTGGCGACCCTCAACCCCTCCGGCGATCCGGTCCTGATGCTGGCCGGCCACATGGACGAGCTCGGGCTGATGATCACCTTCGTCAACAAGGACGGCTTCCTCTACTTTGAGACGATCGGCGGCCACGACCGGACCGTCATTTCCGGGCGGCGGGTCCTGATCCAGACCGCCAACGGGACCGTCAAGGGCGTCACGGGCAAGCGTGCGATCCACCTGATGGACGAGAGCGACCGCAAGAAGGTCCCGGAGATCCACGAGATCTGGATCGATATCGGCGCCAAGTCGAAGAAGGAGGCCCTCGCCCGGGTGGCGATGGGCGACGTGGCGACCTACGACCACGAATTCGACCACGTCTTCGGCTCGATCGCGGTAGCCCGCGCCTTCGACGACAAGGTCGGCGCCTACATCGTCGGCGAGACCCTAATCCGCCTTTCCAAGCAGAAGAAGAAGCTCGCGGCCAAGATCGTCGCGGTCGCGACCGTCCAAGAGGAAATCGGCGTCCGCGGGGCGACCACCTCGGCCTATCTCGCCGACCCCCACATCGCGGTGGCGGTCGACGTCGGCCACGCCACCGACCATCCCGACTGCGACCAGCGCAAGTACGGCGAAACCAAGCTCGGCGGCGGACCGATCATCTGCCGCGGCCCGAACATCAATCCCAAGATCTACGACAAGCTGGTGAAGGCCGCGAAGAAGCTAAAGATTCCCTACCAGCTCGAAGGCGCCTCGCGCCCCACCGGCACCGACGCCCGCGCGATCCAGATGGGCCGCGGCGGCGTGGCCACCGGCCTGGTCAGCGTCCCCCTCCGCTACATGCACACCCCCAGCGAGGTCGTGGACCTGGAGGACGTGGAGCGCTGCGTCCAGCTGCTGGTCGAGTTCGCCAACAGCCTGGAAAAGGGCGACTACGCCCACTGGTAAGCGCCACAACCGTCAGGCCGCAGGGAACCGGACGGTGAAGACCGTGCCCTGACCCGGCACGCTGGCGACATGGATCTTGCCGGCGTGGGCCTCGACCACCGCCTTGACGATGGCTCGCCCGAGGGCCGCGTTGCCGGCCGCTGCGGTCCGCTCCGAATCCGGCAGAAGGGGTCGCGACCCCGTCGGATCCTTTGCCCTCGTTTACGGGCAAAAGAACGGCGGCCACGCATGGGTTTTCAGATTACTTCAACCAAGCGGCTACCCTGGCCGACAAGCTGGACGATACCCGCCAGGCGTGGCTCCAGCCAGGCCTTCAACGCCGTTTTTGAGGTGTTGCCGATACGCAGCCATACGATCACGGGACCGGCAGTGACCTGTTCGCAGCGCACGGCAAAGTCCTCGTCCTTGGTCAGGATCGCCGCGCCGGCTCGCTGCGCGAATGCCCAGATCACTTCGTCATGAGCCTCCCGCAGGCCCACCTCACGCACCGCCTGAGCCTCGTGGCCTTGTTCCCGCAACCACGCCGCCAATGCTGGCGGCAACTGCGCATCGACCAAAAACTTCACTTGGCCAGCGAGAGGACCGCGTGGTCAACCTTGGTCGCGGCGTATTCCAGAGAAGCGCGGATGTCCTCGGTTTGCAGGTCCGGGTAATCCTCCAGGATCGTCTGCTCGGACTCGCCCGCCGCCAGCATGTCCAAGACATCCTTCACGCGGATGCGCATGCCCCGGATGCACGGTCGACCACCGCACTGGTTCGGATTGAAGGTGATGCGCTGGATCTGGCTCACGCCTCCACCCTACCCGTAGCCTCTTCGGCTGCAAGCTCGGCTTCGTCTGCAGCCAGAGCGTCCGGGTCGCCCGCGGCCGTCAGGCCGCCGGGAATCGGACGGTGAAGGCCGTGCCCTGACCCGGCACGCTGGCGACATGGATCTGGCCGGCGTGGGCCTCGACCACCGCCTTGACGATGGCCAGGCCGAGGCCCGCCTTGCCGGCCGCAGCGGTCCGCGCCGGGTCGACCCGGTAGAACCGATCGAAGAGATGCGGCAGATGATCCTCGGCGATGCCGATCCCCGTGTCCGTCACGATGAGGATCGCCTGCGCCCCGTCCCGGCGGGTGCTCAGGCGCACCTCGCCACCCGGTCGGTTATAGTGGATCGCGTTCACGAGCAGGTTGGTCACCACCTGGTCAATTCGGCGCGGATCTCCCAGGCACTCGACAGGCGCGAGCTCAACGTGGAGCGTCACGTCATTCTCGGCCGCCAGCGGCCGGACAAACTCCACGCATCCCCGCGCCACGTCCGCCAGGTCGAACCGTGTCCGGGCCATCGGCTTCTCTCCCGAATCGATGCGGGCCAGCTGCAGCAGCGACTCGATCAGCCCGCGCATCCGCTGGGCCGCCCGCTGGCAGGCGGCGAACGCCTCGCGATGTGCCTCCGTGCCGCCCTCCGCCGCCAGGCCATTCTGCGCGTGCGTGAGGATGACGGTGACAGGCGTGCGCAGTTCATGGGCGGCGTCGCCGGTGAACCGCGCCTGGCGGGCGAAGGCGGCCTCCAGTCGGGCGAAACTCTCGTTGAGCACGCCCGCGAGTGCGCCGAGCTCTCCGGCCGTCCGGTCGAGCCCGATCCGCTGGCTCAAGTCACCCTGAGCGATCCGGGTGGCCGCCGCGCTGATCTCGCCGATCGGCCGCAGCGCGCGGTGCACGAGCCAGCTTCCGCCCAGGAGCCCCAAGGTCAGGACCGCGGCGCCGATCGCCGCCAGAATCCCTGCAAACCGTCGCAGCGCGGTCTCGTTTGGGCCGAGGGAGCTTCCCACCAGCACGTAGTCCTGCGGCTGCGGCATGAAATACGCCTCGCGCCATTCGCCGCGGGTGCGCAGACCCTCCTGCCCGGCGCGAACCACGGGGCGCGGGATCGCCGGCGGGGCCGTGGGCGACCGCGTCTCGCGGGGCCCGTTTAAGAGCCAGATCACATAATAAAAATTTCGCCCATCGGCCTGGAGCCCGAAGGTCGCCGCATCCGGTCCCTCCGCAAAATCCCGGGGCAACCGGTTCTCCGACGGCGGCGCAAAGTCCTCGGGCGGGGGCGGCGGACCGTGGAGCGACCGGATCAGGCGGTTCACGCGCTGGTGCAGCTCGTCGTCCAGCGCCCGGTCGAGCCGCGTTCGTTCCAGCCGAAACGCCGCGACGCCCAGGGCCGTGATCACCGCCGCCAGCAGCAGCCCGTACCAGAACTGCAGCCGCCAGCTGATCGAACGGAACGGGCTCATCGGATGCTGTATCGGTCGTTGACACAGTCAATACGTCGATATCTGGGAACATCAAGGCGGTCGCCCACAACGGTGCCTTCGGCCTGACAGGGTTTTCCCTGACTGCGCCACCCGGGTCTACACATGTGTTCCACGTGACTGTCAACTCTGTCAGTGACGCGACGAAGGTGCGGACGCAGGACACAGCCACGTACGTCACTGAGACGACCGTTGTCGTAGCTTTCCGTCCCTG
>CAIWXW010000010.1 GCA_903916755.1 uncultured Opitutaceae bacterium | reverse complement strand
GGCAGGGGCGGCGGGGACATCATGCTTGTCGGCGGTGGCGCTCGGTTTTTTGGTCACGGTGAAAGTTAAATTGTTCGGCGGAAGTCTCGGAAATCAAGCGTGGAGTGAAGGCGGCTCAAGCTTATGCACGCGGCAAGACGGTCCCCGGGGGGCAAGGTCGCACGTTTTCGGCGGTGGCGCGAGGGGCCGGCCGTGCTCCCATCAGGTAATCTGCTCGTAGTCGATCCGCACCGGCTGACCGGGCGAGCAGTCGGCCCGCAGGGCCACAAAGCGGTCGCGGTAACGGTCATACACCGGCCAGAGGGCGGTGCGGTCGGTGTCCGGGATCGGCAGCCCGTCCACGGCGGCCCGGGAAAAGAACCCGAACTTGCCCTCCGCGATGTCCGGCGGGATCGCCCGGATGGGCGGCAGGCAGCGGAAGAGGAACATCAGCCAGTGCGACTGGCCCTCGTAGGCTTTTTCCGCGATCATGGCGAACAGGTGCAGGTCGGCGGGCTTGATCGCAAAACCGGTCTCCTCGCGGGTCTCCCGCACGGCGCACTCGAAGGGCGACTCGCCGGTCGGCATTTCCAGCTTTCCCCCGATCGGGCTCCAGACCCCGAGATTGGGCGGCTTGGCCCGGAGGAGGAGGAGATGCTCGCCGGCGGCGTTTTCCAGGAAGACGAGGACCGCGATCTTGTAGGCCAGGGGCGGGGGGGAGGGGGCCGGGTCGGCCGGGGCGCGGGTTGCCATAATGAGAGCAGCATCCCATGGAAACATTCCGCCGCCTGCAAAACCTCTTTCGGGCCCGCCGCAGCCGGATCTCCGGTGTCCGCGGCGAAAACCTGGCCGCCCGGCACCTCCGGTCCAAAGGCTATGTCGTCGTCGCCCGCAACTGGCGCAACCCCCGCGACCGCCGGGAGGAGATCGACCTGGTCTGCCGGGACGGCGCGGTCCTCGTCTTTGTCGAGGTCAAGACGCGCTCCGCTCGGGCCCGGGTGCCGGGCTATTACGCCGTCAACGGGCGCAAGCGGCGGATTCTCCGCCGGGTGATCGGCAGCTACCTGTGCGGCCTGCGCCCCGGTCCCCGCACGTTCCGCTTCGACGTGGTGGAGGTGGGCTGGCGTCCGGGAGGGCCGCGCATCCTCCATTTCTCGAACGTGCCGCTTTTCCGCCAGCACTACCGCCGGGCGGGATGAGGGCCGACCCAAACTGGAAGCCATTGCGCGGGAGCGCCATCGGGCGTCGCCATGGCGGCCGGTTCCTGCCCGAAGGGAGGGAGGTGGCGAAAGGAAGATGGGCCGGCGCCCCCAGGGCCACGCGCCGGACGGTCCCGCCGATTGGCCATTGCCTCACGCGGGTCGTTGAATATCTATGCGGGAATGGCGACCAGTCCTTCGTCCCCGGGTTCCGAAACCGTCCGTCATCCCTTTCTGCAGGGCCTGAGCAAGCACCGCGGGGCGCCGCCGACGATCATCGTCATCTTCGGCGCCTCGGGCGATCTCACGGCGCGCAAGCTCATCCCCGCCGTCTACAATCTCGCTTACGACAACCTGCTGCCGGCCGACTTCTTCCTGATCGGCTTCGGCCGCAAGCACATCCCCGACGTGGAGTTTCGGAAGCTGGCCGCCTCGGCGGTGAAGGAATTCTCGCGCCGCGAGCTCAAGTCGGAGGTCTGGAACCGGGTGGCGGCCCACACGAGCTACTGCTCCGGGGAGTATGACGACAAGGCCGCCTTCAAGAAGCTGAAGGCGCAGATCGACAAGCTTGAGCAGCAGGTCGGCCGCGAGATGCAGACGCTCTTTTACATCTCGACGCCCCCCTCGGTCTTCAAGCCGATCCTGCAGAACCTGGGCTCCAGCGGCCTGGCCGGCCGCCACACCGGCAAGGGCCACCAATCCAAGGTCGTGATCGAAAAGCCCTTCGGCCAGGACCTGGCCACCGCCCAGCAGCTCAATGCCACCCTGGCGGCGGTCTTCAGCGAGCCCCAAGTGTATCGCATCGATCACTACCTGGGCAAGGAGACGGTGCAGGACCTCCTGGTGCAGCGCTTCGCCAACGCCATCTTCGAGCCGCTCTGGAACCGCAACTTCATCGACAGCGTGCAGATCACGGTCGGCGAGGACCTGGGCGTCGGCTCGCGGGCCGGCTACTACGAGGAGAGCGGCTGCCTGCGGGACATGATCCAGAACCACACGATGCAGCTGCTCGCCCTGACCGCGATGGAGCCGCCCGTGTCGCTCGACGCGGAGGGGATCCGCGACGAGAAGGTCAAGGTCCTCCGCGCGATCCAGCCCCTGACCCTGGGGCCGGCGGGCGACGTGGCCCGCGCGCAGTACGCCGAGGGGCTCACGGGCGGCAAGCCGGTTCCGGGCTACCTGGAAGAGAAGGGGATCAACCCCCAGTCGGCGACCGAAACCTATGCCGCCATCCGGCTCTCGATCAACAACTGGCGCTGGCAGGGCGTTCCGTTCTACCTGCGCTCCGGCAAGCGGCTGCCGCGCCGCGTCTCCGAGATCGCGATCCAGTTCAAGCGGCCGCCCGGCACGCTGTTCGCGGCCGAGGACGGCCGGTTCGACCTGGCCGCCAACACCCTCTCGTTCCAGATCCAGCCCGACGAGGGCCTGAGTCTGATCCTGAACGGCAAGATCCCCGGCCTCGAGACGCGGATGCAGCCGGTCAAGATGAGCTTCCGCTACGCGACGACCTTCGGCTCCAACACGCCCGAGGCCTATGAGCGCCTGGTGCTGGACGCGATGATCGGCGACAGCACGCTCTTCATCCGCGGCGACGAGACCGAGGCCTCCTGGAAGCTCTACACGCCGGTCCTCGACTTCTGGCGCGGCCAGGGCCGCGCCGGCATGGACAGCTATGCCGCCGGCTCCTGGGGGCCGCTGAGCGCCGACGCCCTCCTGGCCAAGAACAGCCACGTCTGGCGGCAGCCGTGAAGCAGGCATCCTCGATCTTCGAGGCGCTGCCCGGCATGGAAGTGCCGGTCGGCGCAATCAGCCGGGGCCTCGCCGACATGTGGGGCGCGACCGCCGCGCACGGCGACCCCGCGCCCGCCTCGGACGACTCCAAGGCGATCCAGGTCAATTTCGTCCTCCACTTCGGCTTCAACACGACGGCCGAGGACGCGGTTCGCCAGTTCGGCACCGCGGTCAAGTTCTCCCGGCGCCATCCCAGCCGCGTGGTCGTCCTGTGCCCGCGCGCGGGGGAGCAGGGCGTGAAGCAGATGTTCGCGAAAGTCTACGGCGAGTGCACGCTCGGGAAGACCAAGGGCGACACCCGCTGCTGCGAGTTCGTGATGCTGAGCTACCTCTCGAGCCTGCGCACCTATCTCGAGAACCAGGTCTCCGTCTGCCTTTCGACCGACCTGCCGCTGTATTTCTGGGCCCACGGGTTCTCCTCCAGCGCGCGGCTGGCGGATTATCACTACCTGCTGACCCGCTCGAAGCGGATGCTGATCGACAGCGCGACCGCCCCGGCGGACGCCCTGACCTATCCCTGGCCGCGGCCCGAGGGCGTGCGGGACCTCGCGCACGCGCGGCTCCTGCCGGTGCGGCAGTCGCTGGGCCAGTTTCTCAGCCGCTATCCGATGTCCGCCCTGTGCGCCGGGTTGAAGACCGTGACCGTCGCCCATGGGTCGGCCCACCCCGCCGAGGCCCGCGTGCTCCTCGGCTGGGTGAAGGACCGGATCGACCGCTGCGGCCAGAACCGCGCGGCGTTCCTGCTCAAGGCCCCGGGCAACCTGGCGCCGCAGACCCTGCACCTCACCTTCGGCTACGAGGGGAAGAAGACGTTTTCCTGGAAGGCCGACCTCAAGCGCGGCCACGCGCTCTTCGAGGCCGAACTGGGCTCGGGCCGGACGACGCTCCCGGCCGCGGTCAGCCTGCTGCCGCCCGAGAGCGCCCTCAGCGAGGCGATGTTCTTCTAGCGCGCCCTGATCACGGCGTACGTCCGCTTTCCCTTCCGCAGCAGCAGGTACTGGCCAAAGAGCAGGTCGGCCGCTGTGACCCGGCGACCCACCTCGCTCGCTCGGACATTGTTGAGATATATGCCGCCGCCCTCGATGTCCTTGCGCGCCTGGCCCTTGGAGGGGCTGAGTCCGCTGTGGACGAGGAGCTCGGGCAGGGAAAGGTCGGGCGCGCCCAGCCGGGAGGCGTCGAAGTCCACGGTGGGCACCTCGCCGACCACATCCTTGAACACCGCCTCGCTCACGCCGTCGAGGCCGCCGCCAAACATGATCTCGCTGGCGCGGCGCGCATCGGCGAGGGCCGCTTCGCCATGCACGAGGGTGGTCACCTCGCGCGCGAGCGCCTTGTGCGCCTCGCGCGCGCCGGGGTCGGCCTGGTGCCGCGCCTCGAGCGCCTCGATCGCCTCGCGGGGCAGCAGCGTGAATTTCCGCAGATAGCCGCCCAGCATCTGGTCGTCGGTGTTGATGAAGAACTGATAAAACCGATACGGGCTTGTTTTCCGCGGATCGAGCCAGATGGCGCCCCCCTCGGTCTTGCCGAACTTCGTGCCGTCGGCCTTGGTGATCAGCGGAAAGGTGAGGCCCCAGGCGGTGGCCCCCAGCTTCTTGCGGATGAGGTCGGTCCCCGCGGTGATGTTGCCCCATTGGTCGCTCCCGCCGATCTGCAATTCGCAGCCATGGGCCTGGCGCAGGTGGTAGAAGTCATGGGCCTGGAGCAGCATGTAGCTGAATTCCGTGTAGCTGAGGCCGTGCTCGCCCTCCAACCGGGAGCGAACGCTGTCCTTGGCCACCATGACATTGATCGAGAAATGCTTGCCGATATCGCGCAGGAAATCGAGGTAGGTGAGGGGGGCCGTCCAGTCGGCATTGTCGAGCAGCCGGGCCGGATTGCCGGGCGCCTCGAAATCCAGCAGCCGCGAAAGCTGCTGTTTGATGCAGCTGACATTGTGGGCGAGCTCTTCCCGGCTGAGGAGGTTGCGCTCGGCGGACTTGCCGCCGGGATCGCCCACCATGCCGGTGGCGCCGCCGGCCAGCGGGAGCGGATGATGACCGGCCAGTTGAAAGCGCCGCAGGGTCAGCTGGCCCATGAGGTGCCCCACGTGGAGGCTGTCGCCCGTGGGGTCGAAGCCGCAGTAGAGCGTGGTCGGACCCGCCCTGAGGCGGGCGCCCAGGGCGTCGAGGTCGGTGCAGTCGGCGATGAGGCCGCGCCACTGGAGCTCTTCGAGGATGGTCATGACAGGCCCGGCAGTAAACGGGCCCCGGCGGGGCTGGGGCAAGTGCGTTCGGCGCGGTCGATAACGGCCCGGCGGGCTCCCGCAAGCGCCGCTTATAGGCCGGATTGGCGATTTAGAAACCGCCCTTGTACCGGGAGAAACGGTTTGCTCGGGAGGACGGCCGCGCTCAGCTTTTCCCCTCCACCTCCCGCTTCCTTCAACCCCGACCTTTCTCCATGCCTATCGCCGTTGGTTCCAAAGCCCCTGACTTCACGCTCAAGACGAAGACCGCCGACGGACTGAAGGACGTCAAGCTGAGCGACAACTTCGGCCGGAAGCAGACCGTGCTGCTCTTTTTCCCGCTGGCCTACACCGGCACCTGCACGCAGGAGATGTGCGACGTCACCGCCGGGCTCGACCAGTACGCCGGCGTCAACGCCGAGGTCTACGGCATCAGCGTCGACAGCCCGTTCGCCCAGGAGGCATGGGCCAAGGAGCACAAGATGAAGGTCACGCTGCTTTCCGACCTGAACCGGGTCGCGACGAAGGCCTACGACGTTCTCTTCCCCATGCTCGCCGGGATCGGCGACACCTCCGCCCGGGCGGCCTTCGTGATCGGCACGGACGGCGTGGTCAAGTATGCCGAGCAGACGCCCACCCCCAAGGATCTTCCCAACTTTGCGGCCGTGAAGGCCGCCCTGGCTAAGTAATTCAGACGCTGCAACCCATGGCCCAGCCCAATCCCTTCAACACCCTCCGGACCTTCTCGGCCGGCGGCAAATCGCATTCCTTCTATTCCATCCCGGCCCTGGCCGAGGCGGGCTTCGCCGTCGGGCGGCTGCCCGTCTCGATCCGGATCGTCCTGGAGGCGCTCCTGCGCAACTGCGACGGCCTCCGGGTGGCCGAGCCGGCGGTGAAGGCGCTGGCGACGTGGAAGGCCAAGGACTCCCGCACGGAAGAGATCCCGTTCGTGGTCGCGCGCATCGTCCTGCAGGACTTCACGGGGGTGCCGCTGTTGGTGGACCTGGCCGCGATGCGGGCCGCCGTGGCGAAGCTGGGCAAGAACCCGAAGGTCATCGAGCCCCTCGTGCCGGTGGACCTGGTGGTCGACCACTCCGTCCAGGTCGACGTGAGCGGCACGGCCGACTCCTTCGGCCGCAACCTCGACATCGAGTTTCGCCGCAATCGCGAGCGCTACCAGTTCCTCAAGTGGGGGATGCAGGCCTTCGATACCTTCAAGGTCGTGCCGCCCGGGATCGGCATCGTCCACCAGGTGAACCTTGAGTACCTGGCGCAGGGCATCCTGAGCAGCCCGGAGGGCGTCATCTATCCGGACACCCTCGTGGGCACCGATTCGCACACGACGATGATCAACGGCCTGGGCATCGTGGGCTGGGGTGTTGGCGGCATTGAGGCGGAGGCAGGGATGCTGGGCCAGCCAGTTTATTTCCTCACGCCGGATGTGG
>CAIWXW010000009.1 GCA_903916755.1 uncultured Opitutaceae bacterium | reverse complement strand
GATGACCTTGCCGCGCGCCTGGAATTCGAAGGCGACGGTGGTCCGGCAGCCGACCGGCTGGCCGTCCTGCAGCGCGGGCCGGATGCGCCATTCCTTGAGCGCGAGCAGGCCCGCGCGGACAAAGTCCTCGGCGGTGTAGCTCGTGGCCAGCCAGTCGACGAGCTTCCCGTCGGCATCGATGTCGATGATGAAGCTGGCCGTGCCGGTTGCGACCTTCCGGGCGTCGATCGTCACCGGGAAGGGGATGTCGGTCGTGGCGATGATGTGCGGAGGCACCAGGACGGCCTCGGCGGCGGGGGCGAGCGCCGCCAAGCCGAGGGCGGAAGCGAGGACGTGGATGAATCTCATGGGGAACGAGGGTTGATCCAGGCAGGAGGAGGCATGCGAAGCCTCACCCCTTTTGCGGGAGATTGCAACCCGTCCGGCCGGGCCGGAGACAGGGGGCCGGCCGGTCAGGCCGGCCGGAAATCCATCATCCGCTTGAAGCGGTCCACCCGGTCGACCACGACATCCAGCTTGCCCGCGAGCTCATAGCGCTTGTGCTTCTTGCGGCCCACCAGGGCGTTGCCCGCGTTGTTGAGGACGTAGTTATCGTCCGGCAGCGCGTCGGCGGAGACAAAGCCGAAGGTCATGGATTCCACCAGCTCGATGAAGAGGCCGTTCCGGCGCACGTCGGTGATCACGGCACTGAAGACCGTGCGCTCCTTGCGCTCCAACTGGCGCTCGAAGAACTCGAGCAGCTTCACCTTCACGCTGTCGCGCTCGGCCTCCATCGAGTTCTGCTCGGTCAGGCTGAGATGCTCGGCCAGGCTCTCCACGCCGCGGACGTCGTAGCCGGTGCGGCCCACGGCCGACGAGCCCGCCTTCTTGGCGATGTAGCCGCCGACGACGCGGTGGACGACCAGGTCGGAATAGCGGCGGATGGGCGAGGTGAAGTGGGTGTAGTCCTTCTTCGACAGGCCGTAATGGCCGTCGTGGCTCGCGCGATAGACCGCCTTCTTTAGGCTGCGCAGGAACTGCGAGCGGAGGGTGTAGCCCTGGGCGTGGGTCTTGAGGATCGAGAGCAGCTTGCTCACTTCCGGCCGGCGCGTGAGGTCGGAGACCTGGATGCCGAAGGTGCCGAGGAACTGGCGGTACTCCTCCAGCTTCTCGGCATCGGGATCGTCGTGCACGCGGTAGAGGGAGGGCAGCCGCTGGGAGCGCGTCAGGTGCCCCACGGCTTCGTTGGCCGCGAGCATGAACTCCTCGATCAGCTGGTGGCTCTCGTCGTTCACGACGCGCTCGAGGCGGTCGGCATAGCCCTGCTCGTCGACGAAGATCTTGGTCTCCGGCATCTCCAGATCGAGGCTGCCGTGCGCCATGCGCTCCTTGCGGAGCCGGCTGGCGATCAGCCAGAGCGAGCGCAGCCAGGTCTGCAGGTCGAGCAGCTCCGCGTCCGTCAGTTCGCTCAGGGCGCGGCCGGTCGAGCCGGTCTGGTGCTTGGGCGGAAGGGGCAGGGCGCGGATCGTCGCCAGGTCGTTCTCGAAGAGCAGCGCGTGCGCCTGCTTGTAGGTCAGCCGCTTGCGGCTGCGGATGACCGTGTTGGCGAAGGCGGTCTCCTTGATCTTGCCGTTCTTGCCGAAGGTCAGGAGGACGGCCTTGCACAGGCGGTCCTGCGCCTCGACCAGCGAGCAGAGCCCGTTCGAGAGCTTTTCCGGCAGCATCGGGATGACCGTGCCGACCAGGTAGGTCGAATTGCCGCGGCGCTGGGCCTCGCGATCGAGGGCGGTGCCGGGCCGCACGTAGGCGGAGACGTCGGCGATGTGGATGCCGACCCGCACGTCCCCGTCGGCCAGCGGCTCGAGCGACAGCGCGTCGTCGAAATCCTTCGCGTCGTCGGGATCGATCGTGAAGACGGGGATGTTCCGGTAGTCGAGCCGGCCCGCGAGATCGCGTTCCTGCACGGTGCCCGGAATGGCCGCGACCTCGCGCTCGACCTCGGGCGGAAAGTGGGTGTCCAGGTTGTACTTGGTGAAGATGCCGAGGAGCTCGGCGCGGGGCTCGTGCGTCCGGCCGAGCCGCTCGACGATCTCGCCGGGGACGGGCGCGTAGCGGTCGAGCCAATCGCCCAGGCGCACCACGACCTTGTCGCCGGGTTCGGGCGCCGGCTTCAGGGTGGCGCGGGCCGGATCCGGCACCGCGATGGGATAGACAAAGCGCGGATCATCGGCGATGACCGCGAAATTGCGGCCCTGGCGGACGAGGTTGCCCACGATGGTGGCGCGCCCGCGCTGGACGACGCGCACGACCTTGGCGGCGATCTCGCCGGGGCGCTTGGTCGCGACGCCCTCGAGCACGCGGACGACGACGGTGTCGCCGGGCAGGGCGAGGCCGGTCGCGTCGGGCGAGACCTGCCATCCCGCCGCCTTGGCGACATGGACGGGGCCGACCGGCACGACGAAGGCCGAGCCGCCCGCGCGAAACTGGATGCGGCCGATCGGGCCGTCCGGGATCGGGGCGTTTGCCGCGGGCGCGGCGGAGCCGCCGTGGCCGCTGCTGCGGGCGGACTTCTTGGCGGGACGGGCCGCGGCGCGCGGGCCGCCTTCCGCGCGGCCGGCGCCGCGCGCCGATCCGTCGCGGGACGGGGCCCCCCGCTGCGGCTCGTGGCGCGGGGTGTCGTGGCGGGAGGCGTCCTGCCGCCCGGAAGGCTGGCGCTGCGATTGACCGCGGGAGGCGGCGGGGCGGGACTCGCGCGGCGGCTGGTCGCGGCCGGCCGGGGCGGAGCGGGCCGCGGATTCACGGCCGCGGCCGGCGGACGGGCTGCCCTTGGCCGGCTTGGCCGGGTTGCGCCCGCGGCTGGAGCCGTCGCGCGCGCCGGCGGAGCGGCCGGAAGAGAGGCGGCCATTGGGGGCGACGGTGGCCTGGCCCTTGGCGAGGAGCAGGTCCACTTCCTGGGCGAGGGCGGGGCGATCTTTCTTGCTGAGGCCCAGGCGGCGGGCGAGTTCGGCCTCGTCAGCGGGGACGTAGGCGGGCGCGCGCATTAGCGCGAGCAGGCGTTCACGGAGAATCATTATATAAGACGGCGGAGGGACCGACTTCGTAGAAGTTGGCTATCAATGCGCCAAAATCTTAAGACTTCAGCTAAAGCGGATCACATCCGCTGCGGTGACGTTTCGATCAACCCCGCTTTGATAGGGTGCATTGAAGCCAAAACGGCGCAGATTGCGACAAAAATCGCGGCTTCAGGGCATCCGGTTCAATCCCTCGGCCCGCACGGTCCAGCTGCCGTCCTGGGGAAATCCCGGGGCGGAAACCGGCGGCGCCCCCTCCCAACCCGCGGCCATCAGGCCGACGGCATCGAGCAGCGACGCGTTGACGGGCAGGAAGGCGGGGCAGTCGAGCGGCTCGGCCGCCCGGGGCACCAGGCCGTTGGCGCGGAAGCGCGCGGCGGGTGAGTCGTTGGTGACGATCCCGACGGCGACGTCGGTCTCGCCCAGCCGGGCGGCGGTCATCGCGCCCTGGCCCATCGACCAGCTGGTCCAGCGCTTGAGGCCCGTGCGGCTGCGCCGATTCACTTCGTCGAAGGTGCGCCGCTCCGTCTCCAGGTCGATCTTTGCGGTCTGCGGCAGGTAGCCGAGAGACATGAGTTCGGAGGTCGGCAGGTTCCCGGGCCGGGTGTAGATGTCCGGCGAGGTCTCGATCTCGAGGTACTTGCCGCCGCTGACGGGCAGGGCGGACAGCTTGGCCATCACGTCGGCCCAGCGCGGTTCCGGCGGGAGCCCGAGCCGCGCCCGCCAGGTCTGCGCCACCTGCAGGCCGTAGTACCAGTAGGCGAGCTCGAAGGCGGGATTGTGCGTGTCATTTTCCTCGGACTTTTCGCTGACGGCCTTGACCGGCGGGCCCAGGACGTAGCGGCCGGTGGCGCGGTCGTAGAAGGCGAACGAAGCGAGGAACTTGGCGGACTCAAAGACGATGTCCTGGTATTTCTGCAGGGTCGCCCGGTCCGGATGCGCGCGGTAGACCAGCTCGCAGAGATAAATCGGGTTGGGCTGGTTCCAGATGATGAACGGGTTGATCGTCCCGGGACCGGTGCGGCCGTCGGGTCCGCTCATCTTCGGCCACCGCACCCCCTCGAGCCCCTGCGAGGCGGCCACCGCCATGCCGGCCGGGAGGATCCGGCGGTACCAGCCGAGGCTCTTCTCCAGGAGATCGACGTGGCCCCATTCGTAGAATTGGGCCTCGTGCCAGAAATACATCTCCGAGTTGTGCTTCCCGTACCAGCTCACGTGGACGAGCCCGCTCTCGGCCGGCGGAAAGCTGCCGGCGTAGTTCACCTTCAGGAGGTACTGCGATAGCACGATCCGCCGCTCGAGCTCCGGCGCGCGCGGGTCACGGCTGCCGGACAGGTCAACCACGCCACCCTTGGTCCAGTAGTCCTTCCAGCCGCGCTCGCTCGCGGCCCGCGTGGCCGCGAAGGATAGCGGCGGCGCCGGGTCCGGCGCGGGGGTGAAGCTCGCGGTGAAGGCGAGGGTGTCGCCGCCCGCCGCGGCCAGGATGAAGGCGTGCGGCTCGGCGAGGACCGGCGTCCGTCCGCCCTCCCAGCCGATTTTGACGAAGTACCGGCAGTCGTCGGCCGTCCGCTGCAGGTCGACGTAGTCGCGGCCGGTTCCGGCCACCACCGTCTGGTGGCGTTGCGGCTGGTCCCAGACCAAGGGCGGCTTGTTCTTGACGCTGATCCGATACGAGTAGGGAAAGCGGAAGGCGACGGAAAGCGCGCCGGTGCGCAGGAGCGGGGAATGGATCCGGATCGCGACCAACGCGCGCGCGTCATGGGACACGGTCTCCACCTCGACCGGCTCTCCCCTGAGCCGGTAGGTGCTCCGGATGACGCCGGTCCACAGGTCCAGCGACTGCCGGATCGCTGAAAGGTCCGACGGGACGATCGGCCGGCCCTCGAAGAGGAGCGCAATCTGTCCCAGCGGCATCGGATTTGGATTCTCCCGGAAATAGGCCCCGGCTGGGCTGTCCTGCAATGCGGCGTACTCGATCGTCCGGCCGTGGAACGGGTAGGGCTTCATCGCATCCTGGAGGGTGAGCCCGGCCTGATTCGGAAAGGAATGCCAGGCCCAGGTCGCGCGGGTTTCGAGCGGCACCCCGCGGTCGTGGTAGAGGTCCTCGAATGACTGCAGCCCGGTCACGTCGGCCGTGAAGGCGAAGTCGCCGTTGCCCACGCTGAGCGGGTTCTCGGGATCGACGCGATCCACCCGCACCGCATGGCGGGCGACCAGGGCTTCACGGTCGATGGCGGCGGACGAGCGGAGGGCCAGGAGGCCGAGCGTGCCGGCAAAAAGGACGCCGATTCGGAAAAGAGCGAAGTGGGGTTTGCTCATGAGGTTACGAGAACGCTACCGTCCTTCCTTAGACTCGACAAGGCTGGGCTGGGGGGGCGTAATTCCGGCGATGCGCATCGTTCACGTCGCCAGCGAACTGTTTCCCTATGTGAAGACGGGCGGGTTGGCGGATGCCGTCGGGGCGCTGGCGTCCGCGCTGGCGGACAAGGGCCACGAGGTCTCGGTCTTCGTGCCCGGCTACCGCAGCGTCCTCGAGCATTCCGGCGCGCTGCAGGCGGAGCGGAAGCATCAGCTCAAGATCGAGGTCGGCGACCAGGTGCTCTCGGGCGAGGTGCGGGCGTTTTCGCCGCGGCCGGGGCTCACGATCTATCTGATCTGCCGCGACGAGTTCTTCGACCGGCGCAATCCGTACGGGGCGGGCGGCCGCGACTACGAGGATAACGCGGACCGGTTCATCTTCTTCTGCAAGGCCGCAGTCGAGACCATGCGCGTCGGTGAATTCCAGGCCGACATCGCCCACGGGCATGACTGGCAGGCGGCCCTCTTTCCGCTCTTTCTGCGCGACGCCGAGCGGCGCCACGGGGGCACCCTCGCGGTGAAGACCGTGTTCACGGTCCACAACATCGCCTACCAGGGGGTGTTCCCGGCCGCGACCTTCGGGCGGACCAACCTGCCCGACGAGCTCAACAGCATGGACGGGCTCGAATACTACGGGCAGATCAACTTCCTGAAGGGCGGGCTGCTCTTCGCCGATCGGGTGACCACCGTCAGCCCGCGCTACGCGCAGGAAATCCAGACGGCCGAGTTCGGCTGCGGGCTGGAGGGCGTCATCCAATCCCGGGCGGGGGATATCTCCGGCATCCTCAACGGGGTGGATCTCGCCGTCTGGAATCCGGCGATCGATCCCCTGATCCCCGCGCCGTATTCGGCGGCCGATCCCGCCGGCAAGAAATTGTGCCGGGCCGAGCTGCTGAAGCGCAGCGGCTTCGATCCCAAGTTCACCGGCCCGATTTTCGGCATGATCTGCCGATTGGTGGAGCAGAAGGGGGTCGATCTGGTCCTGGCCAACCGGGACTTCTTCGTGAAGCAGAACTGCCGCCTGATCGTGCTGGGCGCCGGCGACAAGCGGCTCGAGGACGCGCTGCGCCAGCTGGTGGCCGACGCGCCGGAGAAGGTCTCGCTGAGCGCGCGGCTCGACGAGGCGATGAGCCATCTGATCGAGGCCGGCAGCGACTTCTTCGTCATGCCGTCGCTCTTCGAGCCCTGCGGGCTGAACCAGATGTATTCCCAGATCTACGGGACGGTGCCGGTGGTCAGCCGCGTGGGCGGCCTGATGGACACGGTGATCGACGCCGACGACAACCCGTCGTTCGGGACCGGCCTGATGTGCCTGCCCACGGCGGCCGGCCTGCGCGACGCGCTGGACCGCGCGCTCAAGCTCTTCGGCAGCCGGACGCGGTACGGCGACGTCCAGCGCCGGGCGTTCGCCCGGGACTTCAGCTGGGCCAAGGCCGCCGCGGTCTACGAGAAACTCTACCAGGACTCGCTCTAGCGAGACTTGGCCTTCGCCTTGGGCAGGGGCGAGGGCACGGGTGGGACGGGGACCGGGGAGGGATTGCGCTCCGCGAACTGGTCCTGGTGCCAGTAGGGATAGGCCTTGGTCGTCGCGCTGGCGGCGTCGAGCTTGGCCACCTGCGCGGGCGTGAGGTTCCAGCCCACGGCCCCGAGGTTCTGCCGCAGCTGCTCCTCGTTGCGGGTGCCGATGATGACACTCGAGACGGTGGGCCGCTGCAGCAGCCAGTTGAGGGCGACCTGCGGCACGGTCTTGCCGGTTTCCTTGGCGACCCGGTCGAGCGCGTCGACCACGCGATAAAGATACTCGTCGGCCACCGGCGGGCCAAAGTCGGCGGTCGTGTGCAGCCGGCTCAGTTTCGGGACCGGCTTGCCGCGGCGGATCTTGCCGGTGAGGCGGCCCCAGCCCAGGGGGCTCCAGACGAGGGCGCCGACGCCCTGGTTCAACCCGAGCGGCATCAGCTCCCATTCATAGTCGCGGCCGATG
>CAIWXW010000008.1 GCA_903916755.1 uncultured Opitutaceae bacterium | reverse complement strand
GGCTGGGCGTGAGGGAGACCCGGGTCTCCCCGATCTTGATCTCCCGCGGGACGCCGATAGTCATGGACGGACGTTATTTTCGGGGCAAATTCTTGGCAATGCCGGAAAGCCGCCCCCTGAACCTGATCGTCTCCTGCGCCGAGAACCGCGTAATCGGCCGCGACGGCAAGCTGCCCTGGAGCATCCCGGAGGACTGGAGGTTCTTCCAGGAGAAGACCGCCGGGCAGATCGTGATTCTCGGCCGGATCTGCTACGAAACCTGGCCGGGGGCCGTGCGGGACGGGCGCCGGGCCATCGTGGTGAGCTCCGTGCCGCTCGAGGTGCCGGCCGGCGTCCGCACCGCCGCCTCCCTCCCCGCAGCGATCGCGCTCGCGGGCGGATTGGCCGGCGAGATCTACATCTGCGGCGGCCAGCGGATCTACGAGGAGGCGATCGCCTGGCCCGGGCCGATCCGCCTCTACCTCACGCTGGTCCATGCGGAGGTGCCCGGCGACCGGTTTTTTCCGGAGTGGCGCGACCGGGCCTGGCGCCAGGTGGCGCGGCGCGAGGGGTCCGATCGCCACTGGCGCTACACCTTCCTGACGCTGGAGCCGTGACGCCGGGCGTCAGCGGAAATCCGCCCAGTCGAAGATGGCTCGCACGTCGGCGGCGGCCGGCTGCACCCGGCGGCCCGCCCGGCTGCGGTCGAAATGCAGGACCTGCATGCCCAGGGTGCGCGCCGGCTGGATGTCCAGGTCGTTGCGGTCGCCGATGAACAGGATGCGGGCCGCGTCCGCGGGAGCCAGGCCGGCCCGCTCGATCGCATGGAGAAAGATGCGCGGGTCGGGCTTCCGGTAGCCGAAGTCGGCGCTGTCGACCACGAAGCGGAAGTGGCCGTGCAATCCGAACCGCCGGAGGTACTCCTCCGGCTGCTTCGGCAGAAAGAAGTTGGAGATGACGGCGGCGGGCTTGCGCGCCGACCAATGCATCAGCATTTCCTGGACGCCGGGGGTCGGCCGGATCAGCCGGTGGTAGTCTTCCTCCCAGCGGGCGAGGAACTCCGGCACGACGGCGGCGATTGCCCGCGGGTCGAGCGCGGCGGGGCTGGCCGCCAGGACGCGGCCGAGGCGCTCGGGCAGAAGGATCTCGCGGCCATCGGCCGGCAGGGAGCGGGCCGAGAGATAGGCCGCCACAAAAGCTTCCGGAGCCGGGAAGAGTCCGAGGGTGACGGCCAGCTCGGGCAGCGACCCGAGCCCGTGCTCCTCGCCCGCGTCGTCGAAGTCGTCGATCAGGGTGTTGAAGCAGTCGAAAAAGATCCAGTCGAACGCCGCGGCGGCTACCGGACTCGGGGGCATGGGCGGGAGCGGCGCGGGGCGCCGGGTCAGGACGCCGCGGACCGGTGCCGCGCCGCGTGCGCCCGGGCCACGACGACGTATTTCTCCGCCCAGGGGCGCAGCCCGGCGATCTCCGCCTCCCGCAGCGGCCGGATCACCTTGGCCGGCGAGCCATAGACCATCGAGCCGGGCGGGCACTTGAAATGCTGCGGCACGAGGGAATTTGCGCCCACGATGCTGCGGGCCCCGATGTGGGCGCCGTCGAGCACGGTGGCGCCCATGCCGATCAGGCATTCGTCCTCGATCGTGCAGGCGTGCACGATCGCGGCATGGCCGATGGTGCACCAGGCGCCGATTACGGCGGCGTAGTCATCGGCCAGGTGCACGATCGCATTGTCCTGGATATTCGTCCCCTCGCCCACCCGGATCTCCTGGATGTCGCCGCGGAGCACCGCGCCGTAGAAGACGCTGCTGAGGGGGGCGAGGATGACGTCGCCGTTGATCGTCGCGTTGGGGGCGACGAAGAGGGCCCGGCCGACGTCGGGCGTGCGGCCGAGATGGCGTTGCAGGCGTTCTTCGTAGTTCATTTTTCCTTGGTATAGGGGACGCCGATCGCCTTGGGCGCAATCGCCCGGCCGACGAAGCCGGCGAGGAGCAGGACCGTCAGGGCGTAAGGCAGGGCGAGGATGAATTGCACGGGGATGACGCCGACCAGCGGCAGCGCCACGCCCTGGAGGCGCGTCGCCAGGGCGTCGGTGAAGGCAAAGAGGAGGCAGGCGCCGAGCGTGGGCCCGGGCCGCCACTTGCCGAAGATCAGGGCGGCCAGCGCCAGATAGCCCTTGCCCGCCGTCATGTCGTGGACGAACCCGGAACTCGCCGCGGTGGAGAGGTAGGTCCCGGCCACGCCGCAGAGCGCGCCCGAGATCAGCACGGCCTGGTAGCGCAGGCCGGCGACGGAAAGTCCAGCCGCGTCGACCGCGGTGGGATTCTCGCCGACGGCGCGGATTCGGAGCCCGAAACGGGTGCGGTAGAGCACCCAGGCGCTGAGCGGAACGAGGGCGGCGGCCAGGTACACCAGGAGGTTGTGGCCGCTGATCAGCTCCGCGTAGACCAGGCCCGGCATGGGCACCCGCCGGGCCTGAGCCGCCCAGGGCCAGACCAGCTCGGTGAAGCGCTGGTGCGCGCCCTCCAGCTGGGGCGTCTGCCCGCCCAGGTCGAACCACGCCAGGGCCAGGGTCGGCGCCAGGCCGGCGACCACAATGTTGATCGCCATGGCCGCCACCACCTGGTCGCCGCGCTGCGTGACGCAGGCGAAGGCGAGCAGCAGGGCGAGCAGCATGGCGGCCCCGATCCCCGCGCCGAGGCCGAGCCAGACCGAGCCGGTCGTGGCCGAGACGGCGGCGGACGCGAAGGCGGCTCCGAGCATCATGCCCTCGAGACCCAGGGCGATCACGCCCGAGCGCTCCGAAAACAGCCCGGCCAGCGAGGCGAGGATGAGCGGCGTCGCGACCCGGATGGTGGCGGCGAGCAGCAGGACGACGAGGGTGTAGGTTTCCATCGCGGGGTCAGGCCGGCCGCCGCAGCAGGGAGGCCAGCGGGCGCCGGAAGATGTTTTCCAGGGCGCCGCAGAACAGGATGACCAGGCCCTGGATCACCACCACCAGGTCGCGGGTGACGTGGGGCATGTCGAAGGACAGCTGCGAGCCGCCCTGGTACAGGGCGCCAAACAGCACGGCGGCCAGGAGGATGCCGACCGGATGATTCCGCCCCATCAGGGCGACCGCGATGCCGACAAACCCGGCGCCCTCCGGGAAATCGAGCAGGATGCGGTGCTGCTCGCCGAGCAGGTCGTTGAGCCCGAGGCCGCTGGCGAGGGCGCCCGACAGCAGCATGACGCCGATGGTCACCCGCGCGGGAGAGATCCCGGCATAGACCGCCGCGGCGGCGTTTTGGCCGGTGACCCGCACGGCATAGCCCCAGCGGGTGCGCCAGATCAGCAGCCAGACGAGGGCGCAGGCCCCCAAGGCCAGGACAAAACTGAGGTTAAGCGGCGTGGGCGCGAAGGTGATCCCCATCCGGGCCAGCAGCTGGTGGGCCGTCGGCAGGAAGGCGCCGGGGCCGAACTCCCGGCTCTCGGGCGACTGCTGGCCGGGCTTGATCAGCACGTTCACCAGCAGGTAGGTCATCAGCGCCGCCGCGATGAAGTTGAACATGATCGTCGTGATGACGATGT
>CAIWXW010000007.1 GCA_903916755.1 uncultured Opitutaceae bacterium | reverse complement strand
GCGGCGGCGCCCGCCGCGCGACTGTCCGCGCCCAGCCCGGCGGCGGCCCCTCGCCCGGGCCCGCCCTGGGGCCCCTGGCGGGGACGCTTCACGCTCGCCCTGCGGCAGCTCATCCTGGACGGGGACACGATCGACAACCTCTCCGGCCAGCTCGAGATCACCGACACCCAGTTCATCCTGCACAACCTCTCCGGCAACATGTTCGACGGCCGGTGGTCGGCGGATTTCAAGACGGACTTCCAGCCCGGCGCCAGCGGGGGCGACAACGAACTGACCGCCCACTTCAGAATCGCGAACTTCGACGCCGCCCGCGTCGTCCGCCAGACCTTTCCCCAGGAAATCGCCCGGATCGACGGCCGGCTCGACCTCGATGTCTCCCTTTCCGGCCGTGCCATCCGCTTCGAGGACCTGGTGCCGCAGGCCACGGGCACCTTCGCCCTTTCCGCGCACCACGGGACCCTGCGCCTGACCCTGCCCAAGCAGGAGATGATCTCCAGCGGGCTGATCCTGGGCGGCGCCCTCACCTTCTCGCCCGAAATGAAGGCCCTGGGCCGGGTGGTCAGCCGGCTGCAGTCGATGCCCTTCGACGAGCTCGCCGCCTCCGGCCGGCTTGAGGCCAACGGCATCCTTCACCTCGAGGACTTCCGGCTTGATTCGCCGGACCTGCGCATGGTCGCGACCGGGCAATTGGCCGATGCGAAGGCCGGCGACCTGATGAAGCAGGCGCTCCAGATGAACGCCAACCTCTACGCGAAGAACGACCTCGCGGTCATCCTGGGCGGGATGAAGCTGCTCAATGCGCCCGGTGCCGACGGCTACCAGCCGCTCCGCCAGCCCTTCGCGGTCGCCGGGACGGTAGGCCAGCCCGACCTGCATCCGCTCTATGACTTCCTGGCCCAGGGCGTGAATGGCGCCAGGGGCACATGGGCCGTCCTCATGCGGAAGGTCCAGGCCGAGGTCGAGAAGCGGCGGACCGCCCCCGCGCCCGCTCAGGTGAACAAGTAGATGTAGAAGGCGAAACTGGCCGCGCCGAGCCCGGCGGCGGCCGCCAGGCTCCACAGCAGGCTCCGCTGCCGGGCCGCGAGCGCGAAGGTCGCGATCACGACCGCCATCTGCGCCGCCAGCATCCCGATGAAGAAGTACTGGCTGCGGCCGTGGTGGCGTTCCGCCCCGATGTTGCTCTTCCGCAGCTGCAGCTCGTAGACGTTGGCGATGTCGGAATTAATCCGGGCCTCAGCCTGGTAGCGGAGGATCGTGTAACGCAGCCGCTGCGCCACGAAGTCGCGGCTGAGGGTCGTGACCTGCGCCAGCAGGTCCGGGCTGGAACCGGGCTCGCTGCGGAGCCGGCGGAGCATCGCCTTCACGCCCGCCTCGGTGCGGGCGATCGCCTGGTTGACCGGACCGGTCGCGGCGTCGAGGGCCTGGCTGCGGGCATTGGCGGTCCGGAGCGCGGCCGCCAGCTCCTCGGGTGTCACCGCCAGCAGCAGAACGTCCACGTCCCCCTCCTCCCGGCCGGCCTGCACCGCCGCCATGGCGGCGGTGATCTTCTGATCGAGCGGGACCACCTTGGCCAGCGGGGGCAGCGCGTTCTGCTGGAAGAGATCGAGGGCCGGCGGCGTCGCGGGATCGGCCAGGATCTGCCGGAGCTTGGTCGCCTCCGGGGAATCGGGGCTGTCGGAGGGCGCGGGAGCCGCCTCCGGCGCCACGCGGCGCAGGGCCGCCAGGTCGACGACGTGGAGCGGCTGGGCCGCCTCCATCAGATCGAGCACATCGCCCTGCACCACTCCCTGGAGCTTCTTGGCCTGGTACAGGTTCCACTGGTCGCTGGCCTTCGACTGCAGCTGGGCGGCCAGCGAGCGATCGTACTGCGCCCGCGTCATCTCGCTGGAGGCGAGGCCCGCCAGGACCGTCGCGATCACGGTCATGACGATGGGGGTCGATCCGAGCACCTTGCCCCAGAGGGTCGGCGGCAGGTCGGACTTGAGATTCTTGGAAATTTCCATGGTCGGGGGTTGCACCCTAGCACATGGCGAAGGCGGCCGGAACGGTCGAGCCGATATAGGCCGCCCGGGGGTTCGGACTAATTCCGATCCGGCGCCGGGTCCGCGCGCTCCAGCGTGGCGCTCATGAGGCCGATCACGACGTCATTGGCGAGGGTGCGCACCGTCAGCGATTGCAGTTCCTGCGTAGGGCTCAGCGGCAGCGCCAGCACCGTCGCCGCCCCGCCCGGGATCTTCCGCCCCTGGCCCTTGAAGGTGGCGAGGTCGAGCGGGCGCACCCGGCCGGTCCGGAGGTCGATCCGGGTCGGCAAGGGTCCCTCGACCCGGAATTGATAGTCGTCGATGAAGTAGTCCTGCTCGACCGGCCACCAGGTCTGCGGATTTTCCAGGGGCAGCCGCGTGCTCGACCCGTCGCGGTAGGCGACAACGACCTCGCCGTTGTCCATCCGGCTCTGCATCGGATTGGTCGAGCCCGCCATCAGGAGATGGAGGGCGCGCGCCCGGCCCGAGAGCGGCACGACCGCTTCCGTCGGATAGTTTTTCCATTCGGAGGTGAAGACGATGTTCCGGCCCTTCGGCTCGCCCGGCGTGGCGAAGGGGACCCCGCTCGGGAGCGTGATGCGCCCGGCGTGCGCGGCGGCGGCCGCGCGCAGGCCGCGGTCGTCGATGTCGGCCGAAGCGGTCACGCCTCCGGCCCACCCGCCCAGGCCCTGCTTCGGGAGGGCGAGGGAGACGAATGGCGAACGCGGCTCGCGGTATTCCTGGCGGAAGATGTCGGTGACCGCCGCGTTGAAATACGGCGCGAGGTCGACCGGCGACCAGATCGCATCCGCGGGCGGAGCCGGCACGGTCGGCAGGCGCGGCTCCGCGCGATATGCGCCCGTGCGCAGCAGGTTGGTGGTGCCGCCCGTCCAGGTCACCGTCACCTCCGTCCGCGGCGAGGCCGGGGCGTCGATCTCGATCCGCAGCCAGGGCCCGGCCTTGGGCAGGGCTTGCCAGGCGACCGCCCGGCCGGCCACGAGCACGGATCCCACGCCCTCCCGGTTCGTGGTCAGCCGCAGGCGCAGCCTCACCGGCTGGGCAAAGCGCGGCTCGATCAGGTAGGAATCGCGATCGCCCTCGCGGTGAAACCGATAGGAGATATCCGGGTGCGCGAGGGCGGCGCGATCCCAGGCGAAGGGAAATCCCGGCGCCACGACCAGTTCCCCGGCCAGCAGATCCGGCCGCACCCCGAAGAGTCCCTCGACCAAGGCGCGTGACATCACGCCCGCCCCGTCGCCGAAGTCGCGCTGCGCCTCGCGCCGATAGACGTCGAGGTAGGACATCGTGCCGACGTTGCCGGGCGAAATGCCCATGAACATGGCGCCCACGATCGAGCCCTTGGCCATCGTCCAGGCGGTGTCGGCGTCGCCCGACTGCCAGAAGCCCAAAGCCGTATGCAGCGTCTCCGCCATCACCACGTTGTTGACGGACCAGTCATAGGGCATCCAGTTGGATTCGGAGAGCGTGTAGAGGCCGGGCGGGACGCCCGGGCCGCGGACCGGCAGGTGCGGAATCCGCAGGGCCACATTCCACATCATCCTCCAGGCCTCCTCCGGCGTGGGCACCTCGGAATCCACCGTGTGATAGAACGTCCACAGGGCCGACGCGGGATGGACCAGCTGCCGGCCGAGCCAATCCTTGCTCTCCCCGAATTCCCCTCGCTCCGGAATCCAGAGCAGTTCCCGCATGCCCCGCGCGATCAGCGCGGCCTCGCGCTCGTAAGGCGCCGGATCCGCGCCCACCAGGGGCGCCAGCCGCGCCGCCATCTTGTTGTGATAATAGTTGTAGGCCGAGGCGTGCGCCGTGCCCCCGCCGCTGTACTGCAGGTCATCGCTCGCCCAGATGACCGCGTAGGCCTCGTAGAGCGGCAGCTTCTCCGGCCCGAATTCCCGGCGAAATAGCCGCCGCTCCCAGGCGAGGTGCCGCACGATCACCGGCCACACCTTCGCGGCGAAGGCCCTGTCTCCCGTCCACAGCAGATGCCGGAACACCGCGTCGACGTAGACGAGGTTCATGTCGTAGTGGCTGTTCGAGAGGTCGCCGTTGGTGTGCAGGCCGGTCTCGTTCCGGGCCAGATTGGTCTTCTCCTCCGGCGGCGGCACCCGCGCCGGAATCGGATCCAGATTCTGCCGGCCCGCCCAGTAGAGGGCATTGGTCCTGAACCGGTCGTGCCAGCCCAGATCGTCCAGCGCATAGGGTCCCCGCCAGCCCAGGAGCCGCGTGCGCCAGGCGATCGCCCCGTGCATGATGCCCTGCTCGGGGTCGTCCCAGAGGGCATCCGCCGCCACGTTCAGGGCCCCGACCGCCGCATTGAGAAACGGATCGGGCGTGTCGACCGCGACGCGCGTGCGCAGCGCGTCGAAATGCGCCTGCGTCGCGGCAAAGCGGGCCGGCAGCTCCGCCGGCAGATAGGCGGGAGCCAAGGTCCGCGGGGCCGGCTGGCGGCTGACCCCCGGCCGGTCGGAGGAGACCTCGCGGTAGGTGCTGAGGTCGGCCACCTGCGCGGTGCCCTCATTCAGGCGCTGCAGGGAAAGCAGCAGCGGCGTGCCCGCGGCCAGCGGGACATGGCCCACCACCACGGGCAGTTCGGGCGCGGCCGCGGCCGCGGCCAGGAGCGCCGGAAAATCATTCCACCGCCGCGCGTCGCCCACCGCGAGGATCGAGCCCGGGGGGACCAGTCCGGCGATCGTGGCGGCCTTCGCCCGGATGGTGAAGGCCGCGGCGCCGAGCGCGACCGCATTGTCGCGGCAGAAGGCCGCCTGCAGCTGGAAGTACTGGCTGATCGGCACGCGCTCGGTGCCGATGTCGCCATCGCGCGTCCCCCGCTGGCCATTGATCCCGCCATAGGCCCAGACGAGCTCGACTCCCGGCGCCGTTCCCTCCGCGGTGATCCGGACCACCAGTCCCTCCGTCTGGTCGTAGGCGAGCGCCTCCACGTGAAGCGTGCCCGCGTCGCCGAGCAGGGGATCGCTCACGTCGTACCGCAATTCGCCCGGCCGGTAGCGGGTGGTGATGCGCCGCGCCTCCTGCAGCCACTTGCCGCCCGCGGCGGAACGGATCCCGAGGCGGAGGTTGCCGCCCCGCCCGGGCAGATAGAGGACGAACTCCGGCTTGTCGCCGCCATCCACCCGGAAGGCGGTGTTGCCGCCATAGAGCGAGCGATTGAAGAACTCGGCGCCGTTCTCGATCACGAAGTCCGGGCCCTCGGGCCGGTAGCGCAGCGGCCGGTCGATGTTGCTTTCGAGATTCGGGAACAGCCGCAGCGCCGACAGCTGCTGCCCCGAGGCGGGGGCCAGGCCCGCCAGCGCCAGGGCCGCGGTGAACAAAAGCCGGTGATTTTTCATCGCAGGCGGGTCGGTCCTGGATGGCTAGCGGCGGATGATCGGCTCGCCGCTCTTGACGGTCAGGGCGAGCCCCGTGGTGTCGATGTTGCGCGCGTGGTCGATCACGAGCCCGGTGTCGGCGGTGATCTGGCAGCGCTCGAAGGTGACCCCGTCGATCAGGCTGTCGGGCAGCCCGTGGATGATCCCGGCTGTCTTGGCCGTCCCGTGCACGTTGATGATCTTGATATTCCGCATGGTCGGGGGCATGCGCGCCGATTCCGGAATGGCGATCCGCATGTTCCAGGACAGATCGAGTTCGATCGCCCGGCGGGCGCCGCGGAGCTCGATGTTGCGGTAGGTGATGTCCTCGATCACGCCGCCCCGGGTCGGCTGGGTCTTCAGCCGCACCGCCGACCAGTTGTCGTCCTCCACCACGCAATCGCGAACCTCCACCCGGCGGATGCCGCCGGAGGTTTCGCTGCCCATCGCGGCCGCGCCCTCGGCGTAGCCGAAGCGCGTCTTTTCGATCACGATGTCCTCGCAGGGGATGTTGACCCGGCGCCCGTCCTCGTCCTTGCCCGACTTGATCGAGATGGCGTCGTCATCGCACTCAATGTCGCAGCGGGTGATCAGGACATGCCGGCAGGAGTCCACGTCCATCCCGTCGGAGCTCAGGATGTAGTGCTCGGCGCGGACCGTCAGCCCCTCGGCCACCACATCCTGGCAGTAGATGAACACAAAGCCCCAGCGGGCCTCGTTCTTGAGGTGAAGACCGGAGACGCGCACGTTCGAGCAGTTCTGGAACACGAGGGCGCGGGGGGGCGCCATCCGCCCGCCCGCCTGGGGGATCCGCGTGCCGGCCGCGTTGACCTTCGGAATGTGCTCCGGATCCGCCGCCAAATTCACGACCGACGTGGTCGGCAGCCCGTTCGGGAACACGTCCTGCGGCCGGGGCAAGGGCGATGTGTCCACGGGGGGCGCCTGACGCCCTCCGGCCGGCCGCGCCGGGCGCGGCCGCAGCCCAAACCCGGACCAGGCGTCGCCGGAGCCGTCGATCGTCCCCTCGCCGCTTACCGTCACCTGCTTCATCCCCACGAAATTGAGGAAGGCGGAGGTCCAGTAGCGCTCGATCCCCTCCCAGCGGGTGTAGATGGGCGGGAAGTCCGCCATCGTGATCGTGCTCTTCAGGACGCCGTCCTTCTCCACCAGCAGGTCGACGCCCTGCTTGAAGTAGAGGGCCCCGCTCAGGAAGACGCCCTTCGGCACCACCAGGACGCCGCCTCCGGCGGCGGCGCAGGCGTCGATCGCGCCCTGGATCGCCTTGGTGTTGACGGTGACGCCATCGCCCTTCGCGCCCTGCGCCGTGATGAGATAGCGGGGAGGGGCGGCCACCGCGGATCCGACAAGGGCGACAAAGAGGCAGCTGGCCAGGGCGAAGGAGCGCATAGGGGACGGAAGGCCGCGAAGGCCGGGGTTAACGGAACGGGAAAGCGCGGTTATCCTACGATTCCGGGCCGGCGCCGCTCAATGCCCAATCGCGGTCCGCCGCGGGTATCGCGGCGGACAGACCGGAAAATGCCCCCCGGCGGACAACTTTAACTCCTCCCTTGCGTCGAACTGGCAGGCGGCTCGGCCGCCGGCCTTTCCCCCTTTTATGCATCGAACCCCGTCCCGCCTCCCCCTCCCCTCCCCGGCCTGGTCCGCCCTGGCCCTGGCTGTCGCCAGCCTCCTGCCCGCCTTCGCCCGCGCCGACCAGGCGCCGCTCTACCAGTTTGAATTCGGGGCCGGCACCCTCGCCCCCGGCTACACCCAGGTGCTGCCGGATATGACCTACGCCAAGGACCGCGGCTTCGGCTTCGAGCCCGGCGCGAAGCTCGTGTCGACCGGCCGGATCGGCGCGGCCGACCCGGATCCCCTGCACGCCCACGGGGTGGCCAGCGACCAGCCGTTTTATTTCTCGGCCCACCTGCCGGAGGAGGGCAACTACCGCGTGACCGTCACCCTCGGCGACGCCCAGCGCGAGTCGACCACCACGATCAAGGCCGAGCTCCGGCGCCTGATGGTGGAAAAGATCCACACCGCCCCCGGCGAGTTCAAGACCGTGACCTTCATCGTCAACACCCGGACCCCCCAGATCCCGGCGGTCGGCGACATCAAGGCCGGCGTCGTGAAGCTCAAGGCGCCGCGCGAGAGCACGCTTGAGGCCTGGGACTGGGACGACCTCCTGACCCTCGAATTCAACAACGCGCGCCCGGCGCTCTGCGCCCTCACCATCACCAAGGTCGACGTGCCGACCGTGTTCCTGATCGGCGACTCGACCGTCTGCGACCAGCCCCGCGAGCCCTTCAGCAGCTGGGGCCAGAGCCTGCCCAATTTCCTCACGCCGGACATCGCCGTCGCCAACCATGGCGAGTCCGGCGAGACCTACCGCGCCTCGATCGATCGCCGGCGGCTGGACAAGATGCTCACCCTGATGAAGCCCGGCGACTTCATGCTGATGCAGTTCGGGCACAATGACCAGAAGCAGATCGCCGCCAAGACCGGCGGCCCGTTCACGACCTACAAGGCCGAGATCAAGCAGCATGTGGACGCGGTGCGCGCCCATGGGGGCATCCCGGTGATCATTTCCCCGATGGAGCGCCGCAACTACAATGCCGACGGCTCGTTCAAGCCGTCCCTCTCCCAGTATGCCGAGGCCTCCCGGCAGGCGGCCCAGGAACTGGGCGTCGCCTTCATCGACCTGAACGCGCAGAGCATGAAGTTCTATGGCGCCCTCGGCCAGAAGAAGGCCTACCTCGCCTTCGCCGGCCACGGTCTGACCCGCGACGCCACCCACCACGACAACTACGGCAGCTACGAGCTGGCGAAGATCATCGTCCAGGGCCTGCGCGACGACCATCTGGCGCTGGCCGCCCACATCAAGCCGGACTTCGCCGACTTTGATCCATCGCACCCCGACGACGTCGACACCTTCGCCCTCCCCCCCAGCCCGCAGTTCACCAATCTGCGCCCGCTCGGCGACTGAGGCGGACCGGCGCGGATCCCGGCGGTGAAGGCGGGCGAACCCGATTTAACGGGTTCGTCACGCAGGACGGTGGCTATCGTGACGCTCAGGCAAAGGCTCCCCCCATGCCCGCCTCCGCCCTGCCGCCTTCCCCCGCCTCCGCCGGCGCCGTCGAGCTTTTCCCGGTCGCGGCCCCGCCGGGCCTGCTCGGGGCCGAGGCCACCCCGCTGCGCTCCCTGGTGCACCACCGCCACTGCCTCGGCCAGCAGACACCGCTGGAGCTGGCCCACCGGAGCTTCGCGGAGCACGGGGTCGATTTTATCGCCCTCGAGCGCGACGGGTTTGTCACGGGCATTTGCTCGCGGCTGCGGCTCGGGATCCTGCTGGGTTCGCGTTTCGGCTTTGCGCTCTACAGCAACAGCCCCTCCCACCTGTCCCAGGTCGAGCACCCGCTGGTCTTCGACGAGGGCACGCCGGTGCGGGAATTGCTCGACCGCGCCCTGGCCCGCTCCGGCGATGAATTCCATGAGGACGTCGCCCTCATCGACTCCCACCACCAGCTGATCGGGCTGATTCCGACCGACGCCCTCGCCCGCCTGCAGACGCGTCTCGTGGCCGAGCAGGTCCGCGAGCTCCGACGCCAGCACCTGGAGCTCTTCCAGGCCGGACGCGCCCTCCGCCAGTCGCAGGGCCTTTATTTGGGCCTGTTTGAGGGGCATACGCTCGGCGTGGCCCTGCTGGATGTCGCGGGCGGCGTCCATGGCCACAACCGGCGCCTGGCCGACCTGCTGAATTTTGGGCAGGCGCCGATGGAGCTGGTCTCGCTGGCCGCCTGGGTCCTGGACACCGACCGGCCCGCCTTCCTCGGGCTGCTCGCGGCCAAGGCCCGGCCGGACGCCATTCCGGGGACGCAAGAATTCCAGCTCAAGATCCCCGGGCGCGGCCTTCGTCATTTCCGTTGCTCCACCGGCTGGATCGAGGAGACGGGCCAGATCTGCGCCTGCCTGGACGACGTGACCGAGCAGCGGCTGCTGGAGCGCCGGCTCGGCCGCCAGGAAAAGCAGACCCTGCTCGACACCCTGGTCGGGGGCATCGCCCACGAGCTGAACAACAAGCTGACCCCGGTGCAGGGCTTCTCCCAGCTGATCGAGCTCGAGGCCGACGCGCAGACGAAGATGTACGCCGGCCTCATCACCAAGAGCGTCGCCGAGGCGGCCAAAATCATCCGGCAGCTGCTCCAGCTCTCGAAGCCGGGGGCGATGGCCACGGAAACCGCCGATCTGCGCACGATCATCGGCGAGGCGCTCACCATGCTGCAGTTTCGGATCCGCGAATCCCGCTGCTCGGTGCGCACCGACCTGCCGGCCGGCCCGATCTGGGTGCGGATCGATCCGGCCCAGATGAAGCAGGTGGTGCTCAACCTGGTCCTCAACGCGCTCCAGGCCAGCGAGGGCGGCGACGAGCCGGCCGTGATCATTGCCGCGGAGGCGGCGGCGGGCAGCGCCCTGCTGAGCGTGGCCGACAACGGCCATGGCATCGCCGCCGAGAATCTGAGCCGGATCTTCGATCCCTTCTTCACGACCAAGGGGCCGGAGCGGGGCACGGGCCTGGGCCTGAGCGTCTGCTTCAGCATCGTGCGCCAGCATGGCGGCGAGATCACCGTCGAGAGCGAGCCGGACGCGGGCGCCCGCTTCACGGTCGCCCTGCCGCTCGACGTGGCCCACCCCATCCCGGCCGCGGCGGCCCCGGCGGCCCCGGCGGCCGTCCCGCTGCGGGCGCCCTCCGGCTGCCGGGTCCTGGTCGCCGAGGACGAGGTCGTGGTCGCACGGCTGATGCAGGAGATCTTCCGAACCCAGTTTGGCTGCGAGGTCGACCTGGCGATCAATGGGCTCGACGCCTTCGAAAAACTGGCGGCCCACCGGTACGACCTAGTCATATCGGACGTCCGGATGCCGGAAATGAACGGCACCGAACTCTACCTCTGGCTGCGCGAGGCGCAGCCGGCCACGGCCCGCGCCTTCGTGTTCATCACCGGCCACGCCGGGGAAAAGCGCTTCGAGGCTGAGATCGCGACCTGGGGCGTGCCCGTGATCGCCAAGCCCTTCACCATGGCGCAGCTGGCCGCCGTGTGCGCGCCCCTCCTGCCGGGTTTCGCGGCCCGGTCGGCGTGAGCTGCGGCGGCCCGGAGGCGGCGCGAGCCGCCTCCGGCGCCGGGCGTCAGCGCTGCAGCCAGACGGGCTGCACGAAGGCGCCGTTGACCGCGGAATCCCACGCGGCGAAGCGGACCCACTTCTTGCCGGACGCATCGAAGGGAATCGCTAAGTGCTGCGAGCTCATCGGCGCCTGGCCGGTGACCGAGACGACCTGGCGCCCGATGGTCTTGCCGTCGCCCCAGACGACCTCGACGAATTCCGGCGGGAAGGTCCAGTCGACATCGGCCACGATCGTCCGCTGGTCGCCCTGCCCCGTCACGGCGTAGTTGCGGATGTAGATCTCGCCGGTCGTCACAAAGAAGTCGCCCTTCCGCATAGCCTGCAGGATCGGGCTCCAGTCCTCGTCCGGCCCGGGCACGCGGTCGAGCTTCAGGTAGTTGACCGGGAAGCCGGGATACAGGTCGTCATGGGGCCACTTTTGGTAGGTGTCGCAGTCGCCGATCGCGAACTTGGGCTGGAGGCCCGAGTCCGCGTTCAGGTTGTTCATGGTGTCCATCGCGTCGAACACCCGCCAGTCGGCCAGGCGGTTCTCGGAGAGGTCCATGCCCATGCCCGGCTTGAAGGCGACGCCGAGGTAGTGGTCACTTTTCGCGAACGGCTTGTTCCAGTACGCGTCGGGATAGCCGGCCGAGCTCTTGGTGCGCGGATGGGCGGTGTACCAGTAGGAGTGGGTCGCATCCAGGAACTGCTGCACTTCGACCGCATTGCCCAGGTGGTAGACGGTGCCGTACTTCGGATCCTCCTCGGTGAAGGGCTGGTTGGGACGGTGGACCTTGGAGAACTAGATCGGGCGGGCGTTCATCAGGTTCGTGTGGCCGCCGAAGTACGTGCTTGGCTCCTCCCAGGGGGCGACGAGGAAGTCCGTGTCGGAAGCCCGGCGGGTCCCCTCGATGTAGTCGTGCTGGTCGGCGAACCGCTTGGGGCCGGGGTCGCTCTGCGCCAGCTGGTCGTCATGGAAATCGCTCAGCCCGACGATATTGATCCCGAGGGCCTTCATCGCGGCGAGATCGGGCGTCTGGGTGTCCAGGGAGCCGGAGGCGCGCAGGGTGTCGGTGAAGCGGAGATGGAAGTGGTTGACGAAGGTCTTGTAGCCGGGGAGGGGCTGGAAGATGTCGTTGTGGGTGAACGCCATCACCGCGGCGCGCGTGGTCGCGGCATCGTCCGGGCTGAGGTAGAAATACGCGGCCATGCGCTGCATCGTCCCGGGCGGGGCATTGTAGACGGCAAAATTCTCCAGGAAGCGCGGGTTGTCCTCCCGGTCGGCCTGCTTCACGCCGATCGAATACTGCGAGGCGGAATCCTTGCGGAACCAGACGTAGCCCAGGTTGGTGTCCACCTCGCGCGCCGGGAAGAAGACCGTGGGGGGCGGGAAGACGGCGATCGAGCCGCCCGGGCCCTCGGCCACCATCACACGGTTCTTGGCCCGGACAGTCACGGGCGAATCATGGATCGCGCCGCCAAACTGGTAATCCTGCGGATTGCCCCCGGTGTCCAGCCAGCGCGTCCGGGGCAGGGTCGCGAGCGACAGGCCCTTCAGGGCGATCGCGTACTTGTAGGCGACGAGGTTTTTCTGGGTGGTGGCGATGGCCTCGACGCGGAGGAGGCTGGCGCCCCGGTAGTGGGTGAAGCGGATGCCGCCGGAGAAGATGCCCATCGTCAGCCCCGGGAAATTGACCTCGAGCCGGGCCCCATCGCTCGTGACCGTGCAGGCGTTCGTCGCGAAGGTCCCCGTCGCCCGCTGGACCTCGCTCGCCGTCCGGATCGGGCCGGGATTGCGCTTGGGGTCGCCCGGCACGACGAAGGGGGCGTCCCAGAACGAAACCCAGGCCTCGTGCTCGATCACGGCCTGGGAGGTCACGTCGACGCCCAGGAGCCGCAGCGGCGCCAGGCCCGCGAAGTCAATCCGCCGGTGGCCCGTCTGCACCGCGAACTCCGCGGTGAGGTTCGTGCCGAGGACCGACCAGCCGCCCTCACCGCGGCGCACCGCCAGCTCGCGAATCAGGGGCTGGCCCTGCTCGACGGCATAGCGGGCTCGCATCTCCGTGTGGTCGGCGCCCGCCCAGGTGACGGTGAGCTCGTCGGAGCCCGCGACGGCGGTGAGGCCCGGCTGGGCGGCGTAATGCGCCAGATCGATCGGCAGCGGGTCGGCGCGGAGCCGGGGCGCAAGGGCCGCCACGGCCAGGGCTGAACAGAGGAGGGAGACGACGCGGGGGTGGGCGTGGAATAACTTCATGGGGAGGGGTTGGGGTTGCTCGGGCACGCTGAATGACGTTTGGAAGCGACGCGAGGATGCTTCGCCGGGCGCTATTCCTGCGCACCCGGGCCGCCGCCCGGGCGGGGCGGCGCCTCGCCGGCCGGCAGCAGGATCTGGAAATGGGAGAGGAACAGGCAGCCCAGGGCGCCCACGAGCGACAGCGTCGCCAGGGTATAGGCCAGGCTGCGCCCGTGCCACAAGCCCGCGAACCATTCGGTGAACTCCGCCGCCATCACGCCGGTCTTGCCGCTCATCCGCTCCAGCTGGCGATTGTAGGCCTTCGTGTCGTCGAGCCGCACCACGTAGGCCGTGCCGCCCTCGACGGCGTAGGCGGTGCCGTCCTCGGCGGCCGCGGCGGTGTGGGCGTAGACCCACCCTGCCGCGGCCCCGCCGACCAGGAGGATCAGGACGGCGTACAGCCGATAGCGCCCCGCGTGGCTCATGGCGTTTCCGCGACCGGACAAGGGTGTAGGCGGCACAAGATCGGCTCAGGATGGGCGCCGGGCCGGCCGGATGGAAAACAAAAAACCGCCGCTATGTCCTTTCGGGACCGCGCTCCCCGTTGTAGATCTGTCCACGCCTCATGTCCCCGCCGACCTCCGCCCTCCCACCCTCGCCCGCCGCCCCCCCGGGCCTCTGGCGCAGCGTCCGTCAGGCGCTCGTGGGCGGCCCCGAACAGGACTATACGGCCCTGCCGCTCAACCGGGCCGTGCTGCTCCTCGCGGTGCCCATGGTGATGGAGATGGTGATGGAGTCGCTCTTTGCCATCTCGGACGTCTTCTGGGTGTCCCGCCTCGGCCGCAATGCCATCGCCGTCGTCGGCCTGACGGAATCGGTCATGACTCTGATCTATGCCGTCGCGATCGGCCTTTCCTTCGCCGCGACCGCCATCGTGGCCCGCCGGATCGGCGAAAAGAACCCCCTCCAGGCCGCCCGCGCGGCCGGCCAGGTGCTCATGCTCGGGCTCACCGCCTCCGCCGGGCTCGGAGTCCTGATGGGACTGCTGGCCCCCCATGTCCTGCACGCCATGGGGGCGGACGACGCCGTCGTCGCGACCGGGACCAACTTCACCCGGATCATGCTGGGCGGCAACATGACCGTGTTCATGATCTTCATCCTGAACGCGGTCTTCCGCGGGGCGGGCGACGCGGTGATCGCCATGCGGACCCTCGTCCTCGCCAATACGCTGAACATCCTGCTCGATCCCTGCTTCATCTACGGCCTCGGGCCCTTTCCCCACCTCGGCGTGACCGGCGCCGCGGTCGCGACCAACACCGGCCGGGGGATCGGCGTCCTCTATCAGCTCTATCATCTGATGATCCGCCCCGGGCGGGTCCACGTGCGGTTCGCCGACCTGAAGCCCGATCCGGCGATCCTCGCGCACATCCTGAAGACGGCCGGCAACGGCATCCTGCAGTTCCTGATCAACACCACCAGCTGGGTCGGCCTCTTCAAGATCCTGGCCACCTTCGGCAGCCAGGCGCTGGCGGGCTACACGATCGCGATCCGCGTCATCCTCTTTGCCCTGATGCCGGCCTGGGGCCTGGCCAATGCCGGCGCGACCCTCGTCGGCCAGAACCTGGGGGCGGGCAAACCCGACCGCGCCGAGGCCGCGATCCGCCTCGCGGTCCGCTTCAACGTCACGATGCTCAGCCTCGTCGGCATGGTGTTCATCCTCTTCTCCCGCGTGCTGATCGGCGTTTTCACGAGCGAACCGGCGGTGTTCAGCGAGGGCGTGCGCGCCCTCTGGATCATCAGCCTCGCCTTTCCGCTCTATGCGGCCGGCATGTGCCTCGGCGCGGCGTTCAACGGCTCCGGCGACACCTGGACGCCGACCTGGCTCAATTTCTTCTCCTTCTGGGTCTGCCAGATTCCGCTGGCTTGGATCCTGGCCGTGCGCCTGCACCTCGGGCCGACGGGGGTGTACATCTCCGCCCCCGTCTCATTCACCGTGCTGACGCTCTGGACGGGCCTATTGTTTCGCCGGGGCAAGTGGAAGCGCCAGCGGATCTAGGAGGGGGCTCCGGACGGCGAAAAGCGGCCGCCGCCCGAAATGAATCCCCACGCAAGTCCGCGCATTGCAAAAACGGGCTCCCGACCCGGCGGACCGGCGGCGGCCCCGCTCCCCTCGGGCGTCTAGGGGATTCCCCCCAGGGATCGGCTGTCCGGCCCGTTTCTCCCAAGCGGGCCGGGAGAACTCCCGGGCGGCAGTGGGCAATCAGCCCAGGGTAATCCTGGGTGAGCCCCTATTATAAAAGCCGGGCCGATGGCGTTTAATCGTGGTGTTCCCAGCGCACCATGACTTTCACGGCCCCCCTCTCCCCCCGCCACCTGCTGATCACCGCCCTCCTGCTCGGCAGCTCGATCTGGTCCGGCTGCGCCTCGCTGGGCGACGCCAAGCTGTCGCTCGCAAGTGTCGCGGCCCTGTCGCCCGCCCCGGTCGCCACGACCTCCGCGGCCGGCGCCTTGGACGCCCGCCAGTTCGTCGCCACCCACCCCGGCGCGGAAATCGCCCTCGGCACCGGCGACTCGATGCTGCCTTTCTACAAGAACAACACCCTCCTCGCGGTCACGAAGCTGCCCATCGCCCAGCTCAAGCCGGGCATGACGGTCGTCTTCAAGAGCGCCGAGGGCTGGCCGGTCGCCCACGCGGTCGTCGAGAAGACCTCCGACGGCTGGGTCACCCAGGGCCTGCACAATGCCCAGGCCGACGCGATGGTCATGACCGAGCAAAACTACGTCGGGGTGGTCGCCCGGGCCTACCAGCTCGATGTGAACCCCATGTTCGCCCTCGCCCAGAGCCTCTCCTCCCACAGCCGCAACAACGTCGCCATGCTGGCCGGCGGCCTCGAGGTGCGCTAGGCCGAAGCCCATTTCACCCCCCCCCCGAGCCCATGACCACAATCCCCGACACCCTGCAGGCGACCTTCCTGAAAGGCGGCGCCAGGCCCTCGAAGATCCCCACCCCCTTCGTCGTCCGCTGCCGGCAGATCGAGACCGGCCGAAAGCTGCCGCTGACCCTGAACGAGCGCGCCATCGCCTACATCGTCAGCAGCGAGCATTTTGCCTCCGTGGTGGATGCGGTCAGCCGCTAGGCCCACGGGCCGCTCTGCGGCTGAAGTACGGCGGAGCCACGGCCGTGGTGGGCGCCTCCGCCGCGCAGCGTCAGCCGAAGTGCTGCTGCAGGACCGCCAGATCGAGTTCGGGATAAACCGGAAACGACGCCAGCAGCCGCTGCAGCCGGCGCTGCGCGCTGGCCTCCGCCGCCGGCTGGATCACGAACTTCGCCTTGCTGCGGGTCGCCGGCTGGCCGGGGGCCGTGGCCTCCTCCGCGGTGGTATGGGCCAGGATCAGCTTCAGGACCGAGGCGATCTCCCTCATCTCCGGCTTCCCCATCCCGAGGGTGGTCGCCGCCGGCGTCCCGATCCGGAGCCCGCTCGTGTACCAGGGTCCGTTCGGATCGAAGGGCAGCGAATTGCGGTTGAGCGTGATCCCGCACCGGCGGACGGCGCTCTCGGCCTGCCGGCCGGTGAGCCCGAAGGGCCGCACATCGATGAGCAGGAGATGGTTGTCGGTGCCGCCCGTCGGCACGGTCATGTCCTCCGCCACGCAGGCCTCCGCCAGCGCGCGGGCGTTGTCGACGATAGCCCGCGCATACTGGCGGAACGCGGGCTGATTGGCCTCGGCGAAGGCGACGCCCTTCGCCGCCATCACATGGGGCAACGGCCCGCCCAGGACCATCGGACAGCCCTTGTCCACGTGCTCGGCGAACTCCTTCGTGCAGAAGACCGCGCCACCGCGCGGCCCGCGCAGGGTCTTGTGGGTCGTCGTCGTCACCACCTGGGCGAAGGGGATCGGGCTGAACTCGGCCTCGAACACGCCGCCGGCCACCAGCCCGGCGAAGTGGGCCATGTCCACCATCAGGACGGCCCCCACCTGGTCCGCGATCATCCGCATCCGCCGGAAGTCGATCTTCCGCGGATAGGCACTGTAGCCGGCCAGCAGGATCAGCGGCTTCATCTCCCGGGCCTGCCGCCCGATCGCGTCGTAGTCGATCAGTCCGGTCGACCGGTCCACCTGGTAGGCATGGGCCTCGAACATCTGGGCCGAAACGTTGTGCCGGTAGCCGTGGGTCAGGTGGCCGCCCGAATAATAGTCCAACCCCAGCAGCCGCTGGTTGCCGCACTGGGCGCGGATCCGGTTCCAGTCCTCGACCGAGAGCTTGGAGGGGTTCGTTTCACCGGTCGCAGCCAGGGCGGGCGCCATGACCCGCGCACTCAGGATCGCCCAATAGGCCACGAGGTTGGCGTCGGCGCCGCTGTGCGGCTGGACATAAGCATGCTCCACGCCGAACAGCTGCCGCGCCTGGGCGCAGGCGTAGTCCTCGACCGCGTCGACATTGTCGCAGCCCGCGTAGAACCGCGCATGCGTGATGCCTTCGGCGTACTTGTCGGTCAGGAGGTTGCCCATCGTCAGCTGGGTGGCCAGGGAGCAGTAGTTCTCGCTCGCGATCAGCTTCAGGTGGCTGCGCTGGTCGGCGAGCTCCTGCACGACCGCCCGCGCGATCTCGGGGGCGACGGCGGCGGTCGCGCTCAGGTTGGCGAGGTAGGCGACGGTGGCGTTGTCGATCGCGGCCGGCGGCGTGCGGACCAGGTAGTCAAGGAGCGGTGTGGTAGGCATGGGAGGAAAGAGGTGAGAAAGTGACCCCCGCCGCGCGGCCGGGCCGCGCCGGGGGGGTGAAACTAGCTTCGGAGGGCGGGCGCCGCCGTGGGTGAGCCGAACCGGACTCGCAGGCGCTGGGCGGCCGCGACCATATTCAACAGGGCCGGCCGGACCTCGGTCCAGCCGCGGGTCTTCAGTCCGCAGTCCGGATTGACCCAGAGGTTCTCGAGCGGGAGGACGCCGGCGGCCTTCACGATCAGCTGCTCCATTTCATCGATGGCCGGCACCCGCGGCGAATGGATGTCGTAGACGCCGGGCCCGATCTCGTTCGGGTACCGGAAGGACACGAAAGCCCCCAGGAGCTCCATGTTGGAGCGCGACGTCTCGATGGTGATCACATCCGCGTCGAGGGCGGCGATCGCCTCGATGATGTCATTGAACTCCGCGTAGCACATGTGGGTGTGGATCTGGGTGTCGTCGCGGACGCCGGCGGCGCTCAGGCGGAAGGCGTTCACCGCCCATTCGAGGTAGTGCTTCCACTCCTCGCGGCGCAGCGGCAGTCCCTCGCGGAGGGCCGGCTCGTCGATCTGGATCGCCGCGATCCCGGCCCGCTCGAGGCCGAGGACCTCGTCCCGCAGCGCCAGGGCGATTTGGAACGCGGTGTCGCGGCGGGGCTGGTCATTGCGGACGAAGCTCCACTGCAGGATCGTGACCGGCCCGGTCAGCATCCCCTTCATCGGCCGCGCGGTCAGGGACTGCGCGTAGGCGGACCAGCGCACCGTCATCGGCTGGCGGCGCTCCACGTCGCCGTAGATGATCGGCGGCTTCACGTAGCGGGAGCCGTAACTCTGCACCCAGCCGTGCTCGGTGAAGGCGAAGCCCTCGAGCTGCTCGCCGAAGTACTCGACCATGTCGTTCCGCTCGTATTCGCCATGGACCAGCAGGTCGATTCCGATCTCCTCCTGGAAGCGGACGCAGGCGAGGGTCTCGGCCTCGATGAACTTCTCGTACGCCGCGCGGCCGATCGTCCCCTTCTTCCACTGCGCCCGGGCGGAGCGGACCGCGTCGGTCTGGGGGAAGGAGCCGATCGTCGTGGTCGGAAAGAGCGGCAGCCGCAGGCGCTCGCGCTGGCGGGCCTGCCGTCCCAAAAACGGGGCGGCGCGGCTGAGATCGGCCGCCGCCACGCCCCGGACCCGCGCGTTGACGCCGGGGCGATGGATCCGGGCGCTGGTCCGCCGCGACGCCGCGGCGGTGGCATTGAGCCCGAGTTCGCTCCGCGGGATCCCGACCAGCAGGTCGCGCAGGGCCACCACCTCGGCGAGTTTCTCCTCGGCGTAGGCGAGCCAGCTCTTGAATTCCGGGTCGAGCTTGCCCTCGTGGCGCAGCGTCACCGGCACGTGCTGCAGGGAGCAGGAGGGGGCGATCAGCAGGCGGCCGTCGCCGAGCAGCGCCCGGGCCTTGGCGAGGAGCGGGCTCACGGCCGTGAAATCGCTCCGCCAGATATTGCGGCCATCGACCACGCCGACCGAGAGGAGTTTGGTCCCGTCGATCTCACGCAGGAGGGTGTCGATTTCGCGGGGGGCGCGGACGGCGTCCACGTGGAGCGCCGCCACCGGCAGCCGCAGGAAGTCGCCGAGGTTGTCGCGCAGGCCGCCAAAGTAGGTCGCCACCAGCAGCTTCAGGCTCGGGGCCGCGGCGGCGAGGGCGGCGTAGGCCGTCCGCAGGGCCTGCCTTTCCGCGTCGGTCAGGTCGAGGGAGCAGACGGGCTCGTCCAGCTGGACCCATTCGGCGCCGAGTGCCGCCAGGCGGCGCAGGATGTCAGCATAGACCGGCAGCAGGCGCGCCAGGAGCGCCAGCCGGTCGAATCCCGGCGGCCCCGCCTCCGGCGTCTTGCCCAGCTTGAGGTAGGTCAACGGCCCGATGAGGACCGGCTTGGTCGTGATCCCCAGGGCCAGCGCCTCCGAGAATTCGTCGAAGATCTTGGTCGCCGAGAGGCGGAACTGCGTGTCCGCGCAAAACTCCGGGACGATGTAGTGATAGTTCGTATCGAACCACTTGGTCATCTCGCTCGCGAACGTCGCCGGCGCGGGAGGGCAGCCGGCGCAACCGCCGGCGGCGCCGGTGTGCGCCTCCCCCCGGGGCCGGACGCCGCGGGCGATGGCAAAACGGGTGTCGAGGTCGACCGGGCCGCCGTCTCAGCCGAAGCGGAGCGGGACATTGCCGACCAGGCAGGTGAGATCCAGCATCTGGTCGTAGAAGCTGAAGTCGTTGGAGGGGATCAGGTCGATGCCCGCCGCCTGCTGGGTGAGCCAGTTCTGGCGGCGCAGGGCCTGGCCGGCCGCCTCGAGCGCGGCGCGGGTCAAGTTTCCCTGCCAATAGGCTTCAGTCGCTTTCTTGAGCTCACGCTTCTCCCCGATGCGGGGATAGCCGAGGATATGGGTGGTGGGTGTCCGTTTATTCATGGTGGTCCGATCATTCTGGCGATGATGACATGTGGTGGTCTGGAAACCGCTGCCGGGTATTCGGACTCCGAGCTTGTGCGGGAACGGCGTTGCCGCCGTCCCGCGTCTGGCCCTCTCGTCTTGGCCGCGCCGAAGCGCGGCTGTGCTTTGCTCCCTCCGGCCCGTTGGGCCGGTGGGATGAGAGCCGGTGGCTCGATACCGTAGCGTGACTGTGGCCGGTTCTCACGGCCTTCCCCGTCCGCAGCGATCACACGCGGCCCGCGAGGGCCGCGATGGGAAAGAACGGCTCCACCAAATGCCGGTTTCCGCCGGAGTCCAGATTAAATATCAACATATTTGCATATATTGATATGTTATTGGCCCGCCCTCGGGCCCGCATTTTGGTCAGCCGCGGCCGTCCCCCACCCGCACCCGCATCCGCGGGCGGCTGCGCCGCGCAGCGCTCAGCGTCCGCGCGGGGGCTGCGTGACCGCCACGATGTAGCCGAGCCCCACGAGGCCGGTCAGGCTGGCCGGAAACAGGAGCGTCCCCAGGCCCAGCGTCAGGTAGCCATAGCTGCCCGCGACCCCGCCCAGGACGAAGCCCGTCACGAGGAGCCCGTAGAGACCCACCCGCCGCCCGTCCACCTTCTCGCCCCGCAGGGCGTGCCCGAGCGCAATGCCCAGGTCGGTGACCATCCCGGTCATGTGCGTCGTCCGCACCACGGCCCCGCTGTAGTTGGACACCATCGCGTTCTGGAGCCCGCAGGCCAGGGCGGCCGCGCATTCCCCCGCATACCGGTCCCGGCAGAGGAGCCACCAGGCGGCCCACAGACAGGCCGACTCCAGGATCAGGACGGCGCCATAGCGCCGCCCCAGCCGCAGGGCCTCCTGACGGATCACCATGGCGCTGCAGACGCAGCCGGAAAAAAAGGCGGCGATGACCACCAGGGCGTTAAGGGCGAGGGACCAATGGGCGCCCGCGAGCTCGTTGCTCAGCACCGTCAGGGGTCCGGACATGTGCGAGAGCGCCTGATGGTGCGCCCCCAGGAGTCCGACCGCGTTGACCGATCCCGCGTTCGCCGCCAGGAGGAATCCCCCGATCAGGACCCAACGCGGAATCGGCTTGGAGAGCATGCTGGCTCAATAGCAGGCTGGCCGGCCCGGTTCGAGATTGAATCTCCCCGCGGCCGGCCGGTCAGGATGGCTCGACCCCCAGGTGCCGCTGGACGGCCGCGAGCAGGGTCGCCCGCTCGTAGGGCTTGGGGAGGACATCGACGATTATCCCCTCGGCCAGCTCGCCGGATTTATGCGTCTGGTCCAGCCCGCTGGAGGCGATCACGCGAATTCCGGGATCCCGCGCGCGCAGCCCGCGGGCGAGCTTCAATCCGTCCATC
>CAIWXW010000006.1 GCA_903916755.1 uncultured Opitutaceae bacterium | reverse complement strand
CCGCCGCGCGGCGGGGCCGGCGGCGGGGTCATCCGGGCCCTCGCGGGCGCGGCGGGATAGGCCAGCCCGATCGTCAGATGCGGCAGCCGCGTGCTGGGCGCCTGCGGATCGTCGAGCACGAGTTGGCCGGTGACATTGGCCCGCCCGTCCCGATGCGGGTAGTCCACGCCGTTGACCCAGTCGTAGGGCCACTTGGCCTTTTCCTGCGCCGCCTGGTGCAGCGCGTCCTGCCAGAGGGCGGTGGCGTTGTCCTTCCACGCCGCCGGCACCGTCGGATTGCCCGCGGTGGCGGCCAGCGTGTCCAGGTCGGCCGGAGCTGGCGTCTGGAACTGCGCCAGGGAATTCACGTAGATATAGATGGGTCCGATAACCTTGCTCCACGCCTCGCCCGCCGCGACGTTGCAGGAGGCGCCGCCGCCGTAGTGCGTGCCCCGCCAGTAGTCCAGGATGATGGGGTCGGGATTGCCATTGTCGCCGAAGTGGCAGTCGAGTTCCTGCTTGGAGGCGCCGCCGCTCAGGTACTCGATCGTGGGGTTGATGAACCAGATCCCGACATGGTCGCGGGTGCTGGACCAGCCGTAGGCGGGGGTCTTGTACTGCACGGCCGTGTAGCTGTACTTGTGTTCCACCGAATTCTTGTAGACGCCCTGGCTCATGATCCGCTGCTCCTTGGCGTGGACGACGACGCCCCGGCCCCAGTCCAACGGCGCGCAGGCGAGCATGTTCCGGTCGGCATCGACCGAAAGCCAGTCGAAGCGCTGGCTGATGAACGTGATGAAGCGGCTCTCGGGCACGTTCAGCGGGCCGTAGGATGCCGGATGCGAGTAGATGGCGTAGGCATAGAGGCCGCTTTCGCCGCGGCCCAGCGCGTAGCGCAGCTCGAGGTCGCAGTTGATCATTCCGCCGGGCGCCCCGCCCGGCGATCCGGGCGAAAGGCCCGCCTTGGGGTCCCCCTTGGTCACGCCCTTGATCGAGACCTCGGCCCGATCGCCGCCATTCTGGGCCGGATCGATGGTGAGGGACTGCGTGAGGCCGCCCACCTTCTCGGCGTTCGCGGGATTCTCCTCCCAGACCCCGCCGCCTGTCGGCTGGTCGTGACCCATGGTCTCGATGCCCCGGTAGCGCAGGGACTCGAGACCACCGGTCCGCTTGTTGACCCGGGCGGTGACGATGCCGTTGTCCAGGGTGAAGGACCTGTCGTCCTGGGTGACGGTCACGCGGGCGCGGGCCTCGGGCGCGGCGATGGCGGTCGGCGCGGGCGCCGGGATCGCGGCGGCGGCCGGACCCCGGGGCGTGGGCGCAACGCAGGCCGCCAGGGCCCCGGCCAGGGCCAGGACGAGAACGTGAGGACGGAAGGCGGCCAGGGAGGTCTTCATGCGGGTTAAGGCAAGACGGCTCCCACCGAAGATGGATACAGCCACCGCGATTAATGCCCCCTGAAGGGGTGGACGTCCGGGATTAGGGAAATGGCTTTGCCATCCCCCCCTGGAAGGTGTTTGGACGAGCGGTCGTGTCCCGCTCCTTTCGCAACAGCCTTGGTCTGGTCTTCCGGCCGGTCCCCGGCCTGACCTCCCAGATGGCGATCTGGCCGACGCGGGTGCGGGATTTCGCCGCGTTTGTCGCGGCCACGGGATATCGCGCGGAGGGCGGCATGCTGACCCTCGGCCCCGAGGATCATGACTGGCTCCCGAAGGGGCGGACCTGGAACGAACCCGGCTTCCGCCAGACCGACGCGGATCCGGTGGTGGGCGTCAATCTCGCGGATGCGGCCGGCTTTTGCCGCTGGCTCACGCGGAAGGAACGGGCGGAACGCCGGATCCGGCCGCCGTGGCGCTACCGGGTCCCGACCGATCGTGAGTGGAGCGCCGCCGTCGGGCTCCCGCGGGAGAAGGGCTGGACGCCGGAGGAGCGGCTGGCCGGTTCCGATGGCCGCTATCCCTGGGGGCCGGTTTGGCCACCTCCGCCGGGTTTCGGCAACTACGCCGGCGCGGAATCCCGCGCGGGCATGCCGTCGTGGTGGGGCGTCGTGCCCGGGGGTTATCGCGATCCTTATCCGCGCACGTCCCCGGTCGGCAGCTTCCTGCCCAATGCCTTCGGCTTCTTCGACCTCTCCGGCAATGTCTGGGAATGGTGCTCGGACGCCTACAGCCGCGGCCTGGCCCGCGTCACGCGCGGCGGCTCCTGGGGCAGCGATCGCCCCGCCTACCTGCGCTCGGCCCAGCGCAGCCCGCAGCTACCCGGAACGAGAAACGACGAACTCGGATTTCGGATTGTCCTCGCGCGCCGCTGACGCGGCCCGGCGCCGGCGGATGCTCGAGACCGTGGCCAGGGCCCCGGCGAGGAGCAGTGCCACGAACACGAGCGGTAGGTAGCGCCAGGGCGGGTCGGGCAGGGGATAGACGCTGAGGACCCAGGTGGCGCCGATGGCGACCAGCGCGATCGCCGCGGCGGCGGCCGCGGCCGGATGGAGTTTTTTGCGGCGCGCGAGGTAGAGCGGCGCGGCGAGACACACGAGGAAGTAGGCTCCCAGGAATCCGAACGAGGCGATCTGCATCAGGTAGTCCATCGCGTCGTCGAGGTGCACGCCGCCGAGGAGAAGGACCGCCGGGACGGCAAAGGAAAGGGCGGCCAGGAGACCGAGGGCGCGGTACGGCGTGCCATTGTGCGGATGGACCGCCCGGAGCGGGCGCCAGAGCTGCCCGGAACGCGCGAGGGCATACAGCATCCGCGAACCCGCGTTGAACCCACCCAGGGCGCAGCCGTAGCAGCTGAGGGCGACGCCCAGCGAACTCATCCAGCCCAGCGACGGCAGGCCCACCGACTGCGCGATGACATCGAAGGGAGCGGTGGTCTGGTCGAGCGCGAGCGAGCGGGCATGGGAGAGGGCGCCCAGGCAGTAGATCCCCACGACGAAGAGAAGCCCGGTCGGCAGGAGGCAGCCCAGCATGACCCGGGGCAGCACCCGGGTCGCGTCGCGGGATTCCTCGCCGAGTGCCGTGGCGCTTTCGAAGCCGGCGAGGATCATGAAGGCCAGGACGAAGCCGGACCGGATGTGACCGAAGTCGGCGCCTTCCAGCTTGAGCTGGGGCCGGTCGACCCAGTGGCCCCCGCGGCTCATCGCGGCCCACAGGATGAAGACGATGGCGGCGACCGAGATCACCTCCGCCGTGAGCATGAGCCGGGCGGAAAGCCGGATGTCGCGATAGGCGGGCCACCAGGCGAAGGCCACGACGGCGGCAACCAGGAGCAGCCCGGCCAGGGGGCCGACCGGGGCATGCGTGAAGTGGGCGGCGACCAGGGTCAGGTAGTAGGCGCACGAGACCGCCGAGCTGCCGGCGACGAACGTCATGGCGAGGGCATAGGACCAGCCGCCGAGGATGCCGGGCCAGCGGCCGAGCCCCATCCGCGCGTAGGTCCCGAGCGAGCCGGCCGAGGTGCGGACGCCCGCGAACACGCAGACGCAGGAGCTGATCGCGATGAAGATGCCGAGGATGGCCAGGCCCAGGGCCCACGAGGCGTTGCCGGACTTCGCCATGAGCAGCGGCAGGATTGTCCCCAGAGTCGCGGTGGGGCCCATCGTCCCGATGGTCTGCGCGACGTTCTCCAGGCCGGCCAGGCGGCCCCGGGCCAGTTTCGCGGATCCGCTCATGGCTGGACTGCCGCAGGGATCGTGCCAGCGTTGGGCCCGGCCGGCGCGCGGTTGGTCCGCCGCCTGCTGAATGCCCGCGTGCAAAACCCGCCTCCGGCCCCATGCCGGTCCTCCGTCTCCCACTCGCCCGCTTTATGATCCGCATTGCCGAAGACTCCGGCTGGATTTTGATTACCCACCCCGACCACGCGCGGCTGGCGGGACAGTTCGCCGAGCACTGGGGCAACGACGACTTTGCGCCCCCGGAACCGCGGGCGGACATTCTGGCCGCGGTCTATCGGCATGACGATGCCTGGGCGGCGCGGGATGCGGCCCCGAAGCTGACCCGGGAAGGGCGGCCGAGCGCCTTCTCGCGCGAACTCGTGGGAACCTACAGCGCCTTCGAGGAGATGGATCTGGCCGATTACCTGGCGGTGCGCGGGCGCGCGGCGGCGTTGATCGCCGAGGACAACCCCTATGCCGCGCTGATCGTGTCGATGCACACGGTCGATCTCCTGAGCGAGCAGTCCGACCCGAGCGGCCTGGGCGAGGCCGACCGGGCCCGCTTGACGCAGTTCATCGCCGACCAGCGCCGCTGGCAGAGCGAGCTCGTCCTGCCGGAGGCGCACGCGGCCGTCGGCACGCGGCACCGCGCCTTTGAATTCCTGCAGGCCTGCGACAGCCTTTCCCTCGCGGTCTGCGTCCGCTATCCCAAGCCGATCCCGCTGCGCCACCGGCATCCCGACCGCCACGGGACCCTCCAGCCCTTGGTCTGCACGCCCTTGGGCGGGGATGCCTACCGGGTCGCGCCCTATCCCTTTGACCGGGATGAGCTGCTCCTGGAGCTGCCGTGCCGGCGGGTCGCCGGCCGCACCTTTGCCGACGCCGGCGCCTTCCAGGCCGCCTGGGCGGCGGCGCCGCTCACCTCGCTCTCCGTGCGGATCGCAAGGGAAGGAGCCTGAGCGGTGACGGAGCTGCGCGACTGCATCGTCCTGGCGGGCCCGACCCTGGAGCCGCGCCGCTGCGCGCGGTTCGCCTGGGACGACGGGCGGCTGACCGCCCTCGAACTCGGTGACCGGGTCTTGGCGATCGAGGCGGGCGCCTGGGTCGTGATTCCGGGGCTGACCAACGGCCACACCCACATGGGCGACTCCGCCTTTCCGGACGGGGCGACGGGACTGACGCTGGAGCAGGGCTTCTTCCGGCCTCACGGGTTCAAGTACCGGGAGCTGGCGAAGCTCGACCGGGCGCGCCACCTGCCCCACGTCGTCGCGCATATGTGGTACATGGCGCGGACCGGCACGATCCGGCACCTGGATTTCCGGGAGCAGGGCGCCTATGGCTCCGAACTGCTGCGGGCGGCCGCGGGGGAAACCGGCGTCGACGCGGTCATCCTCGGGCAGTTCACCGGGGTGCCGTTCGACGAGGCGGAGCTCGAGGCCAACACGCTGCCCCTGCCCGAGGAGGCCCGGCGGGAACTCGAGGCCATCCTCGCGGTCGCCGACGGCTTCAGCGAAAGCACGATGAACGACCTCACGGATCCGGCCTGGCGCCAGATCCGCGAGGAGACGGAGCGCCGCGGGAAGCTGCGCGCCATCCACTGCCTCGAAAGCCCGGCCTATCGCGACGTCAGCCTCAGCCGCTGCGGACGGGGCGACCTGGTGCGCGCGATCGAGCTCTACGATCCCCATATCATCGTCCACCTCACCGTCGCCAATCCGGAGGAGATCGCGCTCCTGGCGGCCTCGGGCAAAACGGCGGTCCTCAATCCGCGCGCCAACGCGGCTCTCGGCCTGCCCCCGCCGCCGGTGCGCGACCTGATGGAGGCGGGGGTCAACCTGCTCCTCGGGACCGACAACGGGCTCCTCAACAGCCCCAATCTCTTCGCCGAAATGGATTTCACGTACAAGCTGGCCAAGAGCCAGTATGGCGATGCGATCCGCCCGGATCCGACCGCGATCCTGCGGATGGCAACCGTCAACGTCGAACCGCTTGGACTCGCGGGCGCTGTCAGTCACCTTGCGGTCGGGGCTCCCGCCTCGTTCGTGGTCCTCGACTTTAACCAGCCCCACCTCCGCTCCTCCCGCCACCTGCCGGCCTCGATCGTCACCCGCGTGACCCCGGAGGACGTGCTGGCGACCTATCGCGCCGGTGCCCCCCTTTATGCCTCCGACCGCTTCCATGCACCACGTCGTTGATCGCCAGCAGGTCCGGCATCGCTGGAACCGCGCCTACCCGCCGGTCCTGACGATCACCTCGGGCGATAGCGTGACGATGGAGCTGCGCGACTCGAGCGACGGCCAGGTGCATCCGGACATGACCCAGGAGGAGTTTGCCGCGATCGACCGGATGCGCATCCATGCGCTGACTGGCCCGGTCGCGGTCGCGGGGGCCGAGCCGGGCGACGCCCTCGAGATCGAGATCCTGAAATACGAGCACCACGGCTGGGCCTGGACCAGCGTCATGCCCGGCCTGGGGGCGCTCGGCGACGAGATCGCCGCGAACTTCGTGCATTTCTGGAAGCTCGAGGGCGGCCAGACCCGGAGCATGCCGGGGGTCACGCTCGACCTTCACCCCTTCTGCGGCGTCATCGGGGTGCAGCGGGCCGAGGAGGGGGAATTTCGCACGCGCCCGCCCGGCATCTTCGGCGGCAACATGGATGTGCGCCATCTGGGAGCGGGCGCCCGGCTGTGGCTGCCGGTCCTCGCGCCGGGCGGCGGCCTGTGCGCCGGCGACGCGCACGCGGCGCAGGGGGACGGCGAGGTCTCGATCAACGGGATGGAGGCGCCCATGACGGTCACTTTCCGGATCTTGTTGCACAAGGGACGCGCGCCGGTGGCGCCGTACGCGCTGGTGACGCCGGACCTGGTTCCGCCGCGTTACCTGACGAAGCCCTTTCATGCCTTCATCGAGTCGGCCGAGGATCCTCGCGAGGCGGCCCGCGCGGTGGTCCGGCGGGCCGCCTCCTATCTCCAGGCGCGGCTCGGCCTCTCGCGGGAGCGGGCCATCATCCTCTGCAGCGTCGTCCTCGACCTCAAGGTGAGCCAGATGGTCAACCTGCCGATCACCACCATTTCGGGCTATCTGCCGGAGGCGATTTTCGATCAACCTTCCTCGATTGATGGACCCCGTTGAGGCGAAACTCGAGACCTTGGGCTGGAAATTGCCGGCCGCCCCCGTGCCGGGCGGAAGCTATGTGCCTTTCCGGATCAATGGCTCGACCCTGATCCTGGCCGGAGTGATCAGCGCCCGCGACGGGGTGGTCACGGCGGGACAGGTGGGCCGGGAGCAGACTGTGGTCGCGGCCCACGCCGCGGCCCAGCTCTGCGCCCTCAACACCCTGGCGGCGATCAAGCTGGCGCTGGGCCGCCTCGACCGCGTGCGGGAATTCCTTTTCGTGTCGGGCTACGTCAACGGTGTGGCGGGATTCGACCAGAGCCCGCAGGTGATCAACGGCGCGAGCGAGCTCTTCGTGGCGCTGTACGGCGAGGCGGGGAGGCACGCCCGGGCGGCGGTGGCGGTCGCCGGCCTGCCGCGCAACGCGAGCGTGGAGATCCAGGCGACGGTGCGCTTCGAATAGACCATGGATTTCTGCGACTGGCAGCGACTGGGCTCCGCGGCGGCGGCGGCCGAATACACCCGCCGGGTCGAGGGCCTGACGGCGGACCAGCGCCGGGCAATCCTGGTGGGCCTGCCCCCCCTGGCCGAGCTCGAGCGGCGGTTCGCCGGGTCCGAGCCGGGCCTGCCGCTCAGCCGGGTGCCCTGCCTGGTGAAGGACCTTTTCGATCGCGGGGGAGAGCCGACCTGGGCGGGTTCGACCTTCCTGCCGGAAGTGCGCCCGCCGTGGCCCGCCGGCCAGGATGGAAATTTTGTCCGCGCGCTGCGGGCGGGAGGCTTCGCGGTGGTGGGCAAGACCCACATGGTGGAATTTGCCTACGGGCTCACCGGCGAGAACGCCCACTACGGCAACTGCATGCACCCGCGGTTTCCGGACCGGATGAGCGGCGGCTCGAGCAGCGGTTCCGCGGCGGCCGTCGCCGCCGGGTTGGTCCCGCTGGCGGCGGGCAGCGACACGGGTGGCTCGATCCGGGTGCCCGCGGCCTTCTGCGGGCTCTACGGCCTGCGGCTGACCCCGCACCAGGCCTGGATCGCCGATGCTTTTCCCCTGGCTCCTGCCTTCGACACCGCCGGCTGGTTCACCCGGACAGCGGGCGACATGGCTACCGCCATCGCGGCGCTGCTGCCGGCCTCCGGGGCGAAGGGCCCTCCGTTCCGCGGTGGCTATCTTGCGCTGCCGGGGTTGGACCCGGCGGTCGCGCAGGCCTGCGCCGTCGCTGCCGGCCGGCTCGCGGCGCCGCTGGGGGCGGCCCACCGGACGGCCCTGACTTCCGACTTTGCGGACACGGCCCTGTCCTATCAGGTGCTCGGCGGCGTCGAGACCTGGGCCATCCATCGCCCGTGGTTTGCGCGCTACCGCGACCGCTACGATCCGACCGTGCGTGCGCGGGTGGAACTCGCGGCCACCTGGAAGCCGGCGGATGTCGCGGCCTCGGAAGTGGTCCGGGCGCGGGTGCGCCGCGCCTGGCAGGCGTATTTTGCCGACCACGATTTTCTCATCCTGCCGGCCACACCCTTCCCAGCGCTGCGGCTGGCGGACTGCACGCAGGAGAACCGCGCGCGGATCCTGGCGCTGACCCTCCCGGTCAGCCTCGGCGGACTGCCGGCCCTGACTCTGCCGGTGGTCCTACCCGGCACCGGCGGACTGACGACGGGCCTGCAGGTCGTGGTGCCCGACGCTGGGCATCCCTTCCTGCGCAAGGCGCTGGGGGTTTGGGCGCAGGGCTAGACGCGGCCAGCGAGACCCTTCCGCTTCCCAAAGAAGATCAAAAGGCTGAAATCCCCGCTTGCGGTCGGGGGCGCGCCCTCCGTGTGTTCGGTGTTCCCGCCGTCCCCTCGCATGAAGTCCTCCTGCTCCCCCTGGCCCCGCCTCGTCCTCTGGCTCGGTGTGCTCGCCGCGGCCGGTCGCCTGCAGGGGCAGGCGCCTATCCTCCATGTCTACCGGCCGGCGGAATCCGCGGAGATCCTCGCGAACCCGGGCATGGGCTGGGAGACGTTCCGCTACGCCCGGCGGGAGGACCGTCATCTGCCGCCCTGGATACCCTCCACCGTCCTCTACGCCCGCTGGGGCTGGGGGGTCCTTGAACCGCATCCCGGCCAGCTGAACACGGCCCTGATCGATTCCTTCCGGCGGAAGGCGCGCCTCTCGGGCCAGAAGCTCGCCTTTCGCGTGATGTGCTGCTCGCCCTACCTCGGCCAGCCCTACCAGCCCGACTGGCTGCAGGCCGTCGGGGGCCGGGAGCTGACCGTGGACCGCAATGGCGTCTCGCCGCTGACCATCCCCGACTTGGACGATCCGGTGGTGCTGACCCGTCACCTGGATTTCATCCGGCGATTGGGCGAGCGCTACGACGGCGATCCGGACCTGGACCACCTGGATCTCGGTTCGGTCGGCTGGTGGGGCGAATGGCACATGAGCGGCTCCCACACCGCCCGGATGCCCACGTTGGAGCATCGGCTGGCGGTGGTGAATGCCTACCTGGCCGCCTTCAAGAAAACCCCGCTGATCATGCTCCTCAACGGCGAGGCCTGCACCACCTACGCGACCCGGCACGGCGCCGGCTGGCGGGCGGATTCCCTGGGTGACCTCGGCGCCTTCTCCTCGACTTGGAACCATATGCGCAACGGCTATCCGCTTTGGTTCAAGGCGACGCAGGTGCAGGATGTCTGGCGGAATGCCCCGGTCGCCTTCGAACCGCCGAACGGCGTCGACGAGTTCGTGCGGAAGGGCTGGCCGCTGCGCTGGATCTTCAACTACGCGCTGGCCTGCCATGCGAGTTACTTCAACGGCAAGTCCGCCGCGCTGCCGGACGACGACCACCTCCGGCAGGAGCTCTCGCGCTTCCTCCTGCGCCTGGGCTACCGGCTGGTGCTGAGGGAAATCAAATATCCCGCGCGGGTGGCCGCGGGCTCGATCCTGCCCCTGGAGATGCAATGGCAAAATACGGGCTCGGCGCCGTGCTACCGGCCCTACCGGCTGGCGTATCGGCTGGCGAGTGACACCGGCGACGTGAAAGTGGTTGTCTGCAGCCAGACCGTCGGGCGCTGGCTGCCGGGCTCGGTTCCGATGTTCACCCCGGAGTTTTTCCGGGAGCCGCCGGACCTCCCGCCCGGTCCGGTCAACGTGGTGAACGACCGGCTTCAGCTGCCGGGTCGAATGCCCCCGGAGCGCTATACCCTGTCGATCGGGCTGGTCGGCCTCGACGATGAGAAGCCGCAAGTCCAGCTGGGCATCGCGGGCCGCGGCGCGGACGGCTGGTATGCGGTGGGCCAGCTGGCCGTGGTCCGGCCCTGAGGCGGCGGCGTCCGCCGGCTCAGGCGCGGGGCGAGCCGATCCACGCTGCGAGCCGCTGGTACTCAAGGTTCAGCTCGGCGCGCAGGTCATCGCAGCGCGACGCATCGAAGGCGGCCTGAAGGGCGTCGCGCCGCTGCCTGAAGCCGTCGAGCATCCGGCGGGTGGCGGCCTGGTGCGCCGGATCGTCGTCCTGGGCCAGGAGCGCCGCAAAGCGGGCGAGGGCCCGGTCCAGGGTGTCCAGAGCCGCCGGCCGGGCGGGGACAGCTTCCGCCGTCGGCGCCGGGGCCGCGCCGCGGGCGACGGGGGAGGCGACGGCGGCGAGGCCGAGCATCGCCCGCGCGACCGCGGCGAGCCGGCGGATCCCGGGGCGGGCGCCTGACATCGAACGTCGCCGGGCCATCAGACCGCGACCAGCCCGCGCATGGTGCCGGTTGACGAGGCGAAGCGGTCCTCCTCGATGCCCATCCGCTGCAGCATGGAGACGAAGAGATTGGGCAGCGGATAGTTCCGCTCGCGGTCGAAGGCGAGATGCTGGCCGTGACGAAAGCCGCCGCCGGCAAACAGGATTGGCATGTTGGTGCACACATGGGCATTGGCGTCGCCCAAGTTGGAGCCATAGAGCACCATCGTGCGGTCGAGGAGGGTGTCGCCGCCCTCACGGATTCCCTTCAGCGAGCCAAAGAGATCCGAGAGGTGGCGCATGTGGGCGTGGTCCAGCGCCCGCAGCTGCGCCAGCTTTTCCGGCGACTTTCCGTGGTGAGAAAGGTTGTGGTAGCCCTCCGTGATCGCGACCTCGGTGATTCCGTCGACCGCGGGGGTGGAGGCGCTGTCGAGCATGAGGGTGATCGAGCGGGTCGAGTCCGTCTGGAAGGCCAGCCGGGCCAGGTCGTACATCAGTTTGACCTTCGCCATGTAGGCGGAGGGATTGGCGGGGTCGACCGGCACGGGCACGTCGACCACCGGCTTGGGCTTCGTTTCCCAGCCCTTGGAGACCTGCAGCCGGTGCTCCAGGTCGCGGACGCTGGTGAAATACTGGTCCAGCCGTTCGCGGTCGCCGGGCCCGAGCGTCCGCTCGAGGGTGCGCGCCTGCGCCGCCACGGTGTCCAGGATGCTGCGTCCGGTGTCGAGCTTTTGCACCTGCGTGTCGACTTCCGCCTGGGTGCCCTGCAGGAAGAGCTGCTTGAACACCTCCGCGGCCTTGTCCTCCGGGGGGATCGCCACTCCGGTGCCGGTGCACGACAGGCTCCGGCTGCGGGTGTTGACGGACAGCGTGAGGGAGGGGAACCGGGTCATGATCCCGATCCGCTCGGCGATCACCTGGTCGAGGGAGATCGTGTTGTGGAACGAGCCGCTGCCGGGGTGCGGCGCGGCCGTCAGGAAGCACACGTCGGCGGGATGGCCGCTGTCGACGGAGGGATGCGACACCCCGCTGAAGACCGAGAAGTCGTTCCGGTAGTCCTGGAGGTGCTGCAGGTAGTCCGAGGGCGCGTAGTCCCGGCCAGTTCCGGTGGGGAAGAACTGCTGGGAAAGGACCCCCAGGTTGTTGCAGACGGCAAACATCCGCCGCGGCACCGCCGCCGGGGCCAGCGGTGAGGACGAGGTCGCGCCGCGCGCGAGCCGCGGCAGCATCGAATCGAGGAAGGGCAGCGCGAGCGCGATGCCGGCGCCCTGCAGGAACCGCCGGCGGGACAGGGGCTGCCGGGTCGTGACGAAGGGCGCGGTGGCGGAGGCAAGCGGGGCGCGGGTTTTCATGTCATTTGTTTTGAAAGAGATCACTGGCGACAATCTGGTGGATGAGGCTCCGGACGCCGTAGTGCCCGGCCTGGGCCCCCGCGAGCATCCGCTCGACCGCGGCGCGGTCCGAGAATCGAATGGGGGCGCCGGTAGCGTACACCGTCAGCTGGCGGGCCAGGTTGCGGGCGATCTGCGGCTCGTCCGCCAGGAGCAGGCGCTTGAAGGCGCGGATGTCGGTGAAGGAGCGGCCATCGGGCAGCTGGCCGCTGGCATCGACCGGCAGCGCGTAGCGGAAGCCGAGCGGCCATCCGTTCTTGCCGAAACCCGCCTCGACCGCTCCCTCCTCGGCCGAGGCGCGGTACCGGTTCCGCCACCCGCCCATGACGTCGAAGTTCTCCAGGGCGAATCCCGGTGGATCGATCTTGGCGTGGCAGGCGGCGCAGGTCTTGTCTGCCCGGTGCTTGTCGAGCTGCTGGCGGATCGTGACCGCCCCGCGGATGTCGACCTCCACGGCCGGCACGGTGGGCGGCGGCGGCGGCACGTCGAAGCCCATGATCCGCTCGCTCACCCATTTTCCGCGGAGGACCGGCGAGGTGGTGGTGCCGTTGGCGGTGATCTTGAGGACGCTGGCCTGGGTCATGATGCCACCCCGGGGGCTGCCCGGCGGCAGGGTCACACGGCGCATGGCCACGCCCCGGACGCCGGCGATGCCATAGTGGGCGGCGAGGCGGTCGTTCAGGAAGGTGTAGTCGGAGTCGACGATGTTCCGGGCCGGCAGGTCGTTGGCGACCAGGTCGGTGAAGAAGAGCCGGGTCTCGGCCATGGCCGATTCCACCAGAGAATCGTCGATGTAGTAGTCGCTGTAGAGCGTGGTGGAGGGCGAGGTCTCATCGACCCGCCTCAGGTCGAGCCAGTAGTCGAGAAACGCCTCGACGAAACGCGCGGACTTCGGGTCGTCGAGCATCCGCTCGGTCTGTTCGCGCAGGACCCCGGGCTCGTGCAGCCGGCCCTGCCCGGCAAGGGCCCGCAGGGCGGCGTCCGGGGTCGAGTTCCACAGAAAGAGCGAGAGGCGCGTGGCCAGCGCCCAGTCGTCCAGCCGTCCGGGTGCCTCCTCGACGCAAAGGAACCTGGGGGAGGAGAGGACGGCGGTGTAGCCCGCGAGCATCGCGCTGCCAAAGCCCACCCCGGCGTCCAGCTGCCGGTCGATCAGGCCGAGGAACAGCGCGACGTCCTCCGCCGCGACCGGCCGGCGATAGGCGCGGGCCATGAAGCCCCGCAGCAGCCGCTCCGCGTCGACGCGGGGAGCCGGGGAAACCACCTCCACCTTGATCGTCGTGGTCGGGGGCACCCGCCCGAATCCGCCGCCGGCCCGGGCATAGCGGCGGTCGTTGCCGTCCGGTGTCCGATTCGATATGACCTCGATCGGGATACCGGGCCCGCGGGGCGCCGCCGGGCGCACGGGCAGGTCGCCGAACAGCAGCTGGTAGCCTGGGTCGGCGGCCTGGTCGTAGAGGGGCCCCTCGACCTCCATCCAACGGAATGCGACCGCGGGAATTCCATCCCGCTGCGCCAGGGGATTGGTGTAGCCGTCCGGGATCCCGGTTGGACGCGACCGGAAGAACCGGGTCGCGTCCGTCGCGATGACATCGTTGGCGTTCAGCCAGACCTCGCCGGTCGCCTGCACGGACGGATCGGGGGTGAGATCGAAGGCGCCGATCCGCGAATTGCCGCCCGCCCCCTTGGCGTAGATGACGATCGGCTCATAGCGGCGGCCGGGCGAGACGAGCTGGAAGTTCGGCCGGTACCATTCCGGGGGCAGCTGGGCGATGGCGTTGGGATTGCCGCCCTTGGGTGTCTGGCCGATGAAGGAGAGGGTCGGCTTGCGCACGCCGCCCGGACCGACCCAGACGGTGTAGCCGCTGAACCGCAGCCGGTAGCGACCGGCGACCGGCGCGCGGAATCCACCCCAGGTGGAGCCGAAGCCGGTGGAGTAATTGCTCTGCACCCAGCCCATGGCTTCGCGCTCGCGGCGCGCCGGGTCGGCGGCGCCCGCGGTCATCGGCGCCCGGCCCGCGAGGACCTCGAGATCGGCATGGCGGTCGAGGACGGGAAATTTCTGGCGGTCCGGGTTGCCGTCGTCGCCGGGGTTGCGGATCGTGAAGCTTTCCCGGGCATAGTAGCGGTGCACGGCGGTCGGCGGCCGGACAAACTCGGCGCTGACAGCCTGGCGCAGGGCATAGTCCGCCGCGCTCAGGTAGCGCGCCATGTGGACGTAGGACACGTCCAGGGCGCTGCTGACCTTGTTGAAATGGTAGGCATCCCCGTCTTCGGGCAGCTGGGACTTCACCTCCAGCCACGGGGCGCTCAGCAAATCGCGCAGGGCGTTCTCATACTCGTTGCGGTTCAGCCGCCGCTGCGTCGAGCGGCCCTCGCGCGCGGCGGCGGCCTGCTCGTAGTCCGTCAGGGTCGAGGCGATCTGCGCGACGAACGTCTTCAGCTCGCCATGGTCGGGCCGCGGCTTGCCCTTGGGGGGCATTTCGCCCGCGGCGAGGCGGTCGTGCACCTTCACCCAAGTCAGGAAATTGCCGGGATCGCCGGGGGTGTATTCGAGACCGGTCAGGTCCAGGCTTCCCTTCAGGTCCTGGTCGTTGTGGCAATTGACGCAATAGTCGTCGATGAACGACTCGGCTGCGGCTTGCAGGGGAGGGGGAGGAGCTGCCGCCCTCGCCGGGAGGGCGGTCAGGAAGACCGCCCCGGCGAGGGCGATGGACAGGAGGGGAAGTGGGGTGTGCTTCATAGCCCGAACCGACGCGCCACCATGCCGACGCCCGGCGGCCCGGACAAGGCGGCATTTAAGGCGCGCGCCAGCGGGACGCAGCGGAAGCGGCAAGGTTGCCGGCGGCCGGAATTTTCCGGCGGGCGAGGGCCCGGGGCGCCGCTCCGCTGGCGCCCCGGGCCCAGTAAAAGGCCCTCCGCGAGGGAGGGCCGTGGGGGGAGGGCCGGTCATGCGGCCCCGCGATGCGGGAAAGGAGTCCTTAGCGCGTCGCGCGCTCGTTCCAGTCGGCGCGCATTACGAAGCTCACCTCATGGCTCTTCGCGCTGTCCTTCTCGCGGGCCAGCATCCGGACGTAGTCGGTGAAGTGGGCGGAGTCCAAGTGGAAGACGCCCTCGTCGACGACGAAGACGCCGTCACCGGGCTTGTCGCCCATGGCGGGAAACATCTTGCAGAGCTTGGTGTAATGCTGGATCAGCTCGGCCTTGACGAGGTAGCCGGTGTCGTCCTGGGAGATGATCCCGGCCACCGGCTGGCCGGCCGGAGCGGCGACGGCGATGGAGGCGGTGGCGAGGAGGGCGAGGAAGGTAAGGGCTTTCATGCCCCCTATAACGACTTATTCGCGCCGGAGCGCCACCGGAGGAAATACTTAGCCGGGAAATACGTATTCCGGGCGGAAAGATCCCGTAGTGGTCATGGACCTACATTGGGGGCATCGCCTTGAAGGCGGGCATTGCGATCCGGGCGGCTTCTTGGCGCGGCACCAAAGGGGGGTGGCTGAAAGCAGGCGCGGCTGGTCGTATTCTCGTCAGGAAAGGCGAGGATGCAGGCCGCAAGTCTCAGCCGTCCGCGCGGGTCAGGAGCGCATGGGATCCGGACGCGGCTCCGCCGGAGTGGCGAGGGAGCAGGCCCACAGGAGCAGCCCGCAGGCGGCGGCGCCGAGATGGGCGACCGTCGCCACGTGAATGGACGAATCGTCGAAGGGGATCATGCCGCCCCCGTGGCCATGGCCGACCTTTGCTTCCAGGACGATTTCGCCGGCATAGATGACGAGGACGGCGGGCCAGAACCAATCGACCCAGTTCTTCTGCCAGCCCCGGCAGGCGAGGAAGACGAGAAACCCCAGGTTGACCGCGCTCAGGCCGCCGTAGCGCGCCATGGCGGGATCGAACCGGTAGACGGTGGCGGAAATGGCGATCGGCAGGGCGAAGAGACCGAGGCGGCAGAGCTTCGGCCATTCCCATTCCAACAGCCGGCCCAGGATCAGGAAAAGCCCCGTGTCCGCGATAAAATGCGGCCACCCGAAATGAACCAGCTGCCCCGTCCAGATGCGCCACCATTCGCCGTGGGCGATCGCCGACCGGCTGTAGACGAGCGGGTCGCGCCAAGGGCGCTCCAGCTGGATGGCCAAGGCGGCGACCGCCACGACGAGGAACGTCACCGGGAGCCGGTCGCGTCTGAAGATCGGCCGGGTCAAGGGGAGAGGGCCCAAGCGGGACGAGGAGCCGTTCCGGATCGCATGGCGGTTTTGTCGGTTCCGACGATCAAAATCATTTCCGCGGCCGCCCTACAGGACGCCCGCCTCCAGCTCCTGCAGATAGATGAACTCCGGGGCCTTCACCCCGGCTTCGCGGCGGATCTTCACCAGGGCCGGCGATTCGAAAAATGCCCGGGCGGCCTCGGTGGAGGTCCACGCGGAGAAGTGGACGATCTTCCGCGGATCCCCCTCGTAACCGAGGACTTGGTAGGACCTTTCTCCCGCTTCCCGGCGGATGCCGGCGGCGCCATCAAAGACCTTCTTCCAATGGGGGTAGTCGGTCACTTCGTGGATGATGAGGACGTGGCGCATGGGGATCGTGTGGAGGCGGGTGGGGGAAGGCGCCCCGCCGCTGAATGGCGGGTGGACGAACGGTGGGAGGACCGTAGGATCGAACCATAGCCTTTCGCCCGCATGAAGCCACGCCAAAGCCCCATCCGCCCGCCCCGTGATGAGTTCTTGCGCGTGGTTCCCGTGCATCCCTACGCGTGGCTATGGGAGCCGCTGGAGGCCGAGGCGGGATTTTTGCTCCGCGCCATGTTTGGCACCAAGGCGGCTTATCTCGATGGCAAGCTGGTCCTTTGCTTCGCGGCGCGGGCCGAGCCCTGGCAGGGCGTCCTGGTGTGCACCGCTCGGCCGCACCACGCCTCGCTTCAGGCGGAATTCCCGCCGCTCGGGCGCCATCCAATCCTGCCCAAGTGGCTTTATCTGCCCGATGCGACGGACGCGTTTGAAGCCACCGCGGAGCGTCTGGTGGCGGCGGTTCGTCGCCGGGATCCCAGGATCGGCGTGGCTCCGCCGCCCAAGGGCCAGCGGCGCGCGGCCGGGCGGCGGCCGGGCGCGCGCTGAGGGATCCCCGGGGGCAGCGGCGGGCGAAAAATGCGGTTGCCCGCGCTTTCCCCGGGCTTACAAATCGCCGCACCCCGCTCAACCCCGTCGCCGGGTCTCCTCTTGTCCCGCCCCGCCTTCCTTTGTCGCGCCCTCGCCGTTCTCGCCCTGATCGGCGCGGCCGTGCCGGCGCGCCTGCGCGGCGAGGCCAGTCCCGCCGGCGGAGCCCATGAGGCGGGCCTGGATCCGGCGCAAGCCCAGGCGCTGCTCGGGTCCGTTCCGCCCGACCGGGAGGCGGGCCGGCGCGCGTTCCAGGCGAATTGCTCCGGCTGTCACGGTCCGAATGGCGAGGGCGGCCGCGGTCCCACGCTGGCGCTGCCGCACCTGCCTCGGGCCACCAGCGAGCGGGCGATCGCGCTCATCATCGCGCAGGGGATCCGCGGCACCGACATGCCGCCGTTCATCCTGCAGGCGGCGGACGTGCGGAACGTGGCGGCGTGGGTCTGGCATCTTGGGCAGCTTCCGCCGGAAATCGTGCCGGGCGATCCCCGCCATGGGGAGAAGCTCTATCGCGACCGGGGCAATTGCGCGGCCTGCCATTCCCTCGCTGGCTACGGGGGCGCGATCGGGCCGGACCTGACGGATATCGGCAGCCGCCGGGGCGCCGCCTACCTGCGCCGCGCCCTGGTCGATCCGGGCGCGGAGGTCCCGCAGAATTTCTCGGTCTTTCGCCCGGAGGCCAACATTACCGCCAACTTCCTCCTCGTCTCGCTGGTGACCAGGGACGGCACCGCGTGGACGGGCGTGCGGATCAACGAGGACACGTTCTCGATCCAGATCCGCGATTTCGCCAACGGCTTCCATTCCTTCCTGAAGTCCGAGCTGGCGGAGCTGCACAAGCAGTGGGGCCAATCGCCCATGCCGAGTTACGCCGCGACGTTCACGCCCGCGGAACTCGCTGATCTCGTCGCCTTTCTCGCCGCCCACAAAGGTCAACCATGAGACTGCATGCCCTCGCCCTGCTCCTGTCCGTCGCGGCCTGCGCCCGGGCTGACGTTTCCTACCAGCGGATTCTTCAGGCCAGCGCCGAGCCGGCCAACTGGCTCACGTATTCCGGCACCTATGCCGGCCACCGGTATTCGCCGCTGAGCCAGATCAACCGGGCGAACGTCGCCCAGCTCAAGCCCGCCTGGATTTACCAGATGCCGGTCGAGGGCCGCGTGGAGACCTCGCCGCTCGTGGTCGACGGGGTGATCTACCTCACGGAAAAGCCCTACATCGTCACCGCGCTTGACGGCCGCACCGGCCGGCCGCTGTGGAGCTACCGGCGGCCGGAGGTGCGCGAGGTGCCCAGCTGCTGTGGCCAGGTCAATCGCGGCCTGGCGATCCTGGGCGACACGCTCTTTTTTGGGACCCTCGACGCGCACCTGGTCGCGCTGGATGCCCGGACCGGCAACGTCCGCTGGGACATCGTGGTGGCGGACTGGCACACCGGGCATTCCATCACGGCCGCTCCCCTGATCGTCAAAGACAAGGTGATCGTGGGGATATCCGGGGGCGACTACGGCATCCGCGGGTTCCTTGACGCTTACGACCCCAAGACCGGCCGGCGGGTGTGGCGGCTGTGGACGGTGCCGGAGCCCGGCCAGCCCGGCAGCGAGACCTGGGGCGCGGGCGCGGGCGAAGGTCCCCAAAGCGGGGGCGCGCCCACCTGGGTCACCGGCAGCTACGACCCCGACCTCAATCTGCTCTATTGGGGCACCGGCAACCCGGGCGGGGACTACGGCGGCGACGAACGGCCCGGCGACAATCTCTATTCGGACTCGCTGCTGGCGATCGATCCCGACACCGGCACCTTGCGGTGGCATTTCCAGTTCACGCCCCACGATCTGCACGATTGGGATTCTAATCAGGTGCCCGTCCTGATCGACGCTGAGATCGCGGGCCGTCCCCGCAAGCTGGTCGTGCAGGCCAATCGCAACGCTTTTTACTATGTGCTCGACCGCGTCACCGGTGAATTCATCACGGGCCAGGCCTTCACGAAGCAGACCTGGGCCCGGGGATTGGACGCCCATGGCCGGCCGGTCCTCCTGGGCAATCCGGATCCCACGCCCGAGGGAAAGCTGATCTATCCGGGGCTTTTCGGCGGCACCAGCTGGTACAGCCCCAGCTACAGCCCCAAGGCCAGGCTCTTCTATGTGATGGCGTCGGGCGACTACGGCCAGGTGTTCTATAAGCTGCCGCAGGAACTGAAGCCCGGCGTCAAATTCGAGCGCGGCGGGGCCCGCGACGTGGTGGGAGCGGAGCCCTTCGGGGCGGTGCGGGCGCTCGACCCGACGAGCGGGGCGCAGCGCTGGGAATATCGATTGAACGCGGTCTCGGTCTGCGGACTGGTTTCGACCGGCGGCGACCTCGTTTTTGGCGGCACCCGGGAAGGGGCGGTCTTCGCGCTCGACGCCGACACCGGGCGCCTCCTCTGGCATTTCCAGGCCGGGGGGCAGGTCTCGTGCAATCCCATCAGCTTCGCGATCGACGGAAAGCAGTACGTCTCGGTGGCGGCGGGGAATTCGATTCTCGTCTTCGGGCTCTGATCGCGGCCCGGCCCCGCCGGCGGCCGGAAGCGGTCAGGCCGCGTCGTAGATCTGGGCCCGCGTCCAGAACGTCTTGCACGCGTCGACAAAGGCGAGATGGATCGGATCGATCTGATACGCGTCGTGGGCGGCGACGTCCTTGAAGAGCACGGTCAGCGCGACCGAGTACGAGGCGTCGATGCTCGGGCGCTTCTCCGTGCCGGCGGGGGTGCCGATGTAGCAGTGCTCCACCGCGGCGATGCGGGCCAGCGACTGCACGCCCCGCTCGAATTCGGCGCGCTGCGCGCTGGACAGGTCGGGTTTGAGCCAGAAGAAGACGGAGTGGACGAGCATGGAAGCGAGCCTTTCATGGGTTTTGGCGTCAGACAAGAAATTGTCCCCCGGCCGGCGCAAGGCCGCCCGTTGACGACGGCCGGCGGCTCCGCCACGCTCCCCCCCCGTGAAGAACTCCCGGGCCCTTTGGCCGCTCTGTTTTGCCCTCCCCCTGGCCCTGTCCGCGGCTCCGCTGCGGACGGTGGCCGAATTCCAGGAGCTGGCGGCGCCGTTTCACTCGGAAATCGAGGTGCCGCCCTTCGAGACCACCCCCGACCAAATCCGCGCCGCCGCGACCGCCGGCATCGCCGCCGGCGACGCCGCGATCGACCGGATCGCCCGTCAAAATCCGGCCGCCGCAACCTTCGCCAGCACCTTCGGCGCCCTGGACGACCTGGAATCCGAGGCGGCGCTGGTGGGCAGCCGCATCGACTTCATCCAGCAGTCGAGCCCCAGCAAGGCCGTCCGGGACGCCGCGGAGGAGGCGTCCAAGAAGATGAACGAGTGGACGGTCGGGATCGAATACCGGGAGGACCTTTATGCCGCCCTCCGGGCCTTCGCGGCCACCGCGCCGGCCTTGGCCGGCGAGGATCGGCGGCTCTTTGATTTCACGCTGCGGGACTACCGTCGCGCGGGCTTCGAATTGCCGCCGGCCGAACGCGCGCAGGTCGAGGCCCTGCGCAAGCAGCTCACCACGCTGGAGACCGACTTCGGGGCCAACATCGTCAACACCCGTTCGCCGCTCGTCTTCACCCGGGCGGAATTGGCCGGGCTGCCCGACGCCTTCCTCGCGACCCCCGGCCTCAAGACGGGGCCCGACGCCTACACGGTCCTGGTCAATGTGACGCCGCAGCGCATCATGGTGGAGCAGAACTGCTCGGTGGCCGCGACCCGGCGCCGGGTCACCACGGCGGAATATCACCTGGCGCAGGCGGTGAACGTGCCGCTGTTCAACCGCATCGTGGCCTTGCGGGCGGAGATCGCCCGGAAGCTGAAATACGCCTCGTGGGACGACTATCAGATCGAGGTCAAGATGGCGCAGGACGGCGCCACCGCGACGAAGTTCATCGAGGACCTCATCCGCGGGATCCAGCCGAAGTTCGATGCCGAGGTGGCGGAGATGCGGGCCCTGAAGGTGGCCGAAACCGGCGATCCCAAGGCCCAGATCGACTTTTCCGACTGGCGCTATTACCAGAACCAGGTCGTCAAACAGAAGTACACGATCGATTCCGAGGCCCTGCGGGTCTACTTCCAGTATGAGCACGTCCTGCAGGGCATGTTCGCGATCTACCAGTCGATCTTCGGGCTGAAATTCGAGCAGCTCCAGGCGCCCTATGTCTGGGCCGATGGGGTCACCCTCTGGGGCGTGACCGACGCCAAGACGGGCGAGCCGATGGGGCTCTTCTACCTCGACATGTTTCCCCGGGAGGGAAAGTACAACCACTTCGCGGAATTCTCGATCCAGCCGGGGCGGCTCCTGCCCAGCGGGATCTATCTGCGACCGACGGTCGCCTTGCTCTGCAACTTTCCCCCGCCCGGCAATGGCGCGCCCTCGCTGCTGGACCACGAGGAGGTGACGACGGTCTTTCATGAATTCGGCCACGCCATGCATTCGATCCTCACCCGCGCCCGCCACGGCCGGTTCTCCGGCACGAACGTGCCCGGGGATTTCGTGGAGGCGCCCTCGCAGATGCTGGAGAACTGGACCTACGACAAGAAGGTCCTGGACACGTTCGCCGCCGACTACCGGGATCCGGCCAAGAAGGTGCCCGCCGCGACGCTCAGCCGGCTGAAGGAGGTGCGCCTGGCGACCATCGGCGTCTTCTATCGGCGGCAGCTCTCCTTCGCCCTCCTGGACCTCAAGCTTCACGGTCCCCGCGCCGCCGGGGCGGCCGTCGACTGCCAGGCGGAATCCAACGCGGTGCTCGGCGCGGTCTCGTTTCCGCCGCCGGAAGGTTCCGCCTTCGTCGCCTATTTCGGGCATCTGGCGGGAGGCTACGACGCCGGGTACTACGGCTATGCCTGGGCGGACGCCATCGCGGCGGACATGGCGACGGTCTTCGAGGCGGCGCCGGACGGCTTCCTGGACCAGGGCGCGGGCCGGCGGATGCGCGAGGAGGTCTATTCGCAGGGCGATACCCGCGACGTCTCGATCTCGATCGAGAAGTTTCTCGGCCGGCCGCGCTCCATTGCTCCGTTCCTCCGGAAGCTGGGCATTCAGGAGTAGCATCGGCCTCCCGCGGTGATGACGACCGCTCCTCGCCGCATGGTCCCTTGGCCCGACGGGCTGGGGCAGGGGATGCGATCCTTTGTGCCGCTATGCCTGTTCGTCACGCCGCTCGCGGCGCAGACGGTGCCCGCCCCTGGGCCGGCCGTGGTCCTGCCCTCGGTGGAAGTGTCCGCCCGCCTGCAAGCGCAGATCAACAGCATCGACCGGAAGACCTATCTGGTGGGTCAGGATGTCCAGGGTGTCGGGGGCAACGCGGCCGATGTCTTGCAGAACATTCCCTCGGTCCAGGTCGACCTCGACGGCAATGTCACCCTTCGCGGGGATGCAAATGTCCAGGTGCTCATCGATGGCCGCTCCAGTGCCCTGATGGGAGCGGCCACGCGGGCGGAGGTGCTTTCGCAGCTCCCGGCAAATTCGATCGAACGGATCGAGGTGATCACCAACCCATCCGCGATGTACAAGCCGGATGGCAGCGCCGGCATCATCAATATCGTGCTGAAGAAAAAGCGGGCGCCGGGGGCCGCGGGGTCGATCCGGGTCACGGCGGGCAACAATGCGCGCTATGGGGCCTCCGCCGGCGCCAGCTATAATTCCGGTCTCCTCGGCCTGGGTGGGAATCTAAGCGTCCGCCAGGATGACCGGGAACGCGTGGCCACCGATCGGCGAACCTATGTGGATCCTGCGACCGGGCTGCCGGCGGTCACCCAGAGCGTCACTCGGGAGAGGTTTCGGCCCTGGTATGAGCTGGGACAGGTGAATCTGGACGCCGCCGCGGGATCTTGGGGGAGGATTTCGGAAAGTATGGACTATTCTTTCCGCCGGCAGCACCGCCGCGGTGACGAGGCGGTGGCAGGCGTGGTGGGGGGCGTGAGCTCGGCCTATGACCGCCAGCGGGACGATCCGGAATACGAGCGCGACCTGGAGTCAAGGACGACGCTCGCCCATGAGTTCGGGCGCAAGGACGACACCCTCAGTCTTGAGTTCCGCTGGGAGCACCACACCGAGACGGATGAGAATCTCTACAGTGATGTCGCGGCCGCGCCGGTCGCGCCGCCGACCTTCGCCCGGACGCGGGTCGCCTTCAACCAGCCGGAGACCGAAGTGGTGGCGGAATATGCCAACACGCTCAGCCCAGACCGGAAGATTGAGGCCGGGTTTGACCACTCCGACGACAGGGATGGCAAGAACGTGCTCGGCACCAACTTCGATGGCCCCACCGGGCTCTGGCTGAACGACCCGACGGTCACGAACGCCTTCGTTGCTGACCAGAGGATCACCGCCCTCTACGGCACGTACCGCCAGCGGTTCGGGAACCTCTCCGCCATGCCCGGCCTGCGCCTGGAACACGCCGAGATCGACACCGACCAGGCCATCTCGGGCGTCGTCACGGGCCAGAGGTATGATCACGCGTACCCCACCCTGCATCTGGCCTACGGCCTGACTGCGACGCAGGAACTCCAGCTTAATTATAGCGACCGGATCAACCGGCCGGACCTCGGCGACCTCAATCCCTTCTCGGAATTCCAGGATCCGAACAACCTGCGGGTGGGCAACCCGCACCTGCGGCCGGAGGAGGTCCGCTCGGTCGAGGCCGGCGACCAGTACAAGAACGGGGACACCACCTGCCTCGCAGCCCTTTTCTACAAGCAGGCCTCCAACAGTTTCACGACCGTTAGCCGGTTCATCAATCCCACGACGCTGCTGACCACGGAGGAGAACCTGGCCCACAGCCAGTCCGGGGGACTGGAGCTAGCGGCCACGGTGGCGCCGTGGCAGCCGTTGTTGGTGAACGCCAGCGCCAGCGCCTATTACAATCAGATCGATGCGGGCAACCTCGGCTACCGCACGGCCCGCTCGGCCTATGCCTGGGCCGGCAAGCTCAGTGTGGAGTACAACTGGAGCAAGTCCGTGGCGCTGCAGCTGAACTCGAATTACACCGGCCGCCGGCTGACCCCCCCAGGGCTACCGGCAGCCGACCTTCGTGGCGAACCTCGGCCTGAAGCACGAGTTGGCGGGCAGGCGGGTGACGCTGTTCGTAGCCATCTCGGACCTGTTCAACTCGCTCAAGGAGGAGACCCGGCTGGAAACTCCGACGCTGCGCGACGACTCCACCCGTCGGCGCAGCTCCCGATTCTTTTACGGCGGGTTGGTCTACAATTTCGGCACCGCGGCGAAAAAGGCGAAGGGCGACGTCCTCCAGTTCGACAACTAGCGGCCGGCCACGTCCGTCGCCCCGCCGCGCGGCACCAGGCTGACGGTCCGCGCGCTGCCCCAGGCGACCGGCCCGGACGGCGCGTCGCCCGCGCCCTGCAGGTTCCAAAGGCATTCGCGGTCGGTCAAAAGGTGTTTCCCCGCGTTGAAGACCACCACCTGGAATGACAGATGGCTTTCCTCCTTCGTCGTCCGGCCCTTCATCGGGGAATCGACCCGGAAGACGTTGAGCGCGAGGTCCCCGTCCGGCCCCTTCCAGGTGTAGAATTCCGTCCAGTTGTTGTGCCCGTGAAAATAGCCCACGATGTTGCGATGGCGCCGCAGGAACGCGGCCAGGGCGCGCTGCTCCGCGACCGTCGTGCCATCCGGCTTGGCGTGGTGGGTCGCGGCATCGCCGTCCGCGTAGACGTCGCTGACCAGGTTTTCGAAGGCATCGTGCGGGTTGATGTCGTGCGCGCCGTAGGGATTGATCAGGTGCCGCGCATCGATCTCCGGCGGATCGTGGCAAAAGAGGAACACCGGCTCGGCCGCCGGCACGCCCTGCAGGTCCCGGTCGATCCAGGCACGCGTGAAGCTGTCGGGCCACATGGTCAGGAAGATGCAGTGCACCCCGCCGAAATCGCGGGCGTAGGTGACGCGGTCCCGGGCGTAGGAGTAGGTGCCGGCCGTGGCCGGCACCGCGGGGTGCATCATCCGGTTGTAGATCTCCGTCATCGAGGTGGCATCAGTCGCCGGCACCAGTTTGGTCGGCGCGCCGATCGCGTTGGAGACGTCGTGATTGCCCGGCACGAGCAGGAGAGGGGTGGGTTCACCGCGCGGGTCCCGGAGGGTCAGGCCGTCGATGTAGCAGGCCTTGAACTGCGCCCAGGAAACCGCGGCCGACTGCACGTGGATCGGGTAAAGCTCCTGCCGGTTGGTCAGGTCGCCGGTGATGGCCACGAAGTCGACCGCGCCGATCCGCTCGCCGGACCGGAGCCCGCCGTCCGGGGGCAGGAGGACGCCGGGCAGCTGGTTGATCTTCCGGACCATGGCGGCATTGACGACCTGCGCATTCACAAAGGAGGCGCCCCGGAACTGGCCGCGCGCGATGCCGAAATGCACGTCGGAAGTGAAGACGAAGGTCACGTCGGGGGTTTTCCCCGCCCACAGGGCCGGACCGGCGTGAAGCGCGATGATGAGCCCCACGGTTCGAGCGACCCGCAGGCGGGGGATGAGGGCGCGGAGGCGCATGGGGCGATGGTTTGGCCGTGGCGGCCGGTGACGAGATGAATTCGTGTCGTCACGGAATCGTCACGGAGCTTGCCCCCGGGGGACCGGGTTGGGCCCCGCGACGGCCGGAACCGGCGCGCACCGGCCGGCCGGGCCGATGGCACTTGACGGTCAGCGCACCCCTTACGAGCATCCTTTCGCAGCGCCATTCCCCTTCTCGAGGTCGCTGCGCAATCATCGGTTACCCGACCCCCGTGGCCCGTTGCCACGACGGAAACCCGCCCCCACTCGAACATGAAGAGACGCGAATTTCTGAAGAACATCAGCTACGCGGCCGCGCTGACGGCCTTCGGAGCGATGCCCAAGCTCGCCTGGGCCGACGAGAAGTCGAAGCTCAAGATCACGGATATCCGCCTGGTCAAGACCCGGCCGAGGAAGCCCTATCCGGCCTACACGCCCGCCCCGGGGTCCTGGGGCACCCAGAGTGTCGAGGTCTCTGCTCCGCTCAACATCTACCCGGAATACAAGCCGACCCGCAGCCTCTTCGCGCCCTCGGGGGTGGACATTTTCACGGTCGAGGTGACCACCGACAAGGGCATCAAGGGATACGGGGACGGCGGCTCCGGCGGCGGACCGATCGTCATGGGCCATCTAAAGAAGCTCATGCTGGGGCGCGACCCCTTCGATCTTGAGCGCAACTGGGACATCAATTGGCGGGCGACCGAGTCCTATGGCCAGGAGGGCGTGACCATGAACGCCATCAGCGCCTTCGACAACGCGCTCTGGGATATCGTGGGCAAGGCGTTGGGCGTCCCCATCTACCAGCTGCTCGGCGGCGAGACCAAGCCGCGGATCCCCGCGTACTGCACCGGCAACGATATCGAGCAGCACGTCGCGCATGGGTTTCACCGCGTCAAGCTGGCGATGCCCTTCGGTCCACCCAGTGGCCAGGAGGGCCAGCGCGGAAATGTCGAGTTGGTGGCCCGCGCCCGCAAGGCGGTCGGCCCCGACGGCGACGTCATGTGCGACTGCTGGATGTCGTGGGATGAGCCCTACACCATTGAGATGGCGAAGCGCCTCGAGCCCTATCGGGTAAAATGGCTGGAGGAGGTCCTCCCGCCTTATGATTTCGAGGGCGCCGGGCGCCTGCGCCGGGAAATCCAGTCCACCCTCCTGGTTTCGGGCGAGCACACCTATGGCCGCTATGGTTTCCGCCGGATGCTCGCTGCCGGGGCCGCGGCGATCTGGCAGCCCGATGTCACCTGGTGCGGCGGCATGACCGAACTCCGCCGCATTGGCGCCCTGGCCGACACCTACGACATCCCGGTGATTCCCCACGGCGGCGGCCTCAACGGCGCGGCGCATTGGTCGCTCGCCAACGTCAACGGACCCTGGGCGGAATTGTTCATGCCCGCGCCCGGCGGACCCCAGGAGGTCTACGATCTCTTCGACGAGCTGTACGAGGTCACGCGGGGCCCCGAAGGGCTTTACATGCATCCGCCGCGGCGTCCCGGCTGGGGCACCGAAATCGAGGTCGTCGGGCCGGCCTGATCGGCGCCGCGGTTTGTCCCGGCCCCGGCCTCAGGGCCCCTCCGGCAGCGCGAAGGCGAGGATGTTGCCGCCGGAGGCGACGGCGAAGTATTGCCGGCCATCGATCCGATAGGTCATCGGGGACGCCTTGATCGGGTGGTTGGCCTCGAAGTGCCAGAGAAGCGCGCCGGTGCGCGCGTCCGCCGCGGCGATGCCGCCGCTGCTTTCGCCGAAAAACACGAGGCCGCCCGCGGTGGAAAGGACCCCCGCATAGTTGGTTTGGGCCTGGCCGGGCAGCTCGCGCTGCCAGGCCACCTTGCCGGTCTGGATGTCGAAGGCCCTCAGGAATTTTCGGGGGGGATCGGCGGCATTGACGTAGCTGCCAAAGCCACCCTCGTCCGCCTTGCGGAACGTGGTGTAGTCCTCGACCGTCATCACATAGAAGAGACCCGTCGCCGGATTGTAGGCGCTCGAATACCAGTTCGTTGCCCCCCGCACCGCCGGGCCGGTGACGACACCCTTCGTATCCGTTTCGTTGTTGGGCAGCAATTGCGGGGCCCAGTCCCGGTCGCTGATGCCGCTCGCCCAGGTCAGCTTGTCCACCATCCGGCTGGCCAGGAGCGGTTTTCCGGTGGTGCGATCGAGCACGTAGAGGAACCCGTTGCGGTTGGCGTGGAGGAGCAGCGGGCGCTCCCGGCCCCGCCATTTTGCGTCGACCAGGACGATCGGCTGGTTGGCGTCCCAATCATGGAGGTCGTGGGGAGTGAACTGGTAGTACCAGAGCATCCTGCCCGTGGGCAGATCGATCGCGATGTCGCAGTTGGTGAAGAGATTGCGGCCGCGCCGGTCATCGCCGTTCGTGTCGGGGTGCGGGTTCCCCGTCGCCCAGTAGAGGATGTTGGCCTTGGCATCGACGCTGCCGGTGAGCCAGGTGGCGCCGCCACCCTCCCGCAGCGCCTCGCCCTGCCACGTATCGGAGCCGGGCCCGGCTTCGCCGTACGCCGGTATGGTCCAGAGCCGCCAGGCCAGGGCTCCGGTCGTCGCCTGGTAGGCCGCCACAAACCCGCGGATCCCGTTGTCGCCGCCGCTCACGCCGGTGATGACCAGCCCATTGGCGACCAAGGGCGCGGCGGTGGAACCATAGCGGCCGGGAGCTCCCGGCGGCGGGGTGAGCACATCCCACAGCAGGGCGCCGGTCAGGCGGTCCAGGGCCAGGAGATGGGCGTCGTCGGTCAGATAGAAAATGCGGTCGCCGAGCACCGCGACGCCCCGGTTGACGCCGATGGATGCGTCGCCGGAGATCGCGGAGGCGGGGCTCTTCGGCCGCTGGTACTGCCAGATCTCCCGTCCGGTCCGGCCGCTCAGCGCGTAGACCTGATTGTTGCCGGTCACATACATCACCCCGTCGATCACCACCGGCGTCGTCTCCAGGCTGCCGAAGGGAATCTCCTTGAGCCACTGCAACTGCAGCTTCGCGACATTGGCGGCGTTGATCTGCCCGAGCGCACTGTGCCGGTTTCCGCCGACCTGGCCGTTGTAGGTCGGCCAGTCGCCCGCCTTGGGCTGGAGGACCGCAGCGATGGCCGCGGCCGGAATCGGGGGCTGGGCCGCGGCCAGGGGGCCGACGCCGGGACCGTTGAGACGGCTCAGGTATGCGAGCAGGTCGCGCCGCTCGGTTTCTGTCCCCGCAAAGGCCGGCATGGCGGCCTGGGGATCCGGGGTGATCGTGCGGTATTCCCGGTCGAGCAGCAGCTGCAGCTGGCCGTCCGGCGTCTGCAGCACCAAGTCGTGGTTGCCTTGGGCGCGGGCGAAGCCGCGCAAGGCGCGGCCATCATTCATCGCGACGGTTACCCGGCCGTAGCCGGGCGTGATGCGCGCGTTGGGATCGTCCAGCGCCTGTTGCAGTTCCTCGACGCTCAGCCGCTGGGCGGCGTCGGAAAGATCCGGACCGATGGAGCGGCCCCGGCCGCCGGCGAGGTGGCAGGCATCACAGCGGCCCCGGCCGAAGAAGAGGGCTTCACCGGCCTTCGGGTCGCCCGGCAGCGGGGTCATTCCGGTCGCATTGAGGGCCCGGACATAGGCTGCCAGCACTTGGACGTCCGCCGGCGGGAGCGGCAGCGCGGGCATCCGCCCCTTTCCCTTTTGGATGATGTCGGCGATCCCCGCGACCGGCGTGTTGCGCAGGTCGGGGGCGTTGGCCAGGGCGGGCGCGCGGTCGGTGCCCCGCGCGTCATTGCCATGGCACAGGGCGCAAATCTGGAGGAATGGCGGCGGCGGCGGCGGGGGTGGCGGGGGCTGGTGGAGCTGCAGGCGTTGCTCCCAGGGCAGCGGACCGACCTCCTGCGCCCAGGCGGCCGCGCAGGAAAGGCTGAGGGCGATTCCGAAAAGCACGGGGCGGCTCGAAATCGGGGAAGAAGGTGCGCTCATGGGTCGGGAAAAGCTGGCGGCCTGGTCGAAACAAGGGAGGGGTGGGGCGGCGACCGGAAATTACCCGCGGTCTCGGGCGGCCGGACGACTGGACTCAGTTTTGGTCCTGCCGGGCAAGATCAAATCCCCAGTCCCCGGGCTGCGCAAAATTCCCGGAGATCCTCCGGCAGCGGAGATTGGAACGCAAACTCGAGACCGGCGGGCCGCAGGTCGATGCCCGCGCAATGGAGCGCCTGGCGGGGGAGGAGCAGTTTGGCGGCCAGCGCGGCGGTCCAGCCCTGCTCGATGAAGTCGAGGTAGAGCCGGTCGTCGGGGCCGTAGATCTTGTCGCCGACCAGCGGGTGTCCCAGCCACCGGGCATGGGCGCGGATCTGGTGCTTCCGGCCGCTTTCCGTGACCACCTGCGCCAGGGTAAAGCCGCCGGCTGTCGACCGGGGCGTGAAATGAGTGATGGAGGCGCGCCCGTCGGCGGTCACTGCCGTCTTGATGAACACCGGGCTGCCGACGTCGTCGCCCAGGGGCTGGTCCACCGTCACCGGCGCGGCAAGCTCACCGGTGAGGATCGCGAGGTAGGATTTTCCGACCTTCCGCCGCTCCATCGCCTTCTGCAGGCGGGCCGCCATGGCCGGGGTCTTGGCGAGCACGATGACGCCGCTGGTCTCGCGATCCAGCCGGAAGACCAGATGCATGGTGTCCTGTCCGGTGTGAATCCGGGCGGCCCCGACCAGGCTCGAGGCGGGACCGGCCTTCGACGGGTGGCAGACAACCTGGGCGGGCTTGTCGACCACCAGGAGCTGCTCGTCCTCATGCAGAATCCAGCGCCGGAAATCGCCGGGATCGATCAGCGGCACATCGGTCCGCTGCGCGCGCGGCGGCCACGCGCAGGCCCGCGGGCCGCGCCAGGGTCGGTCGGCGGCGACTAACTCAGGCATGGGGATTTCATGGGGACCGGTGGGACGCGACGCGAACACAATGGGACCGGGCCCGGCCGGGGATTTCCGGTTGACAGCCCCGACCGCGCGACGACCAAGTGGAAAACGATGATGACTCGCCGCGAGCTTCTGCGTTGGGGAGCCGGCTTGGTTGCCGCCAACGCCGTCGGGCCATGGCCGGCGCTCTGCCGCGGCGACGCCAGCGGCAGCCCGGTGCCCGATTTCGATGTGCTCGCCTACGGCGCCCGGGGTGATGGCGCGACCCTGGATACGGACGCGTTCCAGCGCGCGATTGATGCCGCCGCGGCGGCGGGGAAGCGGGCGCGGGTGCTGGTGCGCGGGGGGCGGCGCTACCTCCTGGGTTCGATCGTCCTGCGGGGCGGCATCGACTTTCACCTGGCGGATGATGCCGAGCTGCTGCCCAGTGCCCGCCCCGGCGACTATAAGAACTCCGCGGTCGCGCCCTATGGCGGCCGCTACGGCACCCTGATCACGGCGGTGGGGGCCCACGGGCTGCGCATCACCGGGACCGGGCGGATCACCGGCCGATCCGCGGAATTCATGGACCACTACGACCAGACGGATGGCTGGTGGCGGCCGAAGGATTGGCGGGCCCGGATCTTCGCCCTGGAGTCGTCGAAAAACATCGAAGTGCGTGACATCACCGTCGAGGACACGCCGGAGTGGGTGCTGCACCTGCTCGGCTGCGAGGGAGTCCTGGTCGAGGGCGTCACGATCCGCAACAACATGGAGATCCCGAACTCGGACGGCATCGATCCCGACCACTGCCGGGATGTGGAAATCCGCAAGTGCCAGATCCGATGCGGCGACGATGCGATCTCGGTCAAGACGACGGTGCAATCGCGCGCGTATGGGCCCTGCGCCCGCGTGCGGGTCGCCGATTGCGTGCTCGAGACCCAGGATGCGGGAGTGAAGATCGGAACCCACTGCCACCAGGACATCCGCGACATTCTCTTCGAACGGTGCCAGATCAAAACGAGCTCGCGTGGGATCGGCATCCAGATGCGCGACGAGGGGGACGTCTCCAACATCGAATTTCGGGACATCAGCCTGGTTTCGCGCTACTATTCGAAACCCTGGTGGGGCCGGGGCGAGGCCATTTCGATCACCGCCCATCCCCGCACCCCCGAAATGAAGATGGGCCGGCTCCACGGGATCCGGGTCCGGAACGTGACGGGGGTCGCGGAAAATAGCATCCGCGTGAACGGCTCCAAGGAATGCCGGATCCGCGACGTCACGCTGGAGAACATCCGGATGACCTTTGATCGGTGGACCTCGTTTCCGGGCGCCGTTTTCGACAATCGGCCGACCGCCGCCTATCCCGAACTGGAGGCCCACTCCACGCCGGGCCTGAGCATCCGATATGCCGACCAGGTCCGGGTGAAGGATTGCCAGGTCTCGTGGGGCCGGAACTGCCCGGCCTCGTTCTCCCACGCGCTGGAGGCCGAGCAGGTCACCGACCTGTCGCTGACCCGTTTTGTGGGCGAGGCGGCCCATCCCGATCGCGACGAGGCAATCGTGATTTCACCGCCGTCTTGAACCGCCGGTCCGGCGCCTGCCGGGCAAGGTCAGTCGCCATCGCCGGCGCGCACGCCGGCGGCGGCGAGCAGCCCGGGATGCAGCACGGCGCGGGGCAGGGCGAGGGCGATCAGGGCGGCCACGGCCGCAAAAGCGAAGGTGCCCCAAAGACAGCCCGGCAGGCCGGCCCATTCGAAGAGCACGCCGGACAGGAGGCAGCCGACCAATCGTCCGCCCGCGTTGGCCATGTAGTAGAACCCGACATTGAGGGCCACCTTGTCGCCATCCGTATAGTCGAGGATCAGGTAGGAGTGGACGGCCGAATTGAGGGCGAAGATGATGCCAAAAAGGGCCAGTCCGCCGATGATGGCCGTCTGCGGGTCAACCCCCCACGCGAGCGCGAGCGGGATGGCCGCGGCCACGCCGGCCAGAGCGAAGGCCGTTCCCGCGGCGGCCGGACCGGCGGGCGCCCGGTGGCGCCAGAAGACGGGAGCGCTGGACTGGACGATGCCGTAGCCAATGACCCACAGGGCCATGAAGGCTCCGACCTGGGAAAAGCTCCACCGGAGGGTCTGTTCGAGAAAGACGGGCACTCCGACCACAAACCAGATGTCGCGCGCGCCAAAGAGGAACAGCCGGGCGGCCGAAAGGACATTGATTTCCCGCGACTTCGCGAAGATTTCGCGAAATCCCACCTTCACCTTGGTCAATCCCATGTCGGGTGGCAGCGCGAACCACGAGGCCGCCCAGACGACGAAGAGCCCTCCGGCCATCCACCCCAGCGCCCCGGCATAACCGGCGGCATGCAGCAGGAAGCCCCCGAGAAAAAAGCCCACGCCCTTGAGCGCATTCTTTGACCCGGTCAGGATCGCCACCCACCTGAACAGCATTCCCTTCGCTTCCGCGGGCACGAGGACCTTGATGACGCTCTTGGAGCTCATCTTGGTGAGATCCTTCGCGATGCCGGAGAGAGATTGCATGAGCATCACGTAGGTGACCGACCAAACCCGGGGCCACGCCGGATTGAGCTGCGCCAGCAGCCCGAGCGCGACGACCTGGAGAATGAGGCCGCCGAGGAGCGTGACCCGCAGTCCCATCCGGCTGCCGATCCAGCCGCCGACGAGGTTGGTCACGATCCCGAAGAATTCGTAGAAGAGGAAGAGAAAGGCGAGCTGGACGGGGCTATAGCCCAGGGTCGCGAAATGCAGGAGGACCAGCATCCGCAGCGCACCGTCGGTCAGGGTGAACCCCCAATAGGCCCCCGTGACAAAGACGTAGCTGCGGAGGTTCATCGGCCTAGAGGCCCAGGCTCACCTTCCGGGCGAGCTCGGCCATGCGGTTGGAATAGCCCCACTCGTTGTCGTACCAGGCGAAGATCTTCACCAGGGTCTGATCCACGACCATGGTCGATGGAGCGTCGATGACGGCGGACCGGGGGTCGCCCTTGTAATCGACCGAGACGAGCGGCCTTTCCTCATAGCCGAGGATGCCGGCGAGCGGCGGCTGCAGCGAAGCCGTCTGGAGCAGCCCGTTCACCTCCGCCACCGTCGTCGGCCGCCTGACCTGGAAAACGCAGTCGGTGAGGGAGGCGTTCAGCAGCGGCACCCGGATGGCGTGGCCGTTCAGCTTGCCCAGCAACTCGGGGTAGATGAGCCCGATGGCGGTGGCCGAGCCGGTGGTGGTCGGGATGAGCGACAGCCCGGCGGCGCGCGCTCGGCGGAGATCCTTGTCCGGCCGGTCCACGATGCTCTGGGTGTTGGTTGCGTCATGCACCGTGGTGATGACGCCGCGCTCGATTCCGATGCCCTCATGGATCACCTTCACGATCGGGGCGAGGCAGTTTGTCGTGCAGGAGGCGTTGGTGAGCAGCCGGTGCCGGGCCGGATCATAGAGATGATCGTTCACCCCCAGGACGAGGTTGAGGGCGTCGCCCTTGACGGGCGCCGCCACGATCACCTTTTTGACGCCCGCCGCGAAATAGGGGTCGAAATCCTCCGGCCGGCGGAATTTGCCGCTGCACTCGAGGACGACCTCCACGCCGTAATCGGCCCAAGGCACCCGGCCGGGCTGGGCCTCAGCGGTGAAGGCGATCTTCTGGTCCCCTACGAAAAGGGCGCCTGGCTGCGCCCGGGCCTCGCGGCCCCAGCGCCCCTGGACCGAGTCGAAGTTCAGCAGATGGGCCGCGCATTCGGGGCCGCCCTTCACCTCGTTGACGAGCGCCCATTCAAATTCCGGCCACGCCGAGGCCACGCGGAAGCAGAGGCGGCCGATGCGGCCGAAGCCATTGATTCCCAATCGGGTCTTTTTCATGTCAGGGGAGGTTGTCGCTGAGCTTCAATCGTGGTGCGGGCGGTCGCCGGTCCCGATCGCCAGGGCGCCGGGGCCAGCCGCGCCTTCGCCCGGCGCCGACGTTCGGCTCATCGGCGGGCCAGGGCGGCCTTGGTTTTGGGCGCCGAGGTGGGGCAGCAAAGCGGGCCCCCGGCCGCCAATTTTCCGGCCAATTTGCCGAGCTTTTCCGCATCGCGGCCGAAGACGGCATTTTCCGCCGCGCAATCCTGCAGGCAGGCGAGATTGGCGGCCAATTCGCGCGCGGGCTTCGCGGGCAGCCGGTAGATCATCCAGTTCGCTTCCCGCCGGGACTCCACCAGCCCGTGCTTTCGGAGATAGGCGAGGTGCTTGGAGATTTTGACCTGGGGCTCACCCAAGACCCCCTGGATGTGGCAGACGCAGAGTTCCCCCTGCTGCAGGAGGTTCAGGATACGCAGGCGCGTCAGGTCGCACAGGCACTGGTAGATTTGGATCAGGCCCATGATGATTGG
>CAIWXW010000005.1 GCA_903916755.1 uncultured Opitutaceae bacterium | reverse complement strand
CGCCGAGCCGGGCCTTCCCTCCGCCAGGGATGGACAACCAGCGTCAGTCGTATCAACATCAACCAACCATCCAGACCGACTCTGGGGGTGGCTCGAAAAGGTGGATCCGCTCAAGGGCGACAACCTGTACATGAACTCGGCCGATGCCAAGGCGTCGATCGATCCCCGCCTGAATGCCGGCCCCAGCGGCTGGAACTGGACCACGGCGGCCAACACCTTCAACCAGATCTCGACCAACCTGGGCGGCATGGCGCAGAGCGCGGGGGCCCAGATCTCGGTCGATGGCGGCCAGAACCTGACTTTCACCACCACGGCGACGACGGGCGTCGTGATCTTCGACCTCGATGCGTCCCTGCTCTCGGGCAACAGTTACAACGGCCACAGCTTCAGCAACATCTCGGTCAACGTGCCGAGCGGCGTCGATTATGTCATCAACGTTATCGGCCTCTGCGACGGTGACACGCTCTTCGGCAACGCCAATTTCAACGCCGGCTCGAACGACAACCAGCTCCTCTGGAACTTCGTCGACACGGGCAGCAGCGACATCGGGGTCACGATCAGCCAGGGCGGCAATTTCTACGGCTCGATCCTCGCGCCCAAGGTGAATATCAACGACACCACGACCATCAATGGCCAGGTGGTGGCGGCGAGCTTCACCGACAATGGCGTCGAGCTCCACGACCTCGACTTCACCTCCGTGGTGGTGCCGGAGCCGGCGACCTTCGCCCTGGGCGCGGTTGGCCTCTGCGGGGCGATGGTGCTGGTCGGCCGGCGGCTGCGCCGGCGGCCCGACCCGGTCGCCTGAGGGGCCGCGGCGCCCTGGCCCCTAGCGGGCGCGCACGCCGCTCGCGAGCAGGGTCTCGAAATGCGGCTCGGTCTCCTCGCGGGCCACGACCGCGATTTCCACCTGCTGGAACCCGGCCTTCTTCATGAAGCCGTGGAGCACGCTTTCCTTGAAGCCCAGCCAGACATCCGCATAGAGCTCGCGGGCCTTTTCGAAACCATGCTCCTTCAGGTCCAGGACCAGGAGCCGGCCGCCCGGCCGCAGGATGCGAAAGGCCTCGTTCACCGCCGACTGGGGATGCTGCGCGTGATGGAGGGCCTGGCTGAGGATCGCGAGGTCCACGGCCTTGTCGGGCAGCGGCACGTGCTCGATGTCGCCCAGCTTATAGGCGAGGTTCGCCAATCCGTTCTTCTTCGCCAGGTCCGTGCCCACCTCGACCATCCGGGGCGAGTTGTCGATGCACCAGACCTGCTTGGCCCGGTTCGCCAGCAGCTGCGAAATCAGCCCCTCGCCTGCGCCCAGGTCGGCGATGACGATCGGGGGCGCCAGGCGCAGCGCCAGGTGGCCGATCGCCTCCCATGACCGGCCCGGGCAGTAGTTCTTGCCCAGCCGGCCCGCGATGAGGTTGAAATACTGCTCGGCGACCCGGCGCCGCTTCAGGAGCACGCGGTCGAGCGTCTCCCGGTCCTCGACCATGGCGGGCAGTTCCGCCACGGCGTCCGCGGCCGCCTTGAGGAGGGCCAGCTGGCGGGCCGCCAGGCCCGCCCGCAGCGAATAAAAGGCTTTCTTGCCCTCGCGGCGGTCCGCCACGAGCCCCGCCTGCCGCAGGAGCGCCAGCTGCGAGGAGATGCGGGACTGGCCCATCCCGAGGACCTCCTGAAGCTCGGCCACCGACAATTCCTCGCGCATGACCAGCGCCAGCAGCCGGACCCGGGTCGGGTCGGAGAGGATCTTGAGGATGTCCCAGGAGGCGCTCATGACGGGGCCATGCTCACGGGAACGGCGCCGGTTTTCAATGAGCAATGGGCCGGGCCGCCCTAGCGGTGCCGGATCACGTCGATGAACTGCCAGAGGGCGAAGCCGCAGATGAGCGTGCCGGCGGTCAGGTTGATGACATGCAGGCCGCCTTGCTGCAGGTGCCCCCGGAGCCAGGTCTTGGCCACGCTGAAGATGAGCCACCAGGCGGCGGAGCCGAGGAAGATGCCGACGAAGAGCCAGCCGGCGGCGATGTCGCCGATCCCCGCCATGTGCAGCCCCAGGGCCGCGAAAACGGCCAGGAAGGACAGGATGATGAAGGGATTGGCCAGCATCAGGAAGAGGGTGGAGAAGTACGCGCCGGCCAGGGTGCGGGTCTTGGCGCCGGCCTGCTCGGCGGACGCCGGCGACTTCGCGCGCAGCATCCGGATCCCGATGACCAGCAGGAAGAGCCCGGCGCCCAGCCGCAGCGGCGTCCGGTGGGCCAGGAGGACGTGGGAGACGGCGGTCAGGCCGAGCCCGGCCACGAGCCCGTAAAAGGCATCGGCGGTGGCCGCACCCAGGACGGTGAGGATCCCGACCAGCCGGCTTTCGGTGAGGGTCCGCCGGATGCAGAGGACGCCGACGGGACCGAGGGGGGAGGCGATGATGAAGCCGACCACCCAGCCTTGGAGAAAAATTTCCATTGCCGGGCGGCGGTGAAACGGGGCTTAGGCGTGGTCGGCGTAGCGCCCGATGCTGACGATCGTGTAGCTTTCCTCGGAATTGCCGGTCTTCACCTTGACGGTGTCGCCGGCCTTCTTGGAGAGGAGGGCCGCGCCGAGGAGCGTCTTGTAGGAGATGATGTTCTTGTCCGGGTTGCTGTCCCAGGCGCCGAGGATGCTGTACTTCGAGGTGACGCCATCGCTGGCGCGGACCTCGACCTGGCTGCCGACGCCGACCTGGTCGGTGGTGGCTTCCTTGAAGTCGGTGATCCGGGCGTGCGCGAGGTCGCGCTCGAGGATGGACTTCTGGGCCATCAGCATCTGCTGGTCCTGCTTGGCCATCTTGTACTCGGAGTTTTCCTTGAGATCGCCATGCTCGCGGGCCGACGCGATCGCCTTCGAGTTCTCGGGGATCTTCTTGGAGACGATCGCCTCGTACTCGTCGCGGCGGCGCTCGAAGCTGGCCTTCGACACGAGGAGCGTCTCCTCCTTCGACTCGCCGTCGGCGGCGACCAGGGACTGGATGTTCGGGAAGATCTTGATGAAGCGGGCGAGCAGCGACTTCTTGGTCAATTCCTCGAAGCCCTGGTTCAGGAGGAGGGTGTTGGCGAGATCGCGGGCGGTCTCGGGATCGGCGGTCGAGAGCAGGTCGGCGATCAGGTCGGTGTCATCGCTCAGGATTTCCCCGAGCGGGATCCGGCGGGCGCTGGCGGACTGGAGGGCCTCGTAGTCGATCGCGAAGAAGATCGCGCTCAGCAGGCGGGGGGTGATCAGGTCGTTGAGCAGCTTGGCGAACTTTTTCGCATGGCGGTTCTTGACGATCCAGAGCAGGACCGGCGCGCGGAGGTTCTGCTCGGTCTGCCAGCGCTTGAGCGTGGCGGCCAGATCCTCGGAGAAGCCGTTCTCGACCAGGAAATTGATGCACTCGGTCGTGAACTTGCCCTGCGAGACCTTGAGCAGGTTGAAGACGATGTCGCGGGCCTCGATCGGATGGGTCGCCTTGATCAGCTCGAGGAAGCGGGACTGGAAGTGGACGGGGATCTTGTCGGCGATCTCGGGGAGGTCGCGGGCGTTGGCGACCAGGGTGGCCTGGGCCGGCTCAAAGGCGCCCTCGCTGCCGATCACCTTGGCCAGGTCGTCGCGGACGGCGGCGCCGTAGAGGCGCTCGGCGGCGTCCAGCTGGTTGCTGTCCTTGACGGCGTCGGCGACGCCCTTGAGGACGCTGGAGAGATCCGTCTTCGCGTTCTTCCGGGCGGCGACGCTGACCAGCTCCTCCGCCAGGAGGATGCGGCGGCGGGCCGAGCGGGTGGTGGTGAACTGCTCGAGGATCTCGTCCTCGGCGGAAATCGGGACTTCGCGCAGGATGTAGCAGTCGGTCTTTTTCTCCGGAACGGCGACGCGGGGATCCTTGGCGATCGCCTTCTTCGCGGCGGACCACCACTTCTTGAACTTCTCCTCGCCCACCACCTGGGCCAGCGTGATCTCGAGATCGATCGCGGTCGTGGCGTTGTTCGGGTAGGCCTTCAGGCCCTGGACCACCAGCTCGGCGGGATCTTCGGCGATCAGCTCGGCGATCTTCGCCGTCTCGGTCTCCTTGCGGACCAGGAGATGGTTGGCCGGCAGCACCTCGAGGGTGGTGGCGCAGAAAACGG
>CAIWXW010000004.1 GCA_903916755.1 uncultured Opitutaceae bacterium | reverse complement strand
TCTCGTTCGTCCAGGTTCCGCCGTTCAGGGCGGTGTTGTACCAGGTGACCGGGTAGGTGAAGCTCGAGTTGACGAACTGCCCCGGGCTCGTGCTGACGGCGGCGCCGGTGGTGCTCAGGTAGAAGCGCTCGGTGAGGCTGCCGCTCGGTCCGGTGGCGTTGTTGCCGATGTCCGTCGTGCTGTTCCAGCTGTGGGCGTCCACGACCTGCTCGCGATAGCGGAAGGAGTTCGTGTCGTTCTCCCGGTGCTGGTAGAAGACCAGGGCGTTGTGGTGGCCCAGCCACTTGGTCCAATTGGCGTTCTTGGTGAAGTCCAGCGTGTAGGCGAGGGCGACGCGCTCCTGCTCGTTCAGGTCGTCCTGGTAGAAGTCGTCCGGCTGCTGCAGGACGGTGTAGACGTGGCCGAAGTAAGGATTCGGCGCGCCATTGAGGAACCGGGTGTTCGGATCGATCAGGAGGGCGTTGCCCACGTTGCTCCCGAGGTAGTTGTGCTGGGCGCTCGTGAACTGCTCGCGATACCAGCCGGCTTCCAGGAAGAGGTCGTCGGTGATCTGCTGCTCGATTTCAACGTTGTAGATCTTCGCCTTGTCCTCGCCGAGGTTGGGCGAGAGGAGGTTGACGCCCTGGTAGTTCAGGAGCTGCTTGCTGGTGACGCCGGGCTCGTGGAAGAGCGGATAGGTGACCTGGCCGGCGGGGGCGGTCGAGGCGAACTTGGCGTAGTTGCCGGCCGAGTTCACCAGGCGCTCGTTGCCGATCGGGCCCCAGGTGTTGACCGTCGCATTGGCGCCCGTGCCGTTGATGGAGCCCACCGCGTTGGTCGGCGAGCCGGGGGCGGCGAAGTTCGTGCCCAGCTCCGCCTGTTCCCAGAGCTGCGCCTGGCCGTTGACGATGTAGAACTGCGGCGTGGCGGGAGTGGCGTTGCCCAGGCCGAACATCAGGCCGGTGGGCAGGAGGAGGTTGTTGGTGATCGGAGCCGACGTCACCCCGTTGACCGTCGCGGTGTAGGTGATCGGATCCCAGGTCGGACGGCCGGCGCTGAGCCACGGCGTGATTTCGTCCGTCGGGGTCAGGCTGTTCGCGCGCCGGTTGGGATTGTCGTAGTACTCGATGTTGGCGCGAACCGTCGTGCTCGGCGTCGGCTTGACGGTGAGCGCGGCAAATTCGCGGCGCTGGATGTCATAGGACGGCTCCTGGCCGGTGGGATGCGAATTCTGGTACACGCCCGCCACATCGATCGCCAGCTTGTCGGCGATCAGCGCGCGGTTCAGGTTCATGTCGGCGCGGAAATCGCCGAAGCTGCCAAAGCGGGCGCTGACCTGATTCGTGTCCTGGTCCAGCTGCGCCTTCTGGATCGACTCGTTGACGATGCCGGCCGGGCTGCCGATGCCGAAGAGGGTCGAGTTCGGGCCGCGGCTGATCGTGACCGAGTCCAGATTGTAAACGTCCGTCTGGATCGCCGGGTTGGTGATGAAAAAGTCACGGGAGACATCCGCCGGGGCCAGGCCGCGGATGCGGTTGGACGTCTGCGGCGAGCCCTGCACGCTGTCGCCCACGCCCGTGCCCTTGCCGAAGCCGCCGGTGGCGGTGTAATTCTCCGTGCCCTCCGTGCCGGCCTCGTAAAGGAACATGTCGTTCAGGCTGATGGAGGAGGTGTCGTCCAGCTGCTGCTTGCTGATGACGCTGATCGAGGCGCCCAGGTCCTCGAGCTTCGCGTTCATGCGCGAGCCGGAAAGGGTGTTCTGCGTGTAGTAGCCCTGATCCTTCGAGGACCCCTGCACCTCGAACGGAGTCATCGTCACGACGCCCTGGTCGGGCGCCGCGGCCGCGGCGGGCGTTGCCGCCGCCGCAGCCACCTGTCCCGGCGTCGGGACCGCGGCGTCCGCGGCCGCCGTGGTGGCCGCGGGATCGGCCGCGGCCGG
>CAIWXW010000003.1 GCA_903916755.1 uncultured Opitutaceae bacterium | reverse complement strand
GAGAAGGCCACGTCCAACATCTGCACCGCCCAGGTGCTCCTCGCCGTCATGGCGTCGATGTATGCCGTCTATCATGGCCCCGAGGGGCTGCAGAAAATCGCCCGGCGCTTGCGGGGCCTGACCGATCTGCTGGCCGCCGGCCTGCGCGCGGCGGGCTTAAGGCTCAACGCCGAGCCGGTCTTCGACACGCTGACGGTCGGCGGCGTCGCCGCCGAGCGGATCCACACCGCCGCCCTGGCCCGGAATTTCAACCTGCGCCGGATCGACGCGGCCACCGTGGGCATCGCCCTCGATGAAACCGCCACGGTCGAGGACATCGCCCTGCTCCTGGAATGCTTCGGCGCGCCCAAGGCCGGCAGCCCGCGCCCGTCCGCCCCGGCGGACTATCCGGCGCCGCATGCCCGCACCTCGAAGTTCCTGACCAACGAGGTCTTCCACCGCTACCATACCGAGCACGAGATGCTCCGCTACATCAAGCGGCTCGAGGCCAAGGACCTGTCGCTCTGCCATTCGATGATCTCGCTGGGCTCCTGCACCATGAAGCTCAACGCGGCGAGCGAGATGCTTCCCGTCAGCTGGCCAGGCTTCAGCCGGATGCATCCGTTCGCGCCCTCGGACCAGACCGAGGGTTATCGCCAGCTCTTCCGCGAACTCGAGGGCTGGCTGGCCGAGATCACCGGCTTTGCCGCCGTGTCCCTTCAGCCCAACGCCGGCTCGCAGGGCGAATACGCCGGGCTGCTCGCGATCCAGGCCTATCATGCGGCCCGCGGCGAGTCCTTCCGCCACGTCTGCCTCATCCCCACCAGCGCGCACGGCACCAACCCGGCCAGCGCCGTCATGTGCGGGCTCAAGGTTGTCGCCGTCGCCTGCGACGCCCAGGGCAACATCGACCTCGCCGATCTCGCCGCCAAGGCCGAGGCGCACGGCCATGAGCTCGCGGCCCTGATGATCACCTATCCGTCCACCCACGGCGTGTTCGAGGGTTCGATCCGGGAGATCTGCGCCCTGGTCCACCGCCAGGGCGGCCAGGTCTACATGGACGGCGCGAACATGAACGCGCAGGTCGGGCTGACCTCGCCCGGGCAGATCGGCGCGGACGTCTGCCACCTGAACCTGCACAAGACCTTCTGCATCCCCCATGGCGGCGGCGGCCCGGGCGTCGGCCCCATCGCCGTGGCGAAGCACCTCGCGCCCTACCTGCCGGGCCATGCCCTGGGCGCGGCGGCCGGGCTCGCCCATGCCGGCGGCGTCGGCGCGGTCTCCGCCGCCCCGTGGGGCAGCGCCTCGATCCTGGTGATCTCGTGGATGTACATCCGCATGATGGGACCGGACGGGCTGACGGCCGCGACCAAGGCGGCCATCCTCAATGCGAACTACGTCGCCCGGCGCCTCGAACAGTTCTTCCCCGTCCTCTACCGCGGCAAGACCGGCCTGGTGGCCCATGAGTGCATCGTCGACCTCCGGGGCTGGAAGAAGCACGGCGTGGAGGCCGAGGATGCCGCCAAGCGGCTGATGGACTATGGCTATCATGCCCCCACCCTCTCCTTCCCGGTCCCCGGCACCTTCATGATCGAGCCGACCGAGAGCGAGACGAAGGCCGAGCTCGACCGCTTCTGCTCCGCGATGATCGCGATCCACGGCGAGATGCAGGCCGTCGCCCACGGCGAGTCTGATCCGGTCAACAATCCCCTGAAGCACGCGCCGCACACCGCCAAGGTGGTCTGCGCCGACGCCTGGGACCGCCCCTACTCCCGCGAGCTCGCCGCCTTCCCCTCCCCCTGGTCCCGGGCCCACAAGTTCTGGCCCGCGGTCGGCCGGGTGGACAACGTCTACGGCGACCGCCACCTCGTCTGCTCCTGCGTCGGCATGGAGGCCTACGCGGACGCGGCCACCCTGGGTTAATTCTCTATGCGCATCATCCGCCACCTCACCCCCCAGGGTCCCGCCTGGGCCGCTCTGCAACCCGATGGCTCCGCGCGCGCGATCGCGGGAGACATCTTCGGCGCCTACCAGGTGACCGACCGGACGGTCGTGCCGGGCAAGCTGCTCGCGCCGGTCGCGCCGACCAACATCCTCTGCATCGGCCTCAACTACCTGAAGCACGCGGAGGAGGGCGGCCACAAGAAGCCCGAGCGTCCCGTACTCTTCATCAAGCCGACCAGCACCGCCACCAACCCGGGTGATCCGATCGAGATCCCGGTCAAGCTCGCCAGCACGGAGGTGGATTACGAGTGCGAGCTCGCCGTGGTCATCGGGAAGGCCTGCAAAAACGTGAGCAAGGCCCACGCGCTCGATTACGTGCTCGGCTACACCTGCGCCAACGACGTCTCGGCCCGCGACTGGCAGATCCGGCTGGGGGGCGGCGGCCAGTGGTCCACGGGCAAGAGCTTCGACACCTTCTGCCCGCTCGGTCCGGTGCTGGTGACCCGCGACGAAATCCCGAATCCCAACGCCCTCAAGATCGGCACCAAGCTCAATGGGAAGACGATGCAGGACTGGAGCACCGACGACATGATCTTCGACGTGCCCACCCTCATCGAGTTCCTGAGCAGCAGCAAGACGCTGCTGCCCGGCACGGTCATCCTGACGGGGACGCCCCAGGGCGTCGGCTTCGCGCAGAAGCCGCCGGTCTTCCTCAAGGCCGGCGACAGCGTCAGCAT
>CAIWXW010000002.1 GCA_903916755.1 uncultured Opitutaceae bacterium | reverse complement strand
AATTTTGCCGCCGCCATCTATGCCGCCGATGCGAACGGGGAAGCTCCGCCCGCCGGCGCGCCTCCCCTCTTCATTGCGGTCGCCGCCGACGACCAATCGGTCGGATACCGGAGATCGCTGGAATTGTTCGATGCGTGGCGAATGGCCAACGTCCCCGTCGAACTGCATATCTTCCAGACCGGCCGGCACGGCTTCGGCAAGCGCGGCGGCGGGGCTGACAATTTCATGGACCGCCTGCAGGAGTGGATGAAGTTGAATGGCTACCTGACCAAATAGAAAGGGGCGATCCTCAGCGGCGGACCTGCGTCGTCCCGCTCGTCGTTGCGACCCGTCGGACGGTGCGCGCAGCGCCTAGTCCCGCGGCTGGATCCCGCCTTCGCGGGAGCAAAGCCACTCGATCTTCGAAGGCCGATGCGGAGGGCCGCCATGATGCCACGAAGGCGCGCCACGGCCGTCAAAAAGCCACGTCCCGCCCGGGCCCTTCATGGGCTGCATGCGGCTCGTCGCCTTCGTCTCCCGATTCGTCCAATAGCCGTTCGACCAAGTCGTATTGACGTCGTGGTTCTCCCACGAACCCTCGGGTTCCTTCGGCAGCGGCATCACGTAGATCCACCCCACGTGAACCAGCTCGAGGGCGGTCTGAACACTACCAGGATCGCAGGAGAAGGTGCTCTGCCTCAGGTCTTCCGAGCTTTGGGACGTCAATATCGCCGCGGCGCGGCTGGGAGACGCCGTTCCAACGCCAACCGCTGCAATGAGGATCCACCCCAGGAAACGCCAATTCACCCGATAAGAAGTGAATGGAAGGTGCCTGTTGACCATAACGGACTAAATAATCCCGGAATGCCTTTTCCGCAAGAAGCCGACGCACATTGGCCATGGCATTCCGGCCTAGGAAAGCAGCCCCGGCGCCGCTCCCCCTGTCCGCTCGATCCGATTATCAGTTGGTCGGCAGCGGCGGCAGCAACGGCACCGGCTGGCACCAGGAGTCGTTGCCGTCGTAGACCTCCGTAAAGAGCACCGTCATTTTGCCGTCCTCGATAAATACCTCCGGGCGCTCCCGGCGCGTGCTTTGGAGCCGGGTGCCGTCGGTAAACCGAATGGTGTGGTCGTAAGCAGCCGTCCGATTCATGGGATTCCAATTCGTTATCCCGTCGCGCGAGGTCAATAATGCACCCCAGCGCTCGTGGCCCGTAATGCCGCCGACGTTGTCTTCGCAGATCACGTAGTACTGGCCGCCGGCCTTGAAGAAATCGAAGTCCTCCAGGCGATCCGCCGCCCAGACGTTCTGGTTCCTCACCGTATAGGGCCCGCGGAAGTTCGGTGCCGTGGCAAGTTTGACCTGCAGTGAAGAGGTGCGGAAGACCATCTTGATGCTGGAATCATCCTCGACGCAGACCGCCGGGCCGGTCGAGTCCTCCTGGAGGATGGGCTCCTCCGACTGCGTCCAGGGGCCGGTAACGGACTTCGCGGTAGCGTAGCCCACCCGGCGCAGCGGCAAGCCCTTGCCGCCGGGTTCGAGATGCTGGGTATCGCTGCCAACATAGAAAAGGACATAGGTGTCCCCGATCTTACGAATGGCCGGATTGCGGGTCATGAGTGAATCCCAATGGGTCCCTCCCCGCTTGCTGAGCACGACTTCCTGGAAGACGTAGGGCCCGAGCGGGTTCTTCGAGGTGGCCCGGATGATCTCGGAATGCCGGCGATAGTCATCGGGAAACGGGTGCCCCTTGAGCCAGCGCGCGGAGAAAAGGTGGTAGGTGTCCCCCACCTTGATGACCGAGCTGTCCCAGATGAAGTAGCCCGCCATCCTGAAGCCGCTCCCCACCGGCACCGGCTGCAGCCTCTGGGCAATAGCGTCGCCATTCAGCTCGTCGGCCGCCGTCGCGAGGCGGCTCATCGCAACGAGCGAGATGGCGCAAATGCAGGATCGAAGGAAAAATTTCATGGGATTTCTGTCTCTGGGGTGATGAGCGACACATGCCGCCCGTGGTCCTAGGTACCGTGCCTCTCCCCCGGCGTCCAATTCCAACTTTGGCTCAGGGCTGATGAGCGGAAGCCGCGCCGGGCTTGAACGAGGTCTGGTGCCACGGATAGCATCGCGAATAGATGGGAAGCACTTCGGACTCCAATGCGGCCATCGGCGCCCGGCTTGATCGCCTGCCGATGGCGTGGCCCGTTTGGCGGCTGGTGCTCCTCCTCTCCGCGGGGGCGTTTTTCGAAATCTACGACCTGTTTCTCACGGCCGATCTTTCTCCCGGCCTGGTCCGGGCGGGCATTTTCCGCCCGGAAGGCGCCGTCCTCTGGGGACTCTCTTCCCAGGCCACCTTCGCGGCGGCGACCTTCGCCGGGCTCTTTGTCGGCACCATTGCCTTCAGCGCGGTCGCGGACCGCTTTGGGCGCCGCCCTATTTTCACCTTTTCGCTCCTGTGGTATTCCCTGGCGACGGTGGCGATGGCGCTGCAATCGACTGCGACGGGGATCTTTGGGTGGCGGTTCGTGGCCGGAGTGGGCCGCCACCGTCGCCCACCGGGCGGGCCGGTGGTCGCCGAACAGCGCCAGTCCCCAGAGATAGAGGCCCACCAGACTGAACGAGCCGAAGAACGCGCTCGCATAGCGCCAACCCAGCGGCGTGTCGCCGAAGACGGCAATGCTTTGGGCCATGAACCACTTGGCCAGCGGCGGATGCTCCCGGTTCAGGGGCGGCTCATGACGCAGATAGGCCAGTGCCGCCCGCACATAGGGACCTTCGTCAAAATAAAGGTGATGCGGCTGATCGATTCCGCACAGAAACACGGCCTGGCTCACCAGGAAGATCCCCGCGGCGTAGAGCAGCACCGTCCGGCGAGTCAGGCCGGCGGAATGCTCGAACAGCCGGAACTTCACCGGGTTTACGGCCCGACAAAAAACTCGAGCTGGTGCCCGTCCGGATCCAGGAAGAAGATCTGCTGGGCCCCGTCGGGGCGGCGCGCGGAGCGAAACGGGATCCCGCCCGCCTTGAGGAGCTTCGCGGCCTCGGCGAGATCGCTCACCCGCATCGCAAAGTGACCGCCGCGGTTTTCGTCGGTAAACGGCTGGTTCAGGCGCTCCCCGATCAGGTGCAGCTCCTGCTGGCTCCCGATTTTAAGCCAGGCGCCGGGAAAATCGAAGGCCGGCCGGTGCAGAAGGGGCAGGCCCAAAACCTTCGCGTAGAAATGCGTGCTCGTCTCAACGGAACTGACAAAAAGCGCGACGTGGTTGAGCTCCGTGATTTCCATGGCCGATTAAATTTAATCCCGGGCGGCGGCTGCAAACGAATAATGGCCGGGCCGACGCCGCCCTGTCTTTGATCCCAGGCAGGCCCTCCCCCCGCATCGCCGAAATTCGGCCCTAAAATGGGAGAGAACTTTTCCGCTTTGTTTGCGTCGTGCCGTTCATGAGCAAAACCCCACTCTTTCTCCTTCTCGCCCTGGCGGCCGCTGCTTTCCCCCTGCTGGGTTCAGCCGATCCGGTGACGCCTCCGGTGGTCAAGAATCCGCCCCGCACCTGGATCGATCCGGAGACGGGCCACCGCGTGATCCGCATCACCGACGAACCCAACACCGAAAGCCTGTATTTCAACGACAACTGCTTCACCCCCGACGGCAAGGAGATGATTTTCACGACCAAAGGGGGCGGCATTTCGGTGCTGGATCTCGCCACGTGGAAGAACCGGGCCGTCGTGACGGAGAACGTCCGGACCATCATGGTGGGCCACAAGACCCCGCGGGTGTTCTACATCAACCCCAAGGACAACGCGCTCTACGCCACGAACCTCGACACGGGCGAGACGCAGAAGATCGCCGTCCTGCCCGAGCATGGCGGCGTGTCCGCGATCAACGCCGATGAGACGCTCGCCGCCGGCACGCGGGTCCTGAGCGGGAACCCCGAGCGCCGGTTCGTGACCGGCAAGGGCAATGGCTACCAGGCGGACGACAAGATGGAGATGATGGAGCGGCGGCTGGCCGCCCACCTGCCGAACGAGATCTACACCGTCGACCTGCGGACCGGCCAGCAGAACGTGGTGATCAAGAACAACGACTGGCTCAACCACCTGCAGTTCTCGCCCACCGATCCGACGATGCTGATGTACTGCCATGAGGGCCCCTGGTGGAAGGTGGACCGGATCTGGACGATCCGCACCGACGGGACGGAAAACACGCTCATCCAGCCGCGGACAATGGCCATGGAGGCGAGCGGCCACGAGTTCTGGAGCGCGGACGGCAAGAAGATCTACTACGACCTGCAGACGCCCTGGGGCGTGGTCTTCTGGGTCGCGGGCTACAATATCGAGACGAAGGAGCGGACCTGGTACCATATCGAGCGCAGCGAGTGGTCGATCCATTTCAACGCCACCCGCGATGAGAGCATTTTCTGCGGCGATGGCGCCGACAATCCGCCCGGGCCCTGGGCCGACGCGGCCAACCGCTGGATTTACCTCTTCGTGCCGGATACGGTCATCAACGGGGCGCCCTGGAAGACCATGGCTTGGAATTACGCCGCGCCGGGGGGTGAGTCACTGGTTCATCCCGGCGTCTTCCACACCGAGAAGCTGGTGCACATGGTGAAGCACAACTACCTGCTCGAGCCGAACCCGATCTTCACCCCCGACAAGAAGTACATCGTCTTCCGCTCGGATATGTTCGGCGACACCTACGCCTTCGCCGTCGAGGTGGCCAAGGCCGGGACCAACCCGTAACCGCCACGCCCGCCCGCCTCAGTCCGTCAGCGGGCTGAAGGCGGGGTTTTTTGCGTCGCCGCCGGGCGGCGAAAGCGATGGCCTGAAAGGAGCACGTTGGTCCCCGTAGTCCGGTCAGAACCCACCCCCTACCCCATGGCCCCCCCGCCTCACCGTCCCTTAGCTCCCCTCGTCCTTTCCGTTCTCTCCGTCCTGCTGTCGGCCGGCCTGCGGGCCCAGCCCGCCCCGGCCCGCCCCGCCGCCACGACCATGGCCGAGGGCGGCAACGCCACCAATTTCGACATGGCCCCGGAGACCCGTCTGGCCGTGGTCGAGGCGGCCGTGGCCGCGATTCCCTCCGCCCTGCCCCCCGGACCCGTCCGGCCGACCTGGGAATCGATCCGGGAGAACTACCGCGTGCCGCAGTGGTTCGTGGACGCGAAGTTCGGCCTCTTCATGCACTGGGGCCTCTACTCGGTCCCGGCGCACCATAACGAATGGTACGAAAAGCACATGTATGCGGCCGACAGCGCCTGGCACATCGCGCATTTCGGGCCGCAGGACCATTTCGGCTACAAGGATTTCATCCCGCTGTTCACGGCGGAAAAATTCGACGCGGACGCCTGGGCGGTGCTGTTCCGCAAATCCGGCGCCCGCTATGTCATCCCCACAGCCCAGCACCACGACGAATTCGCGCTGTGGGACAGCGCGGTCACGCCATTCAATGCCATGCGGATGGGGCCGCACCGCGATTTGATCGGGGAACTGGCTCGGGCCGTCCGCGCCCAGGGCCTGAAGTTTGGCGTTTCGAACCACGGCATCGAGAACTTCCAGTTCGTGAACCCCACGCCGGCGCTGGACGAACAGCTCCGGCGCGAGCACGCGGACCTCTACGATCCGAAATGGGCCGACTTCTACCACGTGGCGGATCGCAGCGACGCGGCCTGCGATAAATTCCTGGTCGACTGGTACGCCCGGGCGATCGAACTGGTGGACAAATACCAGCCGGACCTCCTCTGGTTCGATAACGGCGTCGACATCCGCTACCTCGATCCCCTGAAGCTGAGGGTCGCCGCGTATTACTACAACCGGGCGCGGGCCTGGGGAAAGGACGTCTCCATCACGACGAAGAAGGCGGCCTATGCGCCGAGCAACCGCAACACCGAGCAAATTGGGTCGATCATCGACTTCGAGAAGGTTGGCGTCCGTTCTCCCGCCGGGATCCGTCCGGGCGTCTGGCATGTCGACGAGCCCATCGGCACGACGTGGGGCTACACCAGCGACATGCGCGTCTCCGGTCCCGGACCCATCATCGCCAAGCTGGTCGACACGGTGAGCAAGAACGGGAACTTCACCCTGAACATTTCACCCCGGGCCGACGGGACGATTCCCCAGGCCCAGCAGGACACGCTTCTGGGGATCGGCCGGTGGCTCGATATCAACGGTGAGGCGATCTACGGCACCCACAACTGGACCCAGTTCAGCGATGGCAGCCCCCCGGCCGGCCCTGGCATCCGGTTTACGGTCAAGGGCAGCGACCTTTACGCGATTGTCCTCGGCGCGGTCGCCGGCCCGAAACTCTTGATCCATGCCCTGGGCACGCGGGCCGGCCGGGTTTCCTCGGTCAGCCTGCTGGGAGGCGCCGCCAGCCTGCAATTTAGCCAGTCGGACGACGGCCTGACCGTTGATCTGCCGCCTGAATTGCCCTCATCCATCGCCTGCGCGCTAAAGATTGGCGGGTTGACGATGAACGCTCCCACCGCCACGGAGTCCGGCAATCCGCCGTGAGCGCGGCGGTATTCGCGCCGCCCGGGCGCAACCGAAGCGGGTGAGCGGGCGGACCGCGCGGGGCCGGCGGGTCAGACGGTGGCCAGGAGCCAGCGGTAGACCGCCTTGAGCTGATAGCGTCCGTCCGCTTGGCGGAACGAGCGCAATGCGCTCTCGTGCGCGGCCCGGACCGCCTCGTCGCCGGAATGCTCCCGCGCGCGATTGGCGACGCCGGATGCGCCCAGCCCGCGCAATGCGGTGGGAAGGTCGGGATAGGTCCACACGCAATCGACCTCGGACACCTCCAGGACCCGCAGCGCGGCCTGCGCCGCGAAGGCGCGCAGCGCAACCTCGTCCGAAAGCGCGAAGGGGCCCGGCCGGCCTGGCGGGGCCGGCGGCAGGAGCGGCCTGAGGGCCGCGACGAGGGTCGCCGCCTCCATGCCCGCGGGCGAGCCCCAGGTCAGGACCGCGATCCGGCCGCCCGGGCGCGTCACCCGGCGGGCCTCGGCCAGCGCGATCGCCGGATTGGCCGCGTACTGGAACGCGTTGAAACCCGTCACCACGTCGAAGGACCGGTCGGCGAAGGGCATCGCCTCCATTTCGCCCGCGCGGAAGTCCCCCGCAGGAACGCGCTGGCGCGCGATCGCCAGCAGGCTCTCCGCGGCGTCCAGGCCCGAGACGACGGCGCCCAAGTCCGCCGCGATCCGAGCGGCCATGCCGGAGCCGCATCCGACATCACAATAGGCGGTGCCGCGCGCGAGGCCGACCCGGACTAGGACGTCCTCGTAGCCCGCGCGAAACTGCCCTTCCTGCACGTCCGCCCAGTCTTGGGCGCGTTCGCCCCACAGGCGCCCGTTGGCCGCCGCGGTCTGGGGCCGAGAGGACAGGGAATCGCTCACGGCTGAGGTTACGTCTGGCCGCTTCAGGAATTAGCCAGCTTTTCGACTTCCGCCTTCAGCCGCCGGCGTCCAAATGTCTCCCAGAGGATGGTCCAGACAATCAGCGAACAGGCGATATCGACGCCGAGCCGAACCGGAAAGGACGGGCTTGGCGGCAAGAGATGACGCGCCATCGCGCCTCCTATAAAGGGCATCGCCAACATTGAGCCGTGCATCAGGCGCCTCAAAGCCGGCGTCTGGCGATAGGCCTGCCTCGCCAGTTCCTTCCGCTCCGCCCGCGGGATATCCCGATAGCTCATATACGGATTCATGGGTCGACGCGGCCGGACCGTAGCGGAGGGGATGCGGGCAAACAACGTCTAATATAGCACTGCGATCGGTCGACCCGGCCCCGATTCTATCTTACATGACGACTTGCGGTGACATTTTATATACCTATGTTCTAGGCTATGATCACTAAGAAGATAAAGGCACTCGAGCAAGCCAAGGCCAAGGTCCAACAACTGGAGGAGGCGGTCTCTCGCGGGCTGCACAGCGCCCTGGCCAGCCTCCCCGACGAGTACGGATTCGAGAGTGTCGACGCCTTTGTCAGCGCGGTTAAGACCGCAGCCGGAATAAGGAACGGGAAGCCGGGCCGCCCGGCCAAGGCGCCGGCGGCGGGGGCGAAGCGTCGCCGCCGCGCCACCCTCACCCCCGCCGTGCGCAAGGCCGTGGTGCGCCTGGTCAAGGCCGGCAGGACCGGCGCCGAGATCGCGGCGACCCTGCAGATTTCCCTCCCGAGCGTGCAGAATATCAAAAAGGCGGCCGGACTGGTCAGAGGATCGAAGAAGCCTTCCACGAAGAAGGCCAAGCCGGCGCGAAAACTTGCTCCCAAGCCGCGCAAGCAGTCCTCGAAGCCGAAGCGCAGCGCGGCGGCCAGCGAACCATCCAGCCCCGTGGTCGCAGGGTCCCCGGCCCCATCGGCCTGAGGCGTCCGGCCACGGCGGCCGAGCACCGTCCCGCGCCCGCTCTGGCGTCCCCCGGTTTGTCGGGCGGCAGACGTGAAGCGCCCTTGCAGTCCCTCCAATCCTAGCGAGATTCTAGGGCCCGGGGCAGCCTTCCGCGCGATGGACGGCCGGTTCCTGGTTCCATGCCCACCAGCAAGCTTATAGCGCCTCGCACCCGTCCGCGGCGCCCAACCGCCAAGCCGCGCCTGCCGGCGGCCCAGAGCCATTCCCTCGTGGTGATCGACCACGATCGCCTGCAGAATGAGGCCTGGGCGGAATTCCACACCGTCCGCAAGCGCCTGGATAAGGCCGCGCGTGAGCTGCACCGCCACGAGGAGGTCGACCTGCCGGCCTTCGACGCGTGGCTCCATCGCACCTTTCCCGTCCAGGTGACGACGCTGCGCGAGCTGAACGAAGAGGTGACCGCCAAAACCCTCCAGATCCGGACGGTCGAGACCGCCGCCGCCCGCACCGGCCGTTCGCACAAGCGCCTCTGGCACGAGCAGAAGGCGCGCATGGCCGACCCGGAGGGTTCCCGGGAAAAGACCGAGGCCGAGCGCGAAGCCGATTTTGAAGACGACGACGCCTGGGAGCGCCGCCAGGAGGCCCGGCCGGAGGACTTCGCGCAAAAGTCGGCCAAGAACCGGACCGCGGCGGCGCGCGACACCTATCGCCGGCTGGTGCAGCGGATCCACCCCGACCGCGGGGGCGTCTGGTCGGCCAAGCGCCAGCAGCTTTGGCACGAAGTCCAGCAGGCCTGGAGCGCCGGCGACGGCGACTGGCTCGCCCGCCTCGAGGTCGAATGGGAGACCGCGCACGAGGGCGTCACCCCCCGATCGCCGCTCAGCCGCCTGCGGGCGGCGATCGAGGAACTGCACGCCGCCCGGCGCGATATCGAGCACAAGCTCAGCCAGTACCGTCCCGATCCCGCGTGGCGCTTTACCCGGACCACGGCGACGCGCGCCCGGCTCGAACGGCGCATCGAAGCCGACTTTATCCGCGAGCTGGCCGCCTTGCGGCGCCAGCTCCATTACCTCAACACGACCATTGCCGCGTGGGAGGAAGACTGGACCCGGCCGGGCACCCGCATTCGGCCGCGGCGGCGCGCGACCTCCTACCGGAGCATGCGGCCTTGAGGGCCGGGTCCGGCATCATCGCTGATCCCATGGCTCCCGTCCTGGTGGCGGCGAACGCAGACCAGATCATTCAGGTGAGCGGACGCCCGCTTTCCGCCCAGGCCGAGGAGACGAGCGCAGCGGCCGGTCACCTGATCTGCGACGACGCGGTCTTCCTCCACGACTTTGCCAGCCCGGCTCCCGCCGCCCGCCACTTCGCCTCTCGCTGGCTGAGCGCGGCGCTCGTGGCGGCGGCCCGCCGGGGCCGGAACTATCGCGACGTCCTGGCCGGGCTGGTCGAGGAGGCCGACGCCTCCTATCGCTCCGCGGCGGAACGGCAGGATCTTTCGCCCGCGGATCGTCGCCTGACGATCATGTTCAGCGGCTACACCGAGGACGATTTCATCGTGAACGCGTTCGTGTCGAACTTTCGGAGCTTCGCGAAAGCCGGCGCAGCGGGGGAAGCGCGCGACCGGTTCAGCCTCCATGTCGAAAGGTCCATCTCGCGCACCAACGGCAATCCGGGCGTCATTCACCTCATCGGTGAATCCGGGGCCCTCGCCGACCCCGATGAGCAGGCCCTGCGTGAAATGCTCCTGCGCCGCAGCCCCGCTGAAACAATTCGGCAGAAAGCCCTGGCCATCGTGCGGGCCATCGCCGCTCGCCCGGGGCAAAATGGGCCGATTCCCGCCGCCCTGGCCACCGCCCGTCTGGATCATGCCGATCCCCTCGCACCGCTGACGGGCGACGCCCGCCATCCCACGGAAGAGCGCGGGGCCCTGCTCAACCGGGTCGATCTCAGTTCGGCCGCAGCGGGCGTGGCCACTCCACCCCGGGACGCCGCCGCGCTGCCCAAGGTCCATCGGAATGCGCCGTGCCCCTGCGGCAGCGGCAAACGGTATCGCGACTGCCACCGCCCCGCGGACGTGGCCGCGCCTCGGCCGGCCTAAGAGACGGCGGGGGGGGCGCCCCTGTGGAAGGGGTCGGGCATCTCGATCGCCCCGCCCTCGCCCGGTTCGATCCGATCCCAGTCGATTTCGTAGGAGGCGCCGCTCGCCGCCAATGCGCGCATGATCTGGGTGCGCCATCCGGCGCGGGTGTCACCCGGCCCCGTCACGAGGGCCAGCGGGTCCTCCAACCCGACGGCCCAGGGGCCCTTCAAGTCGGCCATGGCTATCCCGAGGCTTCGCTCCGGATCGAGGTGGTGATACTCCAGATCCTGCGCCTCGAGCCAGGGGTCGCCCCAGGCGAGCCCCTCGCTGGCCCGGAAGGTCTCCAGGAGATGGTGCTTGGTCACCCAGTCAATCAGCCCGACCAGGCTGCCCAGGTCGCGCTGGAGGCCCGCCTCGACCCGGGCCCAGAGCGTGAGGATCGCATCCGTCTCCGCGTCGCGGCCCCCGAAGCGGCGCTGCGCCCGCAGCCGGAAGCGGCTCAGGAGTTCCACGGCATCGGCCTCCGAGCGGTCCGCCAGCCTCACCTTCCACGGCGGCTGCAGCTGCCGGGAAAGCAGCCGCAGGGTGCCGACCGCGTCGGCGAGCGCCAGCGGGGGCAGGTCGTCGGCCTCCAGGAGGTCCAGCACGAGCCGCGTGGCCCCGACCTTCAGGAAGAGCGCCGAGGGCAGGACATGGGTGTCCCCGTGGATCAGGTGCAGGCGGCGATACTTTTCCGGGTCGGCCAGCGGCTCGTCGCGCGTGTTGATGATCGCGCGGTTGTGCTGCACCCATTCATAGAAGTCGTTCTCGATGTAGTCGGCCCGCTGGCTGAGCTGAAAGTCGACCGCCGGCGCCCCGGGGTGCATTAGCGTCTGCGCCGTCCCTACCCGCCCGCTGCCGGTGAAGAGCAGCCGCAGGGTCAGGAAGGAAAGAAGGCTGAAGACATTGGCCTCCGTGAAAGGAGCGGAGCGCGCCAGGGAAAAATTCTCGTGGCAGCCAAAGGTCGCCCCCGAGTGGTGGTCGATGTTGTTGCGGAAGAAGCTCACCCTTTCCTCGAGGCCCAGCGCCTTGACCGCCTGGAGGAGCATGCGATCACCCGCCCGGTCGTAGCGGACGACGTCCGCCACCGTGGCGCATTCGGGGGTGCAGTACTCGACGTGGCCCATGTCGAGGTAGATGCGGCCGCCGTTGAAGAGGAAGCCGCCATTGCCCGGCGGCTCGTCCCAGTCCCGGTCATGCCGGTCGATCAGGCCGAAGCGGTGGCGCTCAAAGATCCAATCCCGGATCTGCGCGACCGCCCGCGGCCCCAGGCCGTCGACCAGGCAGCCATACTCCGTCTCCAGCCCGATGATGCGGGCGGGCTTCCGGGCAGCCTTGGACCTGGTCATGGCGCGGCGGGCGTCGGCCGGGGCGGAGGACGCGGGCTGCGCTCAGGCCAGTTCGGCCGGGCTCAGGGCGCGGTAGCGCGCCCGGTTGGCCGGGCCGCGCTCCAGGAGGGCGGCCTCGATCACCCGTCCCTCCAGGGCGAAGGGGACATCAGCCGCGGCGGACGATTCCGGCGGCGCAAACGGCTTGCCGGAAGTCAGGGCTCGCCAGGCGGCCAGCGCCAGCCGGCTGACTTCGGGCAGCGTGGCCTCAGGCCTGATCTGGCCGCGCAGCCACTGGGCGGCCGCCGCCTCGTCGGCGGGAGCGGTGTGGACGACCGAGACCCCGTCGCTTTCGAAGCGATAGGTGCCGTCGAAATTCACCCGGGCGAGGACATCGGACGCCGGAGCCGCGCCGACCTCCGCAAAGACCGTCTCGACCATCAGGGGCGCGGTGAAGATCTGCTCAAAGCCCGCCTTGAGCGCCGGCCCGAGCGAGAAATTAAGCAGCCGCCGCAGGGTGACGTCCTCCGGGTCCCGGGCGAAGCCCTCCCGGTGGGCGGCCTCGATCACGGTCTGCCGGATCTTCTCGATGTCGACCGGATGGCCCAAAGCGGCGAGCGCCTGGCGGTCGTAGACCTCGAAGACCTTGGACTGGCCGGTGCCCACGCCCCAGAGCAGAATCCCCTCCGGGCGGGAGAAGGCGAAAACGGGGGTCGCGCCCTTCAGCTGGTCGCGGATGTACTCGCGGCGGTTCGCAATGGCGTCGAGCCACCGGTACGGTTCGTCGGTCGTCATAGCGTGGTCTCCCGCCAGAATTGGGCCTGCTCGGCGATGGACAAGGTCCGCACGCCCGCCGCACTGAGCAGCTT
>CAIWXW010000001.1 GCA_903916755.1 uncultured Opitutaceae bacterium | reverse complement strand
GAGGAGGCGGCGGCGCGGGCCGCCGAAGCCGAACGCGCGAGCGCGGCCGAAAACGATCGGCTCCGGCAGCAGCTGCGGGCGGCGGCGCAGGGAGCCAGCGAACTGACCCGGGAGCGCGATGCGCTGAAGGCCGACGCGGCCCGGCTCGCCGCGCTGCCCGGGCAATTGCAGGCGATGGAGGCACGGGCCGTCGCCGCCGAAAAGGAGGCGGCCGAGGCCCGTGACGCGCTGGTGCCCGCCTCGGCCCCGGCGGAGGCGGCGCCCCCCGCTCCCGCCGCCGCGGTGGCGGTGGTTCCGGCTCCGACTCCGGCTCCGACGGCGGCTGCCCCGACGGCGGCCGTCCGCACCTATGTGGTGCAGGCCGGCGATTCCCTTTCGCGGATCAGCGCCCGGGTCTACGGGACCGGCCGGCGCTGGCGCGAGCTCTTTGACGCCAACCGGGACGTGCTGCCGGACGAGAATTCGCTCCAGCCCGGCCAGCGGCTCAAGGTGCCCTGAGGGGCCTGAAATTCAGGCCGCGACCGCGCGCAGCGGCATGGCACCGGGCGCCGCCTCGCGGGCGGAGGCAAAAAAGGAGTCGCGCTGCTGCCGGGCGCGGGCGACGTCCTTCGTCTGCAGGGAGCACCGGATCCGCTCCTTGGTGAACGGGGTGGGGTGCACGGTATAGTGCAGGAACCAAGTCCCATGGTTGTTCCAGAGATGATGGTTCGGGTTCTCCGCGCGGATGCGGATGCTGGGTGTCAGTGGTGACGTGCTCATGATGCGGGTATTTCAGTGGTTGAAGGCGCATCAGGCCCTGAAAAACAAAAAGCCGACCCAGGCATCAGGTCGGCTGTCGTCTCTGGGAGCGCTTTTGGTTCGAAGCCCCATGGCCTCGCACATCCGGGCTTTCGCCCGATCCACCGTGGCCGCTCCCGGCCCGGTTGGCAGAACCGGCTTTTGAGGGCCGGTTCGTTCCTGATGCGACGTCCATCCTAGCCGGAAGGGACCGATCGTCCAGCGGTTATTATGTCATATTCCGCTCCTCTTTCCGGGGCAGGGACTTCCGGTGTCATCCGCGGAGGGGATGGGCGCCGGACTCGGGGGACAAAGCCGATCGGACCCATTCCTGGGCGCCCCGGCGCGAAAATCGCCGATTTGCCGTTGAAAACGACCCGGGCTGTGATTGATTGGATGCCACCTCGTTTAGGAGAGCCCGGAGCGCCGGGCTGAGACGGAGGCGCGATCTGCCCCCGAATTCTTCGAACCTGATGCGCTTCTGCGCCGTAGGGAAAACAGGCCGTCCGTGAGAGCGGGTGGAGCTGGAGTCCGGACGGAGCAGGGCGTTAATCCCCGATTGCCTCCCATGCCCACCTCCGATCCCGCCGCCGACCCCGTCTACACCGGTCACCGCCTCATGCCCGCCTCGCGCCGGGTCTACATCCCGGGCTCCCGCCCCGACCTGCGCGTGCCGATGCGCGAGATCACCCTGGTCCCGACCAAGCTGCCCAACGGCACGGAGGTGCCGAACGAGCCCGTCCGCGTCTACGATACCGCCGGCCCCTGGGGCGACCCCGATTTTCATGGGGACGTCACCCTGGGCCTGCCGCCCATCCGGGCCGCCTGGATCCGGGAACGCGGCGACGTCGAGGCCACGGCCGCGCGCCCGGTCCAGCCGATCGACGACGGCTACCTGTCGGAGCAGCACCGCGCCCAGGCCGAGGCCGAGGGCCGCCGCAACCCGATCAAGTACTTTGACCGCGCCCGGCGCACGGTCCTGCGGGCCAAGGCGGGCCAGCGGGTCAGCCAGCTGGCCTATGCCCGCGCCGGGATCGTCACGCCGGAAATGGAATACATCGCGATCCGCGAGAACACCAAGCTCCAGCGCGCCAGCGAGCTGCTCGAGATGACCGCGGAGGGTCCGCGCAATTCCCTCTGGCGCCAGCACCCCGGCCAGTCCTTCGGCGCCGCCATCCCGCGGGAGATCACGCCGGAGTTCGTGCGCGACGAGGTCGCCCGCGGCCGGGCCATCATCCCCTGCAACATCAACCACCCGGAGCTCGAGCCGATGATCATCGGCCGGAATTTCCTGGTGAAGATCAACGCCAATATTGGCAATTCCGCGGTCGCGTCGTCGATCGAGGAAGAGGTCGAGAAGATGGTGTGGTCGACCCGCTGGGGCGCCGACACGGTGAT